>JANNSS010000104.1:0-15052 GCA_031402955.1 Saprospiraceae bacterium
ATGTGTGTGCCCAGTATGTGCATCATGTGTGAAAAGTTACACATTTATTTCCAGAGTGTGAAAGTCACTCACTGGCGAGTTGGTAAAGCCAGTTAGCAAGTCGCAAGGGCGCTGTCCGTGAGGACTGGTCTGAAGAAAGCGAGACTGCAAAATCCGGTACTGACGTACAGGAACGGCATAGGAGGCCGCTTGAGGTGGGTAAGCAAGCACATCATTGTGAAGCCCCTGATCAATAAACCTCAGGAGGTAGATGCCGCAGCGATCGGAGGAAGGAATATGCAATTACCTGGGGAGATCTCCATTGCTTTTGATAAGCGAAGGAGAAGTCAGCAGAAGCCGTAGTACCCGAGGCAAACGAGCCGTCACCGAATGGATAAAGGCGGAGGTCTCAGAATCGGGGAAGGGCTGAACATTAAGTTGTTCTAAATGTGGTAAGGAGGTTTAGGTTTTGTACTTACCAGCCTTACGATAAGTGGAACAGAGTATGACAAATATTGACTAAGATGATTGAAAAGGTACTTAGTAAAACCAACATGTTGAAAGCATGCCATCAAGTAGTGTCCAACAAAGGTTCGGCAGGAGTGGATGGTATGTCTGTCATGAAGCTATCCGCTCATTGGGAAGAGAACCAACGACGGATATCAACGTCAGTATGTAACGGAGGCTACCTACCACAACCCATCTTAGGGGTTGAAATACCCAAGAGCAACGGAAAGACCCGATTATTAGGTATTCCGACCGTTACAGATCGCTTGTTACAACAAGCGATGCACCAAGTGATCATGCCTTTGTTTGAAGCTGAGTTTAAAGAACACAGCTACGGATTCCGGCCTAATCGTAATGCCCAGCAAGCAGTACTTCAAGCACAACAGTACATCAATGCAGGCCATAAACACATCGTGGATATTGACTTGAAAAGCTTCTTCGATGAAGTGGATCATTGTATACTGTTGCAGCTATTGTATCGCAAGGTAAAATGCCCCATGTCATTACGCCTGATACGCAAATGGCTGAGAGCCCCGATACAAGTAAACGGGAAACTCATCAAACGCAGAAAAGGTGTACCACAGGGCAGCCCGCTAAGTCCGTTACTATCCAACATCATGTTACATGTGCTGGATACAGAACTGGAAAAGCAAGGCCATCTCTACGTACGGTATGCAGATGATTTTAGCATTTATGCTAAAAGTAAATCAGCCGCCCGAAAGATTGGGAACAGTATCTTTTTGTTCTTGAAGAACAAACTGAAACTTCCAATCAACAGGGAGAAAAGCGGTATCCGCAAACCTGTGCATTTTGAAATACTGGGTTACAAATTTGTGCCCACGTACATCAAAGGAGATCGAGGCAAATACCAATTGGTGGTCAGTGAGAAAAGCTGGAATAATCTCAAACAACGTCTGAAAGGCCTTACGAGGAAAACATCTCCGTTGACTTTCGACGAGCGTATCCAGAAACTGAATGAAGTGCAAAGAGGATGGCTGAATTACTTCCGCTTGGCAAGTATTGTAGGTAAGCTCGGCACTACTGACAGTTGGTTACGTAACCGTCTGAGGTATTGCATTTGGCATGACTGGAAAAAGCCTGAACGGAAAAGGAAAAACCTGATCCGACTCGGTGTTGATTCTGATCACGCATATGCATGGAGTAGGACGAGAATGGGCGGATGGGCTGTGGCTCAAAGCCCCATCTTAGGCACCACGATCACTTTGAAACGGTTGGAACTAAGAGGGTATGTTTCATTGCTCGATTACTACTTGAAAGTTGCTCCGTAATTTAATGAACCGCTGTATACGAGACCCGTACGTACAGTGGTGTGAGAGGCGCACCCCGTTTGTATCAACAGGCGGGGCCGCCTACTCGATTAGTATGCGTTATTACTTTTTACGAGTTCTGAATCCATATTTTTCATCAAACCCATGTGATTTCACCTTCTCCTTATCAGATCGATTGTCATCTTCCTTTTCCGTATTTCCTAAAACACCACTTATGTATTGCTCCAGACTTTGATAACATTGGTATGCATCTTGTATTCGCTCGAATCCAATACTTTTTAGATTTGGATCTACTATGATTCTACTCTTTTTCCAATGGATTTTATTTAACCATAAGTTCTTCTTAATTATCTCATAGTCAAATACAAAGCTCGGGAAGATAAATATGGGCTTTTTAAGCAAATGAAAAATTCCGTCGTAATTATGTCTAATTGGCTCAAAAGTAGGAATGAATTCTTGCCATGGAACTGACTCCTTTTTCTTCCAGCTCATATTACTTCTAAATTTGACGTCCTCCAAAACCAAAGTCTTTTTATGCTTATCGAGATAGTTTATTAATTCCTCCCTTGAGTAAAAGAAAACAGGAGAATTTAATAGATCAACCGTTGGCCATTGTGCACAATAACATGTGAGTAATTGGCCACAAAAGCCTAGGATGACTTTACAGATGTAAAGATCTTCGCCACTACTCCTTATATGTTTTACGTTCTGGAAGTTGGCGAGTTCATCCAGGAATTTGTCAATTTCGCTTTCAGTAGGAGTGCCAACTTCTTCTGTTTTACGGTTATAAACTAGTGAACTATCTTGTCCTAAAGCTTGAACCCCATCATAGTAATCTTTAAATTTTGAAATTATCCTCATTACAAATAATGCTTACTAACGACCAGGGATGCTCGTAGGCAGGCCGACTTAGTTGGGACTGTTTCTGTAGCATCAGTGTCCAAATTTACGTTTTCATTCTCAATGCAGATAACCTGCTTATGAGCATCCTATGTTAGTGGCTGGTTAATTCCTTTTAAACAAGTAATCAATTACACTATTTAGATTGCCTTCAAAAAGCTTCTCTCTAAATAAATAACTTTTATTACAATACACTTTATCATGAATTGCGTTAATAAAATTTGGAGCTTCATTATCAGGTTCCATGCCAATTTTCACTTCTAATTTGTCTTCAGTTAACATCAATTCGTCAATTCTTCTATCTCTATATTTCCAAAGATATTCGCTGTCACATATTTTGCAATTATATATGGTAGTTGTTACTTCTGTTTGTGTGTCATAATTTGACTTGCTAGACTTCAAGAAATTTTGTCTCAGGATATTTGCTAAATAATATGATTCTGAAGAATTCCGAGTTAAATAGTTTGTAATTCTTGGATAAGAGCAAAGGCAAAAGGGTCCAATTTTATCTATTTTTGATTCCAATTCTCTTTTAAAGGTGTAATGAGCTTTTTGTACAATTTGTCTGGGGGTTTCTATGTCCCAATTGGCTCCACTACCAATTTTGAATATTCCCGTTTTCCTGTTTCCAAGACCACTAAAAACTTCAAATGTAAACTCGTTAACATATACCACACCAGAATATTTTTCTTCCGAAATTAGAACTCCGTCCTCTGTCATAATCATTAGAGTATTCCCGTGTTCGTCTGGATCTTTTGTGTCTACAAGTTTGGTTTTGTTAGGGTAACGAGCCATTACCCCTTCTTCATATGTTTTAGGGTTAAATGTTTTATTGAAAATATTTCTTTGGGTCATCGGTTTCTTTTGCTTTGTCTGAATAGCCACTAACACGGAAATGTCCGCAACCAAAGATAGATATTTCCTCTGATTCTCAACACCTGCAAGTTGCGTTTTCGCATATGTTCATTGCGGCAAGCCAAACTTGCGCTTTTTATATTTTCGTATCAAGGTAATCTAGCGGAGGCTGAATGTATACAAGTTTTTCCCGTGGCGAATGGAGATTGAGCAAAGGGCTGAACCCCTTTGCTACAATCCGCTTCTTCAGGGCATATATTATTTGCCGAAATTCCCAAAGCCCTGAAAGGGCGCACGAGTAGGAAAGGGGTTCAGCCCTTTCCAGAGGAGGTTAGAGTGTGAATCATAATGATCAACTCTGCGCAATTATTTTTTAAAATACATCTGCGGAATCCTTGTAGTGAGCGTAGTCGAACTATGCCTTCCAAAAACTCATTTGCTAGACAAGGATCGCAGCTGACGGATATCTGGAATTATCCCTCGACGATTTTCCAATAGGAATCTTTTCAAATGATTTTACCGTTCCGAAACTCCCAAAGATCACACCCCTTCACTTTCACTTTAACACCTGAAGTGGTTGTGCCGGTGAGTGTCCATTCTGAGACGCCACGTAGGCCATCGTTGGAGATCCAGTGTACGTCCTCTCCATAGTGGAAGTCCGGGATGCCCTTGAAGAGACCGGCAAGTGCTTCTCGTATCTGTGCTTTACTGATGAAGCGTTGTCCCGAGGATTCAGGCCCTCTTGGAAAATCAAAGGAACAATCATCAGAAAAGAATTCCATTCTAGCATCGAGGTCATGGCGATTGAACGCATCAAGGACTTGTTTCATGGGTTCTATGGTGATGGTCATTTCTTGTGATTAGGTTTGAGATGATGATGGATGGTCAGGAATATTGCTGTTACAGCCGAAAAGTCCTACCTGCTTCACCACCATCAAGTTAAGGGTAATTGATATGAATAGTCAATAGAGTTCATGCAATGTCGTATATTTGCCCCATGCATTTCGATCTTCTCATCAATTGGCGTTGGCGCCTTCGTAGTGGATGGGAAACCTCTGCCTGTTAAGGCGCATGTTTGTCCGGTAATAGAGCTGAATCTCCTTTTCGCATAATGCATCCATTTTTCTTCATAAAAACACATGACCAAGTACCAAATACGTACCACACAATGCAGATTGCTGGCTGACTTGCATACGCCTGTGAGCATCTATTTGCTATTGCGTGACAAGTATCCGGGTATGCTTTTACTTGAGAGCAGTGACTACAGGGGCCATGAGAACAGCTTCTCATTTATCTGTTGCGAACCCATGGCGGAGTTTGTGATTAAGGATGAGTACATCATCACGTCGGTGTTAAAGAATGAGAAGTCTGAAAAAAAAATTGAAACGAGAAGTGATGTGATGAACTCGCTCAATGAGTTCATCACATCGTTCTCATTTCAGGAGAATGAATTTCCTTTTGCGAACAACGGTTTCTTCGGCTATACAGCATACAATGCAGTACGCTATTTCGAAGATATTGAGTTAAATGGGATACGAAGTAGTGAGCGAAAGATTCCTGAGATGCTCTATCGCCTCTTTCGGTATGTGGTGGTGTTCGACCATTTCAGCGAGCAGTTGCATTTATTCTGTCATTCAACCACTGGGCAAAATGAGCATGATCTAATTTCATTTGCTTCTCTTCTGAAAAGGCAGACAGTGAATGAATATCGATTCAGCACAACGAGCGAGGTGCAATCCGACCTAACCGACGATGACTACATCAGCAAGGTTGCAACGGCAAAAGAGCATTGCCAGCGTGGCGATGTTTTTCAAGTGGTGTTGTCTCGAGAATATAACGTGCAGTTCAGTGGTGACGAGTTTAATGTCTATCGTGCATTGCGCTCTGTCAATCCTTCGCCGTATCTCTATTATTTTGATATGGGGGACTTCAAGCTTTTTGGCAGCTCGCCCGAAGCGCAGTTGAAGGTGAAAGACGGCAAAGCGGAAATACATCCCATTGCAGGAACTTTCAGAAGAACTGGACACGATGCTGATGATGCTGCCCTTGCCCATAAATTGCTTGCTGATGAAAAAGAGAATGCGGAGCATGTGATGTTGGTTGACCTGGCAAGAAACGATTTAAGCCGTGCCTGTCGCAGTGTGACGGTAGAGGTGTTTCGGGAAGTGCAGTATTACTCACATGTAATCCATCTGGTTTCAAAAGTGACCGGCACTTTGAAAGAAAATACAAAAACAGTACAGGTAGTGGCTGATACTTTTCCTGCAGGAACACTCAGCGGTGCACCCAAATACCGCGCTATGCAGATCATTGATGAGTTGGAAAACAACTCTCGCGAATACTATGGAGGCTGTGTTGGTTTTTATGGAACGGATGGAAGCTATAATCATGCTATCATCATTCGTTCTTTCCTGAGCAAAAACAACAGGCTGTTTTGGCGGGCTGGCGCTGGCATTGTAAAGGCAAGCGACGAACTCAGCGAGCTGAATGAAGTAAATAACAAACTGGCTGCGTTGTTCAAGGCCCTGGAATATAATTGGAAGTAAACGATGAGCAACACACATAACATATTGGTGCTAGACAACTACGATAGCTTCACTTATAACCTGGTTCATTATGTTGAACAACTCACAGGCAGCGAAGTGGAAGTATATCGCAATGACAAAATTTCATTGGATGAAATAGCGCGGTTTGATAAAATTATATTATCACCAGGGCCAGGTATTCCATCTGAGGCAGGGATCCTCATCGACTTGATAAAGCATTATGCACCAATGAAGAGTATCCTTGGTGTATGCCTTGGCCAGCAAGCTATAGCTGAAGCCTTTGGGGGAAAGCTCATCAATCTTCCTGACGTATTTCACGGTGTAGCGACGGAGATTGATGTGGTGAAGGACGACTTACTTTTCCATTTAATGCCTAAAAAATTAAAAGTAGGTCGATATCACTCCTGGGTGGCTGATGTGGAAACACTACCTGAGGAGTTAGAAGTAATTGCTGTTGATGCAAGTGGCTCTATTATGGCGCTGCGGCATAAACAATATAATGTGCGTGGTGTTCAGTTTCATCCAGAAAGTGTGCTTACCGAGCATGGATTAACGATGATTAAAAACTGGCTTGAACATGCATAAGATAATCGCCATTAGAGGGGAACGCAACCTGAGTGCATTTATTGCGGACGGGCTGTTGAGTTATGAATTTGTGAACCTTGAACGAGTATCATGAAGTCCATCTTGCAAAAACTCTTCGCACAACAAACACTCGAACGCTCGGAGGCGAGTGATGCATTGCATAGTATTGTGCGGGGCGAAGCCAATCATTCGCAGATTGCAAGCTTTCTCACTGTATTTCTGATGCGGCCAGTACGCGTGGAAGAGTTGGAAGGATTTCGGGATGCACTGCTGGAATTGTGTTTACCTGTTGACCTCGGAAGTCATCAGTGTATTGACTTGTGTGGCACCGGTGGCGATGAAAAAAACACGTTTAATATTTCAACAGCGGCTTCTTTTATAGTGGCAGGTGCAGGCTACAAAGTGGCCAAGCATGGCAACTATGGTGTAAGCAGTGTGAGCGGTAGCAGTAATTTACTTGACTATTTCGGCTATCGCTTTAGCAACGATTTGGATGTTTTGAAAAAGCAATTTGATGACTGCAATATCTGTTTTCTCCATGCACCGCTCTTTCATCCTGCCATGAAAAGTGTTGCTTCAATTCGCCAGGATTTAGGGATAAAAACATTCTTTAACATGCTTGGACCGTTGGTCAATCCGGCCAGACCGAAGTTCCAACTCACCGGAGTTTTCAACCTGGAGCTCGCGCGTATCTATCAATACCTCCTTCAACAAACCGGCTCGCATTTCACCATTGTGCATTCGCTGGACGGGTATGATGAAGTGTCGCTCACCTCTGCATTCAAATTGATTGACAAAACAGGTGAACGGTTATGCGATGCAAGTCATTTCTTTTTTACCGAGTTACAACCCCAAGACTTGTTCGGTGGCGAAACAGTGAAATCATCAGCCGAAATTTTCATCAACGTTCTCAAGGGAATGAGTACATCTGCACAACGCAACGTGGTGTTGGCGAATGCTGCATTGGCAATAAAGACGATAGATGAAAATCTTACCATCAAGGATGCTTTGCAAAAGGCGGAGGCATCTCTTGATTCACATCTTGCATACAATACCTTCAACAAACTAATCGCATCATCCTGATGACCATCCTTGAAAAAATAGTGGCACACAAACGCACCGAAGTGGCACAGCGCAAAGAATTGTATCACACCAAACTGCTGGAGAGGAGCATTCACTTCAATGCACAATGCGTTTCTCTCCGAAAATACCTCCTGCGTGATGACCTGTTTGGTATCATTGCCGAAATAAAACGCAAGTCCCCCACCAAAGGCAATATCAACAAGTATGTAAACGTGGAGCGCACTTCGATCGGATATATGATGGCAGGTGCAAGCGCACTGAGCATTCTCACCGACACCACGTTTTTCGATGGCAAATCCGAGGACCTCACTATGGCGCGTAAGTTTAACTTCTGCCCCATACTCAGGAAGGATTTTATCGTCGATGAATACCAAATCATAGAGGCCAAGAGCATTGGTGCAGATGCCATTCTGCTGCTGGCCAATGTACTGAGTGCAGATGAAATCAAACGCTTTTCAGCGCTCGCCAAATCACTTGGCATGGAAAGCCTGCTTGAAGTGCATGATGCCGCAGGACTAAATGCACTGGCTGAACAGGTTGATCTTGTTGGTGTGAACAACCGTAACCTGGACGACTTCAGTGTCTCTATAGATAATTCGTTGAAAGTCCTGGGAGCAATTCCAAAAAGTATGGTGTGTATTTCTGAAAGTGGGTTGGAGAACCCTGAGGATGTACTTCGCCTTAAAGCCGCTGGTTTTAATGGTTTCCTGATAGGCGAACATTTCATGAAACACGGCCGCCCGGAAGTAGCCTGTACCGATTTCATACAGCAACTCAAACAACTTACTGCGCAAGGGACATGGACCATCAATTAAAAGTATGCGGGATGAAATATATGGAGAATGTGAACTCAGTTGTTGCGCTGCGGCCTGACTTTATGGGTTTCGTTTTTTATGACAAAAGCATACGGTATATGTGCGAAACACTTTCACCAGAATTTGTTAGCTCGTTAAAGCAACATACGAAGACTGTTGGTGTTTTTGTAAACACAGATGAAGTCAACGTGGTGCATATAGCTGAAAAATATCAGTTTCGTTATGTGCAGTTGCACGGAAACGAATCGCCCGCTTACTGCGATGAAGTAGCAAATTCTTTGCCTATTATCAAAGCTTTTGGTGTGGATGATCAGTTTGATTTTGATGTGTTGGATGACTACACTTCATGTTCTTATTTCCTCTTCGACACCCGTACTCCACACCATGGTGGCAGTGGCATTAAATTTGACTGGAACTTGTTAGATAATTACAAAGGTGCCACTCCCTTTATACTGAGCGGCGGCATTGGTCTACATGATGTGGAGTCAATACACTCCTTTCATCATCCGAGGCTCATCGCTATTGACATCAATAGCCGCTTCGAAACAGCACCAGGGTTTAAAGACATTTCTCTTATTACATCATTTATTCAAAAACTGCATAGGTCATGAGGTATACCGTATCAGAAATGGGATACTACGGCCAGTTTGGTGGAGCATTCATCCCTGAAATGCTTTTTCCAAATGTGGACGAATTGCGTACCCGCTATCTGGAAATCATACATGAAAATTCCTTTCAGAACGAATTTCATTTGTTGCTGAAACATTATGTTGGCCGGCCAACTCCCCTCTATTTCGCTCCACGACTTTCAGCGAGACATGAAACAAAGATTTATCTTAAGCGGGAAGATCTGTGTCATACCGGAGCACATAAAATCAACAACACCATCGGGCAAATCCTGGTGGCGAAACGTTTGGGAAAAACACGGATCATTGCAGAAACAGGCGCAGGACAGCATGGTGTTGCCACTGCCACGGTGTGTGCCTTGATGGGATTGCAGTGCATTGTGTACATGGGTGAGGTGGACATTGCGCGACAGGCACCCAACGTAGCAAGAATGAAAATGCTCGGAGCCGAAGTGCGACCTGCAACGTGCGGTAGTCGCACACTGAAAGATGCAACTAATGAGGCCATTCGCGATTGGATCAACAATCCGGTGGACACACATTATATCATAGGCAGTGTCGTAGGCCCGCATCCTTATCCCGATATGGTGGCACGTTTTCAGTCCATCATCAGCGAAGAGATGGTGGTGCAACTGCAAGCACAACTCAATCGTAATGAACCTGATTACGTTATCGCATGTGTAGGTGGTGGCAGCAATGCAGCAGGGGCGTTCTATCACTTTCTTGATAATGACAAAGTGAAACTTATCGCGGTGGAAGCTGCGGGCAAAGGCATCGAGAGCGGACACAGTGCTGCAACCATGATGCTCGGTAAACCGGGTATCATCCATGGTTGCAGGACCATGCTAATGCAAAACGATGATGGACAAATTACCGAGCCGTATAGTATTTCAGCAGGACTTGACTATCCTGGTGTTGGTCCGCTTCATGCGCATCTTTTCAAAACCGGACGCGCCTTGTTTGGAAATGTTACTGATGATGAAGCCCTAAAGGCCGCGTTCCTGCTTGCTAAACTTGAAGGCATCATACCCGCGCTGGAAAGCGCACATGCCATTGCCCAATTGGATAAAATGAAATTCAACCCAGAAGATGTAGTGGTGGTGAACCTGAGCGGTCGTGGTGACAAAGATATGGCTATGTATATAAACGCAATGGAGGAGAAGATATGAATGAGCTGCGACAACTTTTCGCTGATGAGAAACGCAAGATTCTTTCCGTCTTCTTTACTGCCGGCTTTCCGGCTATTGATTCAACGACTCAAATCATCCGCGGTTTGTGGAGCGCTGGTGTGGATTTAATCGAAGTGGGCATTCCCTTCAGCGATCCGTTGGCCGATGGGCCGACCATTCAGCATAGTTCTGAAGTTGCTTTGAAGAACGGAATGACGTTGAAGAAACTCTTTGCACAATTGGAAGCATTGAGCAAGGAGCAAATCACAAATCATTGCCCTTTGCTGCTCATGGGTTATCTTAACTCGGTGTTGCAGTATGGATTTGCAGAATTTTGTGAGGATGCTTCACGCTGTGGAATCAGTGGAATCATTCTTCCCGATTTACCTTTTACAGAGTACCAGAATGAATATAAATCGCTTTTCACCAAATACAATCTTCAAAACGTTTTCCTCATTACGCCACAAACCAGTGATGAGCGTATTCGATTGTTAGATGCGGAAAGTGATGCATTCATCTATGCTGTCTCTTCCAGCAGCACCACAGGAAGGCGTTCCCATTTTTCAGATGATCAACTAAGCTATTTCAAGCGAATTGCTGGTATGAAACTGAAGAATTCAATCCTGATCGGTTTTGGTGTAAGCAATAGCGAGACTTTCAACCAAGTGACACAACATGCTGCGGGTGCTATAGTCGGCAGCGCCTTCATTCGACATCTGGAAGAGCACGGTAGCAGTGAGAAATCTATTTATCAATTTGTACAAACCATCAAACCATTATACTGAAATGATAATTCGATTAGATACCAACATCAATGAAGAGCAACGCGTTCAGATTGACGATGCGATTACAGGTATTGGCTACAAAGCCAACCAGGTGATCACACAATTTGGCGAATACCTGGTGTGTATTGGTAAAAGTGAGTTTGATATACGTAACATCGGCTTGTTGAAAGGAGTACGTGATGTGCATCGGGTAAGCGACAGCTTCAAACTTGTTTCCAGCAAATGGAAGGTGGGACCAACAGAAATAGATCTGGGCGATGATGTGCACATCGGGAATGGAAATTTTCAATTGATGGCTGGTCCTTGCAGCATTGAAAGTGAAGAGCAGGTTGAGAAAATTGTAGCACATCTTGTGGCAAGCAAAATCCGCATCATGCGGGGAGGTGTTTTTAAGCCACGCAGTTCTCCATATGCATTTCGTGGCATGGGGATCGACGGGTTGAAAATGTTTCATCGCATCTGTCGGACGAACGGAATCAAAATCATTACCGAGGTGATGCAGGTATCCCAGATTGCGGAGATGTATGACTTCATAGACATCTACCAGGTAGGTGCGCGAAATTCGCAAAACTTCAATCTGCTGGATGCGTTGGGTGAAGTGGACAAACCTGTGTTACTTAAACGCGGTATCAGCGGCACACTGGATGAATTGCTGCACAGTGCTGAATATATCTTTTCTCATGGCAACGAAAAACTGATGCTTTGCGAACGCGGCATCCGCACCTACGAAACGGCATCTCGCAATACGTTTGACATTAACGCCATTCCGATTTTGAAAGAGAAGTCGCACCTGCCAGTGATCGCCGACCCTTCGCATGGCATTGGCATCCGGGACCATGTCATCCCTATAGCGCTAGCCGCTGCAGTAGCCGGCGCTGACGGTATCATTTACGAAGTGCATGAGTCACCTGAAGAAGCAGCAAGTGATGGTCAGCAAACGCTCAACTTCATTGAATCTGCCGAACTTATCGACAGGTTAAACAGATTGATGCTGTAAACGAGAACCATGATGAACAGACATTTGCTATGCTAACCTGCAGGGGAAAGTTTATGTAGCACCACATAACACAGGTTCCCTTAACTAATGGAGGTTTCAAAACCTTGGGGCAGGTATTTTACAATGACATCATGCAGCTTATTTAAGAGTATAAGCCTGGCCTCTGGCAAGTTTACTATATGATCCATAACGGTTTTGCTTTGCGCTTTCACATAGCTATGGTTAAGAAGAAATATACTATTTTTCAATAAACACACCCATCACACACACCCACACATACAGCATGCTGACTAACAAAGTAGATGTAAAGAAATCGATACTAAAAATACCCAGTACGGTGCCAATTGTCAATATATTGTAATCTTTTTTAAGTCAAAGGACATCATATTTCCATTAAGATTAATTAATTATAAATTTATTGTAACTCCAATACAGCGCCTTGTCTTCTCGGTTATTTTCGCCGACATTACACCTAAACGACAAGACAAATTATTATGAAAAAATTTTCCTTTTTACCTTTCAATTCTTTCAATAACCTATATCGCCATCTGAGTATCACGATGGCATTATTGGTGTTGATGGTTTCCATCAACTCATATGCACAATGCCCTCCAGGGGAACAATGCAATTTTCTCACCCCAAAAGGAACGGTCACCAGCGCTAATGGAGCAGAGATTTCTGCATTCCATCCGGCAAGTTCGCGCGTATACACTGTGGCCGGTCCCGTCATTGAATATCATAACATGAATAATGCCGGCGTTCCAACACTGGGGGGCAGTTTGCCTATCGGTTTTAGTTTGCCTGGGGGCCAGGTAGCGCTGCCCAATAGTGTAGCTGTCTACGACAATATACTTGCAGTTTCATACACCGTGGTCATCACAGAAGGAACCCCTGCAGGTACTGTTCACCTCAATGGACGTGTCACCTTTTATGATGCTACCACCGGAGCAGTTTTGAATGATGTGACAGTAGGTTCTTTGCCGGATATGATTGTATTCACACCGAACGGACAAAAATTATTAACCGCCAACGAAGGAGAACCTAGCAGTTATGGCCGGGCTACCTCTGTAGACCCTGAAGGCACTATCAGCATAGTTGATCTTTCAGCAGGAGTAGGAAGCGCAACTGTGCAAACTGCCAACTTCCAGGCATACATTGGTCAGGAAGCAAGCTTAAGGACAATGGGCGTTCGCATTTATGGACCTAATGCAAATGCCGCACAGGATTTCGAACCCGAGTATATTGCAATCTCTCCAGATGGTACAAAAGCATGGGTAACCCTGCAGGAGAATAATGCTTTTGCAGTTGTGGACATTGCCTCTGCCGCTGTCATACAGATCTTGCCACTTGGGTTGAAGGATCATAGTAAACCTAAAGTAATGGGACTGGAGACTTTCCAGTTTAATAATATGCCATCTATTGGTACTACCACCGGTGGCCAGGTGATGAACCTCGGCGGCTTTTCAGGACTTGCTTTTGAAGGGTATGCACCAAATGGGAACCTGAAGTTTGTGACCCATACTGACCGCGGTCCTAACGGAGAGCCCACTGGACAAATACGTCCTTTTGCCTTACCAGACTTTGCCCCTGAAATTGTAAGGTTTGAAGTAGATCGTACCAGCGGGCAAGTCACGCTTACACAACGCATCCAACTAAAAAGATCAAATGGTCAGTTGCTTACCGGATTACCGAATATCAATCTGAGCGGTGCTACAGAAAGCACTCCATATCATGATGAATCAGGTGTAAACCTGTTTAATATTACTACAGGCATTGATACTTTTGGTGCCGACCTGGAAGGTGTGGTAGCTGCGGAGGATGGTACATTCTGGATGGTGGATGAATATCGTATAGCTCTCTATCATTTTAATGCTTCAGGTGAATTGATCAAACGATATGTTCCGGAAGGAACGGCTGCTGCTGCAGGTGCTGCGCCCGGCGCATACGGTGATGAAAAATTGCCTGCTGTACTGGCACAGCGCAGACAAAATCGTGGCTTTGAAGGTGTTGCTTTTCAGGACGGTAAACTATACTTGTTTGTGCAAAGCCCTTTGCGCAATCCAACCACAACCTCGAATGGCACGTTGGGTGGCTGGAAATATACGCGTGTGGTTGAGTTCAATCCTGCTTCAGAAACGACAACCGGTCAATATGTATATGTCATGGATAATACGACTCCCACCGGTGGCCCAGATACACGTGCTGATAAACTCGGTGATGCCGTGGCGATAGGTCATGGTGAGTTTCTGGTCATTGAAAGAGATGATGATGCCATCGACAGCGATCCGATGACCGGTATACAAAAGAAAATATACCGATTCAGCCTGGCCGGAGCCACCAATATTAATGGACTACCAAATGTGATCGGTGGAAAAACCGTTGAACAAATGACGTTGGCCGAACTTGCCACAAACAGCATCGCACCTATCACTAAGTATCTGTACGTTGACCTTGCAACAAACTACAACATGACTGAAAAGGTTGAAGGTTTAGCGCTGGTAGATTGCAATACTATCGCCGTCATCAATGATAATGATTTCGGAGTGGGTGGTTTGTCTTTCAACTCCACCACCGGTACCTTTAATGGATATCATAACCCTAATGCCGAAGCACCGTTGCTTGGCTTGATCAGTCTGAAAAATATGTCGCTGGATGCAAATGATCGCGATGTCAATGGCACCTCTGCAGGCGGAGGTAAGATTGCTATTCGTCATTGGCCTTTGTTTGGAATGTATCAGCCTGATGCCATCGCAAATTTTACAGTAAATGGCCAGGCCTATTATATCACCGCCAACGAAGGTGATGCAAGGGACTGGATTGGATATGGTGAAGAAACAAGAGGTAGTGATGTTGCCTATATGCTGGACACCGATGTATTTCCGAATGCTGCTACCTTAAAACAAAACATAAACCTCG
>JANNSS010000105.1:0-3321 GCA_031402955.1 Saprospiraceae bacterium
ATCGGCGCGAACGCATGAGGCGTAATCGCGATCTTTCATAACGGGCATGGTCTTTTAAATAATTGTCGCGGGTTTTGCGGGCTTATAGGCCGTTTTTTTGTGATTTCGGGCGAGCGGCTGTTACTTGACAGACCAGGTCGATAGTGTGAATATTGTGCTCAATGACAGCGGGCAAATCGTGTCACAGGTGGAGTTTTTGCCATTCGGTGAGACATGGACGCATGAAGGGGATAAAGGGCATGCGGCTAAATATAACTCACAAGAACTGGACAAAGAGACAGGATACTATTTTTTCAATGCACGGCATTATGATCCGGAGATTTGTAGATTCGTTACTGCGGATACTGCTAATGACGCAGACGTGAAAGATAAATCCGGAAGAGTAGTTTATAGCAACACTCAGGGTTGGAATAGATACGGCTATGTAAAGAATAACCCTATTATCTATAAGGATCCAACGGGGCACTCGTCAGAACATGGTGAAGGTTCATCCGTAAATCCTCATATTGGAGGAAGTGGAAAAAATGGATCGAGTTTTTCAGACATTGTAAGTTCAATTAAGGATTTCTTTACTGGTAGAGGTAGTAAGGAAAGTTCAGAAACCAGAGGCGGTAACACTTCACGAGGCAGAGAGACAGTTGAACGTACTGTCGCTCCACGTTCGCCAAATACACCGCCTTCACCACAACATAATACTGGTGACTTAGAATTTGGTAGCCCAATATCAGGCATGACTAAAAAAAGTGATTTCAATACAAGTACTGAGACACCAGCAGGTATTAAATCATCAAGTTTTGGTATGAGAAGACGCAATGGTCAGAATGAATTTCATAATGGAGTTGATATTGCAGTACCTGAAAAAACAACTATTACATCAATTGAAGCTGGGCATGCAGATTATGGCGGAGGCCCTGATGATATTAATGGGTACTTTACGAGAGTTTATCATAGAAATGGAACAACATCCGTTTATGATCATCAAAACAGAGAATCATGGCAGCAAGGTCGGGATCAATATCATGGGAGGTATGTTGCAAAAGGTACACCTATTGGAGGCGTTGGTGATACTGGGACAAGCACGGCAACAGGTGCTTTCCACCTTCATTTAATGATTTTTGTAAATGGTACAGCAGTTGACCCAGAACCATTAATAAAAAGAAATTTAAGTGACTAATGAGGATGAAGTATGATATTCCGTTTATCTTGTTTTATTATCTTATTAGTAATGAATCTCAGTGTGTCCGTATGTGCTGAAGACTGCTCTAACATAAGAGAGATATATGATGAATGGAACCGAGTATTGGAAGTATTAATTAAATATAATCATGCGGAAGAGCTCACAAAAAAATCATCAGAGAAATTAATCATTTATGCAAAAACAATTAATGAAGCTATAATTAATGAACAAATTGATTATTTAATAGCCAATATCGACCGAACTGATTTTCGATATTACCACCCCGGAGACAAGATTGAACCTGAAAACATTGCACATCGAATCCATAAGGAGTTAAAATCTAAACAAGGAATATATTATGATTTATTTGATAAAGTGGCGATTACAAATAAATACCAACAGTGGGCTTATGGCTGTGCAAGGTACTACGATATTCGAAGATATCTTAAGGAGTATAGAAGCAAAATAAAATGGAGAGTTTTTTACTTACCAGACGTGAAAGCATATGAGGTATGGTTTAGTATCCCTGAATTTCTAGTTCGTGATTTTGATTATTTTCATTATAGAATCAAAGAAAAAGAGGGGAAATATATGTTGGTTGGTTTTTAAAATTGCATGTACTGCAAGACAAGTCTGTCAATATATGCTGTCCGGTCTAATTTCGGCGCGTAGGCGAAGTCGCCCCGTCAGTGAGATGGGGCGTTGCTGTCTTTAAATAGAGGGGTGATTTCGCTCACGCCAAATTAGACGATGGCGGTTGGACGGGGAAGGCTATTTCTCAGTATGAATTTTTCACAGCCCATACTTAAACAAATATCTGCGAACAATATCAGGAGGCACTTTTAACTTCTTTGAAATTTCTTCAACGGTCAATTCACCTTCTTCAGCGATAAGTTTTTTAAGCTGATTTTTGCCGACAAACTGCTTCAGCGGTTTTTTTCGCCTGCCGACATTCGTTTTCTCCCTCTTGAGCCCAAGCTCTTTTGCTTCTTTCTGGCAAGCGTACCAGCTTTTATTTTTTAACGCTTTGAGAATTTCGGTTTTCGAGGCGGTCGGGTACAACTGGCGCAATATCTTCCGCTCCTCCGGTTTCCACCAGATGACGCTCATTATTATTTGTTTTCCTGGTTCTGTTTTAAAAAGGATTCAGCCATTGAATAAATGATATGCCGTTGCTGCTTCGGCAAAGACAATATCATTTTTATTTTTTTAAGGGTTCTCGAATCAATCTCAAGAAATTCTTTCTGAACCTTGGTTGATTCTTTGATTCCCAGCAATTCGCCAATGGTCACGTTTAGTGCATTCGCCAGCATCTCAATTTTATCTATTGGAGGCTTAACGGCTTGTATCTCATAATAAGCGATCATTCTTTTTGTGAGACCCGTTAATGCGGCAAGATCGTCCTGAGATAGGCTTCTTTCTTTCCTGAATTTTACCAGGTTTCGGCTAAATAAAGGTCTGCTTTCGTATTCTTGCATAATAATATTCATAACATCCCCAAAAAAAGCATTGACAAAGTGATACTATATGTGTAACGTTAGTTTAACGTAAAAAACGAGGCTTGGGGCTTGACAACTATTGTCTTGAAATAAAAAAGCCCCAAACCGATTAGATTTGAGGCCTTTTCGAAGGCAATCCCGAAGGAAAGCACTTCTTCAACTGGTACTTGTAGAATGCCTCCTCCTTCGGGATTGTCAATCATTTTCCGTGGAGGACGTTATGAAACCCGCCATACCCAGTCGCGCACGCTTTTTAATGCGGCAAGACAACCTTGCCACGATCATCACCAAGATCAGCCCGCCGGAACGAACGGCCCTGCAGGGGATTATTCGGCCCATCGTGAAGCACTTCGAATACTGTGAGAGCCATGGGGTCTATTACCTGGACCATCAGCACCTGGCGGGGATGGAAGACTTTGCCCTCTATCTTTTTCCCGAGGAACTGGATGCACTATCGCTCATCCTGAAGAAGATCGACGAGGAGTCGACCCTATGACCGGCCGTGTCATCGCCATAGCCAACCAGAAGGGGGGTGTGGGAAAGACGACAACGACCCTACATTTAGGCATATACCTTGCCAATAGCGGCAGGAAGGTACTCCTGGTCGATGGCGATCCTCAGGGCAACCTATCGAAGAGCCTTATC
>JANNSS010000106.1:0-2937 GCA_031402955.1 Saprospiraceae bacterium
GATGACACTGAAAGATGGTTCATTTCCCGGCTGGCCTTCGCCACCAACAGCAATCACCCTTCCATCCGGAACAAGAATCGTCAGTGCATGATATTCCCGAAAATAATTCAGATTGTCTAGTCGTCTCCAGCTATCCGAAGCAGGATCATATAGATCGGTAAGTTTCATATATCCCCATTGGTTAACACTTGCTGCGGTGGTGTCCTCTTTATATCCCCCCATCACCAGTATTTTTTTGTCAGGCAAAAGACATGTTTTCGCTCTAGACCTAATCGGTAGAATACTTGAACCCAGTGACCAGCTATCAAGATCCGGATCGTACCGTTCGATGAAAGATCCGTACACACCTGGTGTGAATGTTTTGTACCCAACAGCAATCACTTCTCCATCCGGCATCAACACAATTTCACAATCACTATGATCCCCATTGGGTAAGCGGGGACTTTGAACAAAACTGCCTGCAGCATCCCATTGATTGGTTGCGGGATCAAAGAGCTGTGGTGGCCGATGCGTCATGAGTACTTTGCCATTATATAAGACAGCAATCGGCGATACTTCATTGCCCAGGGCCATATTTTCTGTAAAAGACGATTGTCCTGATGCCGGGTCATAGACTTCAGCTGTATTGGTTCGAACAGGATTGCTCAGATTTCCACCACCAGCAATCAAAAATTTTCCACTCGGTAACAAAGCCACGGTTGGATACCATCGATAATCCAGCATCTTGGGTTGTGTGACCCAGGTATTGTCGTCCGGATTGAAATACTTTATTTTCCTGGTGCCCGGGCCATAGACTTCCTGCAATGTGCCTCCGGCAAACCAGATTTTTCCGTCCAGTGTCTGCAACGGCCCAACACATCCCTGAATACTATCATCCCCGATGGTCAGTATGGTATCATTCGTGACTGGGTCAAAATAAAAGGGATCTTTTGTGTTGTGACAATAATAAATTTTACCATCCGGCATCAGGACACCAAGGTCAGTTCCGCCCAATGGTTCTGGAGATTCTATGATCGTCTCCCATAAGCCAGGGTTAGTTTCTTCGGAAAGGGATATTACTTTCTCTTCGGCTAAAGGAATGGTGATGCTGAGTTCAATGTATTCCTTTCCCTTTTTAGCAATACCCAGTTGATAATCTCCTGAAGGAATGTCCAAAAATTCGAAGCGGCCATTTGCATTAGTTCGTTCCTCCCCGAATCGCGTGAGTGTTGAATTAAAAAGGGTAATGCGCGCCTGCTGAATCCCGGCAAGCTGGGCATCCAGGACCGTTCCTGAAACTACATTTTGACTGCAGGTGTTAGGAAGAGAACTTCCATATAGCAATACAATGATTAAGCCTTTATATATTGGATTCATCCTAAATCGAATTGAGATTACTTTTTGGTAAAGAAACTTTTGATTGAAGATAACACAAAACGGCTTGCCCCCAGGCATCAAATGCTCCTCAATAAGCTTTGGCAGATAATTCGAAATATCTTTAAAAAGGAATGCTGCAAATGATGATGCATATGTTTACTCTCATCAGATGAATGGGTGTTGCATGGCGGTTTGCATGAATAAATTAGCGTTAATCTTTTTAAAATGCAACTGTGTAATCCTTGTAGTGAGGTAGCCGAAACGAACGTAGCTGAAAGGATCTGCTGGAAATACCTTGGTCCCTGAGCCTGTCGATGTATCCCCTTCGACAAGCTCAAGGACCGGGTAAATAAGGAAAGACCAATGTATAATTCCCGATCGTTGAAAGGTAGTCGAACTATGCGTTCCCTTTATTTGAAATCCATCCGCTGTATCCTGACGGCATTCAGGATAGCCAACATGGCAACTCCCACATCTGCAAAGACAGCTTCCCACATCGTCGCTAATCCTCCTGCACCTAAAATCAACACAATCACTTTGAGTGCAAAGGCGAGTGTGATATTCTGAATCACAATGCGTTTTGTAGCCCGACCGATTTTGATTGCCGACACGATTTTTGACGTATGCGATGCTTGTATGACAACATCCGCAGTCTCTATCGCTACATCACTGCCCATCGCGCCCATCGCGATCCCTACGTCACTCAAGGCGAGCACAGGCGCATCGTTGATGCCATCACCTACAAAAGCGATCACCTTCTTCTTGTCTCTTTTCAGTGATTCCAGTTTCTCTACTTTGTGTTCTGGTAATAAATCACCGTAAGCAACATCAATCCCCAGTTCTCCCGCCACCTTTTGCGTGATCGCCATCTTATCACCACTCAGCATGACGATTTCCTTAATGCCCAGGCGATGCAATTCCTGAATGGTCTGACGCGCATCTTCCTTGATGATGTCCGCGATCAGGACATAGCCTGCAAACCTTTTGTTGATCGCCACTAAAACGATCGTCTCCGCGATATCATCAATCGCCGGATCGTAAGCAATATTATACTTCTTCAGTAGCTTTGCATTTCCAGCTAATACTTCATTTCTGTTTACAATGCCAGTCAGGCCGTATCCTGAAATTTCCTGTATGTACTCCGCCTGATAAGAAGACGCTTCGTCTTTTGTATACTCCACAATGGCTTTGGCAATCGGATGGTTTGATTTTCTTTCAAGAGCTGCCAGTATTTTGATAAATTCAGTTTTATCGACTTCATGGATGATCATGTCCTGCACCTTAAAGACACCTTCCGTCAACGTACCGGTCTTATCCATGACGATGGTATTCACTTTCGTGATCAGGTCCAGGTAGTTGGATCCTTTGAACAGTATACCATTTCTGCTCGCTGCTCCTATGCCTCCAAAATATCCTAAGGGAATGGAAATGACTAAGGCGCATGGACAACTGATCACCAGGAAAATCAATGCCCTGTACAACCAATCACTGAAAACATATGGGCTCACTATAAAAAAAGGAATGACTACGAGTGTTACTGCCAGATAGAAAACGATTGGGGTATAAACTTTAGCCAGCCTT
>JANNSS010000107.1:0-18403 GCA_031402955.1 Saprospiraceae bacterium
TCCAAAATCTTTGTCACAACTTTCAGGTGGAGAGAAAACACTCACGGCTATTGCGCTATTGTTTGCTTTATACCTGATGAAGCCAGCCCCATTCTGCGTATTTGATGAGGTCGATGCTCCATTGGATGATGCCAATATCCAGAAGTTCAACAAGATCATCAAGAAATTTTCTGCCCAGTCACAGTTTATCATCGTGACACACAACAAGACGACGATGGCGGCTGTAGATACGATCTACGGGGTGTATATGGAGGAACAAGGTGTTTCCGGTCTGAGCCAGGTGGATTTCAGGGAGTTTGATGAAACGGATGTGATGGCGTTGCAGAATTAAGAGCTGTCAGTTTTCAGCTGTCAGCTGTCAGCTATCAGCCGTCAGCTATCAGATATGTGCATGCTACCAGCTTCCAGCTGCCAGAGTATTCGCATTATGCTTTTTTAGCGGGGTTAAAACCCCACTTTACAAAATCGGTCGTGCCGATGGCACTTGGATCGATGATTTGCAATCATCGATCTTTTTAGTATTCTAAGGTTTTGAATTCTCTAAATTTATTCTCGCGCAACTCGTAGATCCCGCCAGATGACTTCACATTTGTAGCGGGAGCCGTAGCACCGAGATTGTTTGCCCCTTGTCCCTTGCCGATTTTACCAATGAAAATCTGTCTCCAGACAATCCCTCTGCACTATGCTCTTTGCTTTTAGGCCTCTTTAGCCATTCCGCCGTTCTGCCCTTTCGCCGTTCCGCCTTTTCATTTACCATTCTTTTACCCTCCCCTATATACACCTTATGTATTGATTTACTTAACTTCACACGTAATAAAAATATTTCATATGACCTGGAGAAGATTTACTGGTGAACGGATAGAAGGCAATATCCTTGATGCTGTTCGCTCCACTGTCGAGCGTGAAATCGCTGAAGGCTACCGGTTGAAGGTGTGTATCGGCACAGATTCACAAGTCCGCAGCACCGTAACGGAATATGCTACGGTCATTGTTTTCCTGAGAGAAAAAAAAGGTGGATTTATGTTTATCCACAATGAAAAGTCAGAAAAACCAATGAGCCTCCGTGAGCGTATGATCACCGAAGTGTGGAAATCCGTTGATGTCGCCTACAAGCTTTGTGATCTGCTGGATGAATATGACATCGGACTTGAAGTACATGCTGACATCAATACTGATCCACACTTCAAATCAAATGAAGCATTACGGGAGGCGATGGGATACATCCTTGGGATGGGCTTTGTCTTTAAAGCAAAACCGGATGCTTTTGCCAGTTCCTATTGCGCCGACAAAGTCGTCTAAGTGAAAAATGAAAAGTGAAAAACGAAAAGCGATGTGCTGAGCGAAGTCGAAGCATGAAAAACGAAAAGTGAAAAATGTTGTGATGAGAGGATTCTAAGTATGACAGACGTGTTCTTTTGCTTTATGTTATAACTCACCCCCGTCCCCTCTCTTTTTGGCAAGAGATCAAGAGTGCGCATTTGATTTTTCTAAAGAGAGGGGTGTTGTGCTTTTTATGGAGACACAGATTTGCATCATTCTTTCTATGAAGATTTCTGAGAGCACCGTTTTCCTTTTTCGGATCCCATGTGCACACACATGGAGCTAAGACAAATTGCCTTTTCCATTTTTCACTTTTCTCTTTTCTCTTTTCACTTCTCTTTGTGGGGCTTTTTCTCAAGAATGATCACTTCTTTCTGGGCATCCCGCTTAGCTTTCTCTTCAGCTTTGCGTTTATCAAAGTTCGCAACTTCTTCTTCAAATTTCAATGGCCGTTTATTCAGATGGCGATGCCAGGTGATGATGATGACCTCGACCATATCATCGGGCAGGGAAACACCTCGACCTTTCATGTAATGTGACATGCGGGAACCTTCTTCGAAACCCCAGTTGATCAGGATCCAACGACCCAGGCCAAAATGAAGTTTTCGTCTGATGGAATCCTCAGCTGCGCCTTTAAATTGGGCCATACCTTTTGGGTCTGACAATCGTACCAGTTCGCTGAAAGCATCATCGAGGTCACTTGGGATGTACACCCCGTTAATCATTTCCTGGGTGATCCGTTTAGCATAATTCGCCTGGTATTCCTCGATGGTTTGAGCGAAAACAGGTACTCCCATACCGAGGAACACCAGCAAAAGACTCAGTTTTGTAAACGCTTTCATATCGGAAAGATAAACCACGAAAGGGTTCAATATATTGTACCCGCAAATAGTTCTTGTGTTAATGAAAAAACCAGATAGAGCACAAACCAGGATTAACCTGGCTATCATCCTCCTATTGCAGGCTGTGATCTATTCCGGCTTGTGGCTCTGGAATGAATATGTAGCCGTTTACCTGACACTCATTTTCCCGGGAATAATCATCGTCATCCTGATTATCGCCGGACTCGCCGACTTGATCGAACCCAGCCGCATACCCGGATGGTATTACTGGCTCATGATTGTCTCCATCATCACGCCGCTGGTCATCGGAGTGGTGTTCTATTCTCTCTACCAGGGAAGACTTGACTGGCTGGTGTAAGAGAGTGAGAGCGTGAGAACGTGAGAACGTGAGAGAAAAAGAAACGAATTAAATTCATGTAGTGACGCGATTCATCACGTCTCTACATGAATTTAATTCGTTTAATCATTGCATCACAAAATACCGATGGTCACGCCATCCCCGCCCTGGTTCTTTTCAGGATGCGAGACTTCCTTGAAAGGATAGCTCTTCATCTTGCGGGCAACGAGTTGTCGAAGGACACCTGTACCCTTGCCGTGCACGATGCGGATCTGGTACTGACTACTCATGAAGGCTGCATCGATAAAACGCTCGAGATAATGCGAAGCCTCTTCTGGAAGCATGCCTCGAATGTCCAGTTCGTTTTCAAATCGACTATAGTCACCGATGTCCTTCGTCAGGCTTGAATGTTTTTTGATTTCTACAGGGGCATTAGCAGGCACCAACTCTGACAAGGGCATGGTCATCTGCAGTTGACCTATAATGACCACGGCTCTGTCTTTGGTGATTCGATCTACTACCCCAAACTGACCAGTAGATCGCAACTTGACATGATCTCCAACTAGAAAATCCCTTTTGAAATCTGTAACCTCCACAAGTTCTTCGGCAAGTTCCTTGATTTCAGAGCTGAATTGGTTTTGTTTAACCTTTATTTTCTCTATCTGCTCTTTGGCCTTCTCCGAATCTTTTTCCTTCTTCAGATCCTTGAGCAGTTTATTCATCTCCTGGCTATACTGCGATACTTCATTGAGTGATGCTTTCTTCTGATCGATCTTGAATTTCTTTCGTTTTATCTCCAGATCGAGACGCAACTGCTCATAATTGGCTACCAGGCGGTCAAGGTCCTTTTGCTTATCCTGTAGATTTCTGATTTCTGCACTCAGCCGTAGGGTCTTGTCATCGAGATCATGGATCAGATCTTCAAGTTCTATTGCTTTCGTCCCGGCTTTTTTACGGGCGTATTCAATCACCTCAGCAGGTAGTCCTGTCCGCTCAGCAATTTCAAAAGCAAAAGAACTTCCAGGCTTACCGATTTTAAGCTGATAGGTAGGTTGTATTTTCTCCTTATCAAACATCATGGCACCATTGACCGCTCCTTTTGTATTGTGTGCATACATTTTGATATTCGGATAGTGTGTCGTCAGCACACCATAGGTATTGCGTTTCACCAGGGCATCAAGGATTGCTTCAGCGATAGCCCCACCGATTTTTGGATCTGTGCCTGAACCAAACTCATCAACAAGGATCATCGTTGAATCATCTGCTGTATCCAGGGTTTCCTTCATGTTCCTCAACCGTGAACTATAGGTTGACAAATCTTCTTCAATGGATTGCTGATCCCCAATGTCTACGCATATTTTCCTGACTACACCGATGACCGTACTTCCATCTGCCGGAATCAACATACCACATTGGGCCATGACCTGAATAAGGCCAGTAGCCTTCATCAATATGGATTTTCCTCCTGCGTTGGGACCGCTTAATATCAGCAGTCTGTTAGGGGGATTGAGAATCAGATCAAAAGGAATGACGGTTTTCTGCTTTGCTTTATTCTTGAGGTATAGCAGCGGATGGCGCGCCTGGATCAGGTGTAGTGTAGCTGTGTCCTGCAGCTTGGGTCGCTGGCCTCTATAACTCAACCCGAGGAGTGCGATACAATGTATCAGATCCCAATGGTGAATAAGCTTGCTGATATCATCAATATGATCTTTGTGCGGACGAAGTGTATGGCAAAGTTCTTTTAACAATCTTAAAACCTCCTTCTTAAATTCACCTTCTAACTCAATGATGTTGTTGTTGATCTCCACGATGATTTCCGGCTCAAGGAACACTGTTCGCCCGGTGGTAGACTCGTCATGGATGATTCCTTTTATTTTCCTTTTGTATTCAGCCTGCACACAGAGTACCCGCCGGCCAGATCTGACTGATTCAACTGTATCTGTCAGATACCCATCGCTTTTATAACGAGAGATCAGCCGCACAAACTCTCTGTTTAACCTTGAGGCTTCTGTATCAATAGATCTTGAAATAGCGAGCAGTTCAGGTGAAGCATTGGGTCTCACTTCGCCCTTTTCATCCAGTATCGCTCTGATAGGTTTAATCAGTTTTGCAGGGTCGGCGGCCAATAGCGTCCATTGGAATATTTCAGGATAATCGCGGCGGGTATCAGGCTTGGAAAAAAACTGATGGATAAGCTGGACCTGTTCCATCTGTCTCCCGATTTCATGAATATCTTCCTGGGGCAACACGTAACCATCGATGGCGAGATGCTCAAGTGACTGAGATATGTCCTCATAGGTGCTTAACTGTGGACGCTCGGATAGGGCAGCAATCTCTGAATATTCAAACACCTGATCCAACCGGTACTGGATATCTGCGATATCTGATAGTGGATGTAGTTTCAGGCAGGTATCACGGCCAAACGCTCCCCTGGCATAACCAGCGAGTAGTTCACGGATCTTATGAAACTCAATTTGTTCTTCAGCAGAAGATGATATATCAACCAGATGGGACATGGGATGGCAAAATTACGGATTTGTAAGAGAGTGAGAGGTGAGAGAGTAAGAAGTGCAAGAGAGTGAGAGGTGTAAGAGAGTAAGAGGTGGCCGATTACCTGCCAGCACAAAATGCCCTATCTTTCGAGCCAGGAAACAGATAACAGCTATGGCTTCCAATAGTTTAGGACGGATATTCAGGATCACTACGGCCGGAGAGTCGCATGGGCGCGGGATGGGTGTCATCATTGACGGGTGCCCTGCCGGGATAGAGATTGATCCGGAGTTTATCCAAAAAGAGTTAGACCGAAGGAGACCTGGGCAGTCTTCAATTACCACTCAACGAAAGGAAGGAGATAACGTCAACATTCAATCGGGCGTATATCAAGGAAAGACAACAGGTGCCCCAATCCTCCTGCTGATCCCAAATGAAGATTCAAGACCTGCTGATTATGATCAGATTGAAAATGCCTTCAGACCATCACATGCTGATTACACTTACCATCAAAAATATGGTAGTCGTGACCACCGTGGCGGAGGAAGATCTTCTGCGCGGGAGACAGCAAATTGGGTAGCCGCCGGAGCAATTGCCAAATTAGTACTACATCAGGCGGGAATACAGATCAATGCTGCTGTTTCTAGTGTCGGCATTATTCAAGTTGAAATACCCCTTGCAGCTTTTGATTGGGATTTTGCAGAACAGAATCCGGTTCGGTGCCCGGATCCTTCAACTTCCATTTCGATGCTCACTTTAATTGAAGAAACAAGAGATTCGGGTGACACCATCGGAGGAACCATTACTTGCGTGATAAGTGGTTGTCCTGCAGGTCTCGGCGAACCTGTATTTCATAAACTCCATGCCGACCTTGGCCACGCGATGCTATCTATCAATGCCTGCAAGGGATTTGAATATGGGTCAGGTTTTGAAGGCTCTAAGATGCGAGGCAGTGAACACAATGATGCTTGGACAAACGCCGAAGATGGCATGAAGACTGATACAAATTATTCAGGAGGTATTCAAGGAGGCATCAGTAATGGCATGCCGATTTACTTCAGCGTGGCTTTTAAGCCTGTGTCAACGCTTATGACCAATCAAAATACAGTTGACACAGGAGGTGAGGCAGTCGTCATCAAAGGAAAAGGAAGGCATGACCCGTGTGTGGTGCCGCGTGCAGTGCCCATCGTTGAGGCATTGGCCGCATTGGTGATGGTGGATCACTGGCTGATGGCTAAAGTGTATCAATAGGTTTTATCCAAAATAAATCAAGTTTCATTCTGCAACCAGACTTGTCTTTCATGTAGTATTAATGTTACAAACAGAATTACTCTACATCATCCGCAAACTTGGGCTGTCAAATCTGGCAGATAAAACGCGTTTTCAAATTATGAGATTGAAAAACAGCGCACGTAACAACCAGTTTAAGAAAGCTCATCCTGGTAACGTCCTTCCTCCACCTTATATGGTCTATGAATCATTTCAGATCGATTATCAAAAATATTATCTCGGGGGACGAGAAGACGCTGAGTGGATTGTCTCTCTTTTCAAACCTCATCTTCGGCATGAAAATATAAAAATCCTTGACTGGGGATGTGGCCCTGCCCGCATTATTCGCCACCTGCCTGCCCTTTTGGGGAACACGAATGAATACTTTGGAACAGATTATAATCCTCGGACAATAGCATGGTGTAAAGCCGAAATAAAAGGAATTACATTTTCATCAAACCAACTCAATCCTCCGCTACCCTATCCTGAAAATCAATTTGATCTTATCTATGGAATTTCAATCCTGACCCATCTCTCCGAGGAAAACCAAACAGCATGGAGTCAAGAATTATACCGGGTGGCAGCAACTAAAGGCATCGTGATTCTTACAACGCATGGAGATGCTTTTCTCGAAAAGCTGACAGCGACTGAAGTCGAAGCCTATCAAGCTCAAAAGCCTATTCTACGCGATAAAACCAAAGAAGGCCACCGCACCTTTGGCACCTTTCATCCACCCCACTTTATCAGGAAAATATTTATGACAGCGGGCTTTTCCATTCTGGAACACATTCCAGGCAAACGGGTGCACGCAACATACATTTCACAGGACGTCTGGATCCTTTTAAAAAAATAGCCGAAAGCATAATCAATCTCTTGGGCGGGATTGCTCTTTCCTTTGTGAGTACCATCGGTCATTGAAAGGCCATTGACTGTAATGAACACCACCTCTTTTTTCAAGTCTGATCTCCTCGTCCCAATTGCCATATCGTCCTTCAAATAGTTCTATGCCAGTAGCTTTCTCTAGACTATCAACAGAAACTATGTAATCCCCTAACGGCCCATAAACCTGCTGCTCCTGATCAAATATAAAGGCAATAACCAAGGGAATCGAATCCTGCGTTGTAAACACAGCCTTATAAAAATACTTCGGCACCAGAATTTCATTCTCACCTATTGAAGTTGTAGTTTCAATGAAAAGTGGTCCCGTCACCACTGATATACTTTTATATTTCCTTGACCAGTCTCTTACATTATGCTCGAGTTCAAGCCAGATGCCATCATTGAATTCCTCCCGCATCGGAGCCACATTACTCAACAGGAAAGTAGCATCCATGGATTCTTTATTCCAGGCCATGTCTGCAGAAGGGACCAGATGGCCTCGGCGGTAACCGGAGCCTTTATAATCCCTATAGTGGCCTGAACCACTCCTGATAGCGGGGTCAGGCTCAAAATCCTGATCACGTTCGGCTTTAGGTGCATTCATCATTTCCACCGAAAGTTGATAAGAAACCCATTCAGGTAATTCATATTCCTCCACATAGGAAAGACTGAAATTCGGTTTTTTATAGACGACGCCTGCCTTTGGCGCTGGAGAATATATAACATCCGGGGATTTTGCCAATGTTTCAACATTGTTCAACCCATCCAGAAAATGCATGGCCAGAAAGATGATGCCAATGAAAAACAACACCATCCAGACCAGTTTACTGGCTGCTTTCTTTTCATAACGCCGGTTATGACTGGGTATCCTGAAATCACTCATTGCTGCCGTAAAGTTAACTTTGTAAATCGAGGTTTGATTGTATCTTGCGGGTAGCAATAATATCATCGTTGGAATGAAACATTTTTATACTCTTCTGCTAGCTTTACTGATGACCTCTTGTTGCATTGCGCAATCCGGACCCTATATGTTTTCGGGCGCCGGTTATCAGGGTAATGGTCAGATAGGTCTCCTGACCAGGGATGCTGAAGCAGGAATTGTGCTCCCGGCATTACTCGCCAGTCGCGATCACGGTGGATGGTCCGTTGCAGCAGCTACCCGAACCGGATTAAAAGACCTAACCGAAATCTCAGGAACAGCCCACCTGGTGCTTCCATGGAAAGACCAGATAGCAGTAGGAATACAACATACCGGTATCGAAGGATATTCAGAACAACGCATCTCTTTCAGCTATGCAAGGCGTTTATTTGAAAAACTAAATGCCGCAGTCCAGTTTGACCTCAATCGTAATGAGGCCGAAGAGTTTGACAATGTCTATGTGGCCAGTTGGTCGGTTTCATTTCATGCGCCGATCATGAAGGAACTATCAATGTCTGCCTGGTTATACAATCCGCTTGGCACAGAAAGTATTCTCGATCTGCCTTCCATGGCAAGAATTGGCATTCTCTATGAACCCTCCGAAAAAATCGGTGTCGCAGTTGAAGTAGAAAAAGACTGGAGACATGAACTTCGTTTCAAAGCCGGCATGCTGTATCAACTTCATCAACGCATAGCGGTACGATGGGGCATTGGCACCAAACCATCTCTGGTACATGCAGGTATCACTTGGAACCTATTCGGCAATATGGCACTGACTGGTGGATGGCGATACCATTCCAGACTCGGCAGCAGTCTTAGTGCCTCATTATCACAATATCATATTAAATGAGCCGGAAAATAACAATCGTTTCCGCCACGGAAAAAGAGATTGATCCGCTTCTCCATTACCTGAAAATACATGCTGAGCACCAATCCTTTCAGACGTATCAACTACACGGACTACTGATTGATATATTGTATACTGGTATTGGCATTTTACATACCTCCTTTTCCCTCATGGATTACCTCAGCCATCGACACCCTGATGGCTGGATACAAGCCGGTATTGGTGGTGCATTCGATCCTTCGCTGACCATCGGGAATGTATATCAGGTGAATACTGAAATAATTTCAGGCTTCGGTGCTGAAGACAAAGATGGAATCATCATGGATCCATTCGTGCTTGGGTGGAGTCATCCTGACAACTTTCCATTTACAGGTGGATTATTAGCCTGCCCTTATACATCAGGTTCTGAATTACAAATTGCTTCAGGCATGACTACTTTTTTTGCACATGGCCATGCTCAGCATATTGAACAACTCAAAAGTCAAGCACACGGGCAGATTGAAAACATGGAAGGTGCTGCGTTTTTCTATATTAGCTTACTTAAAAAAATTCCTTTTTTAAGCATACGCTCCATTTCAAATCTGGTAGAAACCAGGGATACCACTAAATGGAATATAGACCTCGCCATCACAAATCTGAATGATGCGTTGATTAACTTATTTCAGTCTGCAAATTTTAATGTTGACAAATTATTCAGACATACTATCAACTGACGTATTCCGAAGGTATTGCTGAACCATGATCACCACTTCATTATAACTTCTCAGCCCTTCCTTAACCCCATGGCGCTTCAGATAGGAGGCGTAAATGGCATCTCTTACCCGAGGTAATATATCAGGATATTTTTTATCATTATCCTTTACAAGGGTGATCGCCCGTATCACCACAGGTGGAAATGTGTGTATCACATTTGAAACACTGTCATAAGGCATTTCAGCAGCAGCATATCGCCAGTAAGTCAACGCACCGCCAAACCTGGTCCATTGATTCTTTGACTGACTGCAAGCCAGCCAGGCGATAAAATTGCATGCCCCCTCATCCGCGACACCATATCCATGTGCCATCTCATGTGCAATCGTGAAAGGTTTCTGTATGGCAAGGAGGCCGCGATCAATATGCCCTTCGCCTGTCTGGGGAATATAAATGCCTGCAGTGCTCCATCGTAAAAGGAATCCTTTTGGCCAGGGTTGACGAACTCTTACTCTTCCGCTATGTGGCATATTTAATTTAGTCAATGCTGCTTTCACATCTGGCCTGAGATCATGATCCACTACATCCAATTCCGTTATCGCATTGTCTCTGGTCAAATGGACTGGCAGCGCGGATGCTTCTTGCCTCACCACATCGGTAGCTCTTTGAAACTCTGCTTCAATATCTTCCTTGACCGTCAGGGAGCGATTGAATCCCATTCTTTCCTGCAAAGAAATCTGCCCGTAATTGAATCCCCATGAAAAGTAAAATATGGTCACCAGGGCGCCAACACCACCGAGTGCCCTTGATACCAGATACATCCAACCCTTACTGCGATCACCTATCCATCGCGCAGTCCTGACCAGAATGATGGACAATACAAAATAAATCATAGGCACAGGTGACCAGCCTAGCAAGAAATCGTAGGCTTGCCTTATCCCAACGAAAAATCCTTTATAGTACCATTGATCCCAGAAGGAGGCCGGCAGTATTTCTTTGATGATCAAGGCAAGGATAGCCGCACCTATCCAGACGAATGATCGGGTATGGATCACAGCAGGGGTTGAGGGGGTGGAACCCATCCGAAATGTTATTTTTTCTTTAAAAAAGGTCATGGGTAGCGACGTGGAGATAAATTTGCAACTTTGCAGCCACAATGAGTGTTTTACCACTGATTTTGGACATATTCAACATAAACAAAACACAAATTATTACAAAATGGCATTTGAACTTACAGATAGCAACTTCAAAGAAAAGGTCATGGACCATGAAGGTATAGCTGTTGTCGATTTCTGGGCTGAATGGTGCGGCCCTTGTAGGATGATCGGCCCTCACATAGAGGAAATGGCTAAAGAATACGACGGAAAGGCATTGATTGCAAAAGTCAATGTGGATACCAATCCTGAGATTTCCTACAAATACGGTGTTCGCTCTATTCCTACTGTACTATACCTTAAAAACGGTGAGGTAGTTGACAAACAGGTTGGTGCGACCAGTAAAAAGATACTCAGCGACAAACTGGATGCCATATTGGCCTGATTTTAAGACTATAAACGAATCAGCATTCGTTAAAGCCTCCGGACTTCTAAATTCCGGAGGCTTTTTTAATTTCTATCCGACCTCCCCCACTCAGGAAATCCTTATTTTCGACCCAATGAAATATTTTGATCAATTTGAACTCCGGAAGTTTGACAACCTGGAATTACTCGCTAAGCAAGTGGTTGAAGGCTTTATCATCGGTCTTCATAAAAGTCCGTTCCACGGATTTTCAGTTGAATTTGCAGAACATCGCCTCTACAATCCAGGAGAATCCATCCGGAATATAGACTGGAAAATCTATGCCCGTACAGACAGGCTGTATTCCAAAAAATTTGAAGAGGAGACCAATCTCCGCTGTCAGATCGTTATAGATGCTTCTTCCTCTATGCAATACCCATACCTTGCTCCCGAACAAGAGGGCTGGAACAAAATGAGGTTTAGTGTACTTGCAGCGGCCTCCCTGATGAATCTCCTCCGTAAACAGCGGGATTCTTTTGGGCTCAGCATCTTTGATGATCAGCTCCGGATACATACCCCATGCAAAAGCAGCCATACGCATTATAGCCTGATGCTGACGCACCTGGAGCAATTGATAAAGCAACCACATCTCAATAAAACGACTTCTGCAGCCCAGGCCTTGCATCAGATTGCAGACAGTATTCACAAGCGTTCTATGGTCATCATCTTTAGCGATATGCTTGAAAGCGGCGCAGCGGATGATATTTTCGGAGCATTGCAACACCTGAAGCATAATAAGCATGAAGTGGTCCTTTTTCATGTCCTGGATCATGATAAAGAACTCGAGTTTGCTTTTGACAACAGGCCTTATATGTTTATCGACATGGAAACAGATGAGCGGATCAAACTCAGGCCACAGGAGGTTAGAAAAGCCTATCTGGAACATATGGCGGGGTTTTATGAACGACTCAAAATGAAATGCCTTCAATACCAGATTGATTTTGTCACTGCCGACCATAAACAAGGATTCACACCTGTGCTCCAATCTTTCCTGGTCAGAAGAAATAAAATGGGAATATGATTCATCTCCTCGATTTACCGACACGAGCACCAAAAGGACTCGAAAAGGAAGACATCAAACGCAAAACGGACCGTCTCACGCGTCGTATTGGCGAACTGCAGCATATCATGTATGCAGAAAAGAAACAAAACTTGCTGGTCGTATTCCAGGGGATGGATGCCAGTGGAAAAGATGGCGCTACCCGCAAAGTCTTTTCTTATTGCAATCCTACCGGTGTTCTGGCCTTTCCATTCAGGAAACCTACTGAAGAAGAATTTGCCCATGATTTTCTATGGCGTATCAGTAAACGTGCTCCGGCAAAAGGTATGATTCAGGTGTTCATTCGATCACATTACGAAGATGTCCTCATCCAGCGTGTCCACAAATGGATTGATGAAGAAAAGGTAAGTGAGCGGATCAAAGCTATCAATGTATGGGAAAACCACATCCAGCGGGACAATAACACGACTGTCCTGAAATTCTACATGCACATATCACCTGAAAGGCAAAAGGAAAAACTTCAGGAGCGATTGGATGATCCTCGAAAGCACTGGAAACATAATGAAGCTGACTGGAAGGAAGCAGAACGATGGGGAGAATACAGGTTCTGTTATGAAGATGCCATCAACCGCAGCGAGGTGCCCTGGATTATAGCACCGGTTGATCAGCGCTGGTACAGGGATTATTTCATCGCTGAAAAAGTAATGTCAGCCATGGAATCCCTGAACATGCAGCTGCCGACTTTTGATACCATGAAAAGAAAAGATTGATTTTTCGATCAATCCCGTTTATTATTAGGCTAATCGCATAACCGTATTCTATATGAATCGGTTGATATTGATGAACTTTGCCGCAGGTTATATGACCCTTGCCTTATCAGACAGAAACAACGCTTATGAAAGATTTTCTTAAATATACAATGGCCAGCTGCCTCGGTGTTTTTCTTGCCGGTGTCGTTTTCTTTTTCCTTTTCATCGCCATCATTGCCGGTATCATCGCCAGCACCGGTGGTGGTGGCGGCAAAACTACGATTGCAGAAGGCAGCGTCCTTGCCCTGGATTTCACCCAGTATATGCCCGAGCAGACCAATAATCTTTCCAAACAGTCATTTGATTTCAACGAGCACGATGTACCCGGCCTGCATGATGTTGCTGGCCTGATCAGGCATGCTGCTGAGGATAAAAAAATCAATGGTATCCTCATTGAAAATGGACTTGGAGGATTAGGGGCCAGTTCAGCAAAAGTCATTCTCGATGCACTGGAAGATTTCAAAGAATCAGACAAATTTCTTGCAGCTTACGGAGATTTCTATACACAGCAAGGATACTATCTTGCCAGTCCTGCTGACCACATCACCCTGCATCCGGTAGGGACTGTTGATTTCAGGGGTTTTGCAAGTTATGTTCCTTTCTTTAAAGGGCTCCTTGATAAGATAGGCATTGACATGCAGATCTATTATGCCGGCAACTTTAAAAGCGCGACAGAACCATTCCGAAGGACTGAAATGAGTCCTGAAAACAAACTGCAGACAAGGGAATACCTGACTGATACGTATGACATGTATCTCCAGGATATTGCTGATGCACGGAATCTCCGTGTTGACTCACTGAAGAACATGGCCTGGCAGTTTCAGATAAAATCTGCGGAGGATGCATTAAAATTTAAACTGGTGGATGAGATCGGCGCCAAAGCAGATTGTGAATCATGGATGAATGAGAAAATGGGTAAAGGGCGCAACGATCGGATTACCTACATCAATATTGAAGAATACGCCAGCGCCACGCCTATCCATCAGGCAAACCTGAAAGCAAAGGATAAAATTGCGGTTATCTACGCTGAGGGTGATATCGTCAGTGGTAATGATGAATATGGAGTCATCGATGATGGCCGCTATGTCAAACTATTGAAGGATATCCGCAAACAGGAAGATATCAAGGCTGTGGTCTTGCGTATCAATAGTCCGGGTGGAAGCATCCTCAGTGCGGAAAACATTTACAGGCAGCTGACAGGTCTTCAGGCAGATGGTAAAAAACTGGTCATTTCCATGGGTGACCTCGCGGCTTCGGGTGGCTATTATTTATCAGCCATGGCGGATAGCATTTTTGCGCAGCCTAATACCCTGACCGGCAGTATAGGTGTATTCTCTTTGATTCCTAACCCATCAAGAGCACTGGATGAAAAACTAGGTATTCGATTTGATACGGTACGCACAGGGCCATACAGTGCTGATTTTACTGTGATGTTTCCGTGGAATGAACGAGAACATACCTACATGCAGCAAAGAACCGACGCGTATTATGAGCTCTTCCTCAACAAAGTTGCTGAAGGGCGTGATATGACAAGGGATGAAGTACATGCAGTAGCTCAGGGCCGTATTTGGTCAGGGAAGAAAGCGCTTGAATTAGGACTTGTAGATAAACTCGGAACCCTGGAAGACGCGATAGCCTCCGCCGCGACGCTTGCAGGACTTGAAGAATATCGAATCAAGGAATATCCGGTGTTCCAGAATCCGTTGCAAAAAATGATCTCTGACCTGATGGACCAAAACGGTAGTAGTTCAAGTACTTTGTTTAAAACTGAAATTCCGCAGATCATGAGATTCTGGCAGGTTGTTCAATCCGGTGAACCTCAGGCAAGGCTTCCCTGGGGATTGACACCGATCCATTAAGCAAATCTTTTCTTAAGGTTTTTTTAACATTATGCCGGGAGCTTACCTTCAGACCTGAATTAAGTCGCTTCAGTTCTGCATTTTACCTTTTTGTCGGGAAAAATCATTTCTACGGCTACTGTATGGAAAACAAACATGAATGAGCGGTGTTTAACTATCTCATTTAACACAAAATCCATACACGTATGACAAAACTGTTTTTCTCTTTATTATTTGCTGCCGGCTTTGCCGTAACTGCCCAGGCAGGCGTAGATCCTGTAAAAGGCGATTTAAAAGTCAATACCACTGCTTCCAAGGTAGAATGGATCGGACGGAAAGTAACCGGCAAACATAACGGAACCATTAACATCAAGGAAGGTGTCCTGCAGATTAAGGATGGTATACTCCTCGGCGGATCATTTGTTATTGATATGACTTCTATCAAGGTACTTGATATGACCGGTGAATATGCCGACAAACTTGAAGGTCACCTCAAATCAGAAGATTTCTTCGCAGCAGATGCATATCCAACCTCTAAACTCACCATCACCCAGGCAAATGCAAAAGGTGACGGCCAGTTTGAAGTAAAAGGCAATCTGACGATCAGAGATGTGACTAAACAAGTAACCTTCCTGACACAACTCACACCTGATGGAAAAAAATACAAAGCCACGACCAATATCACTATTGACAGGTCTAACTATAATGTAAAATATGGTTCTGGAAGTTTCTTCGAAGGTCTTGGTGATAAAACCATCTATGATGAATTTGATCTGGCGATAACGTTAGTCACTGAATAAATAACCCAGTACGCAAGTACAATTCTATTCCTGAAAGGGAAAAGAGAATGACTTCATCATGATATTGACAAGGCCTTCCGTATAGGGAGGCCTTGATTATTTTAAATATTGAGGATATCCTTCATGGTATAAATCCCACGAGGTTGCCGGCTTAACCACAAGGCTGCCATGACAGCACCTTCAGCAAATATGCTACGGTCAAAGGCTTCATGTGCGATGATGACTTGTTCAGCACCGGAATTCCACGCGACCTGATGAAAACCTTTCACCTCCCCTTCACGAATAGACGTGACTGGTATTTTATCTTCCTGAAAATTTTCATCATCCGGATTGTGCGCAAAACCAGTATAATGCGGAAGGTGGGTCAAAATATCTTCAATCAATGTATATGCTGTTCCGCTTGGTGAATCCTTTTTATGAATGTGATGAATCTCTTTGATGGAAGGTTTGAACTCAGGCAATGCTGACATGACTTCCGCCAGTTTCCTGTTCAAAGCAAAGACGATATTCATCCCTACGCTGAAATTAGTTGCATACAACAAGGTCCCATGTTTTTGTTTGCAATAGGAAAGGATCGAGTCAAGATTGTACTCATGCCATCCGGTAGTACCCGAAACGACAGGGATTCCAAGATCAAGGCATTGACGGATAACCCCAGGAGCCGCTTCAGCAATCGTAAACTCGATCACGACGTCACAAGACTTGAGCTTCTCTGTGTTTTCCGCAGAAATGCGGTGAAAAGTGTGCGATTTCAGGTCTTCACGGTTGCCGAGAATGGAAGCTATTGCCTGCCCCATCTTTCCTAATCCAACAATCCCGACTGTAGTCATGATTGACTTATATTTAATTGATAATCAAATAGTTAATTCATATCTTCACAGGCATAAAAAAACCCGCCTTCCCATCGGAAAGCGGGTAAGAACACACTATGAGAACACCCTAAAAACGTATCAAGAATTCAAGTTTGTAATGAATGTCGTCCTACTATAGGATAACTTCCAAACAAATATAGTATCCTTAAATTGGATCGCCAAGAGATTATTATGATATTTATGTTAAATCGACCAAACATTTAGTTTTACCTTCTGATGATCAGCCGAAAAAGTATAGAGGAAGTAATGGAAAGGGCCCGTGTGGAGGAAGTCGTGGGCGATTTTGTCAACCTGAAGCGCCGGGGGAGCAATTTAATCGGACTTTGCCCTTTCCACCACGAGAAGACCCCTTCTTTCAGTGTTTCGCCTACCAAAAACATCTACAAGTGCTTTGGTTGCGGTAAAGTAGGAGGTGCCATTACCTTTGTGATGGAACACGAAGGGTATGATTATCCAGAGGCTATCCGCTACCTGGCAGGCAAATACAGCATACAACTCGAGGAGACTCAGGCAGATGCAGAAACCATCCAGGCCGAAAGAGAGCGGGAAACCATCTATAAGGTCCTCGAATTCGCGTGGCAATACTATAAAAGACAGCTTCACGATACGGAGGAAGGCCAGCTTGCCGGTCTTAACTACTTCATAGAGAGGGGTTTTCGCACCAAAACGATTGAATCTTTTGGCCTTGGCTACGCAAGTGAGAGAGCAGATGGACTCATCCACGAAGCAAAAAAGGCTGGTTTCACCCTCGATATCCTCCAAAGGGCGGGTTTGATCACCCAGCATGGCGGTGATTTTTTCAGACACCGTGTTATGTTTCCGATTTTCAATATTTCCGGAAAGGTCATAGCTTTTGCAGGCCGCCAAATGGTAAGCTCGAAAAGAGGGCCTAAGTATATAAATTCTCCGGAAACGGAAATATATGTCAAGCGCAAAGTCCTCTATGGGCTTTCGCATGCTAAAAAGGCGATCCGGGAAAACGATAATTGTTTTCTGGTGGAAGGCTATACAGATGTCATCAGCCTCCATCAGGCCGGAATAGAAAATGTAGTTGCATCATCCGGTACTGCCTTGACACCGGATCAGATCAGGTTGATAAGACGTTATGCAAGCCGGATCACTGTATTGTATGATAGTGATCCTGCAGGTATAAAAGCTGCGATGCGAGGTCTCGACCTGATCCTCGAGGAAAATCTGGATGTCAGGCTCGCACTCTTACCTGAAGGCGAGGATCCTGATTCATTTGTCAAAAAATCAGGCCTTGCAGGCTTCCAGGATTACATCCGCGAACATGGTAAGGATTTCATATTGTTTAAGACCCAATTGCTTTTAAAAGAGGCTTCAGGCGATCCTATGCGCAAGACCACATTGGTCAAAGATCTTGTAGAGACCCTGGCACGTATTCCTGAGGCTATCAAGCGATCAGCATTCATCACCGAATGCGCTCATCTCATGAAGATCGATGAGCATATCCTGGTGCGTGAAACCAACAAAGCTTATGATGAATTTCTCCGGCAAAAAAGACAAGGCATCCCACGCGATGTCGATAGTGCTGAACGTGAAATACAGCATCAGGTATTTAACCAGGAGACTAAGCAAACAGATGCGCGCATCCAGGAACTTCCTAATCTATCTGACCAATTCCAGGAAAGAGATATCATACGCATATTGCTTTCGTATGGTGAAAAACCTATTCCTGATTCCAACCTGACCCCCTTAAGCCGCTACATCTTAGTCAGCCTGCTCGATATCATCGATGAGTTTCAAAGCGAAACCTATAAGAAAATAATGCGCGAATACCAGGACCTGCTTGAACAAGGTAAATCACCTGGACCTGACTACTTTACACATCATCCTGATAAGGAAATCCAAAATCTATCCATCGAGTTGCTTACTTTCCCATATGAATATGCGAGCTGGGAAGAGCATGACAT
>JANNSS010000108.1:0-11263 GCA_031402955.1 Saprospiraceae bacterium
AGTAGCGCACCTTGTAAAAGATAGACTTGAAGGTATGAACGTAGGTAAAACGACTTGCACCATTCCTTGCGCCACTTTTGATATCGATAATCTTCCGCTTTGCCTGTATTACGCCCGTAAATATGCCAGGCCAGACGCAGGCCCCAAATGCTGACGAGGAGGCAGACCATCAGTTCCCTCTGGCCGCTGGCACCTGATAGATAAAAAGATACCCACGCCAGAAGAACAAAACCCAGGCCCCACGCCACATCGGCAACATCATTTCTTTTTTTTACCAGGGAAATGACAAACCAAAGGCTCATGTATCCGAACAATAGTAAAGCGAGAATCAGATAGTACTTCACACCCCAATTTTATCGGCGATAAAATAGGTCACGATCGAAACAGAAGCCGCAAGCACCGCGCCCCATATCAGGTCAACAATGGTTACGAGAAGTGGCCAATCTTTAGCCACCGCCAAATTTGTCAGATCATACGTGGCATAACAGACAAAGCCAAATAGTGCGCCATAGAGAAGGGCATGCCCACGCGATCCTTTTTCCACCGCGGGCGTTATAACAAACACCACCAGGCCAGCGATGAAAATCAGATAGAAAATAATGGCTGCGGTCCAGTTTACATCGGGTTTCATCAATGCCCCAATCTGCGCGCGATAAAAATTTTTAGCGACCAATCCAAGCCAGATCATATCAATGGCAAAGAATACCGGTAAGGCGATGGCAAATAATTTTAGAAACATATTTTTATGTAATTGGGTTACGATAGATTGTAAACGGGTAACCAATATACCTAAAAAGCGGCTATTCTTTCCATTGAACGGTTACCACAATCTCATTTCTGCGGTCTGTCATCTGATAGGGTGGATCATAGCCTAAGAATCGATAATGCCCAAGTGTAGTAATCGAATTTTCCTTTAGTAAATCCTGAAGCATTTCTGTATAGTATTTTCGATCCTGATCAGAGGCAAATCCGCCAAATCGGATTGCGGCCACATATTCATCTTCAGTATTTGTGATGTTGACACCGGGGTCGTTTGGCTTTGGCAAGGTCTTCTCTGTATATTCAGAAGGCATGACAAAGCTCATGGTAGAAACAGAATCATTGACATCCATATGCACAGGTGATGTCATGGCAATATTCATATTCGCCTCATTGCCACCAAAAATATAGCCTGCAAGCTTTTGGAATCCCGGACCCGATAGATCATTGTACGTCTTTGCATTCGAATTAATTGTTGCGATGACGGCAGAGGGATAAAATCGTATTTCAAAATCTTCATACGCACGAACGACCGTATATTTCTGTTCTTCACTTTTATTCGATGACATAATGCTAAAAGATTGAAATAAAACTAATACGACAACCATAACAATGCTAAATTTGATCATTAACTTCATCCGTTTCCTGTTTAAAAAATTTATTAATTATACAACTTGTTCCCCTTTATTACCTACACCACCTAATCGTGCTATCACGCATGAAATCAAATTCCTAGGGGTCCTTAGAGAAAGCATAAGTTTACTTACGCTTTATCTGCCTTCACACATTAAGTTCGTTCAACAAATAGGTTGTCATTTTGTTGTCTATATGCTCATTTTTGTCAATTGATCAAGTCATCCCGGGGAAATGGCCCTAGCTTTTTCCTGCTTTTTTCACAATTAGATTAGGAAAGCGACTTGTTACCGATTTCTAATTTTCCGGAATACGAATAGCAAAACCACCAGCCCTATTAATCTTTGCTTCAAAATTTAATTCAGATACGATTTCAGGAAAGTTTTTTTAAACCTTTTTAACCATGGACCGTTGTTATGTCCTTCTTAACTTAAAAAAATATTTTACATGAGACATTCATTTCTTTCATTCTCCATTTTAATGATGGTATTTTCCGCATTTGCTCAAACAAATGATGTTGTTGACATTGCCATTAGTTCCAAAGATCACACCACGTTGGTTGCCGCTGTTAAAGCCGCTGACCTGGTGACTACCCTTAAAGGAAAAGGTCCTTTTACTGTATTTGCCCCTACCAATGGTGCCTTTGGAAAATTGCCGGCTGGAACAGTAGAGTCACTGCTAAAGCCTGAATCCAAAGCAACGCTTACGGGTATTCTTACGTATCATGTAGTTGCCGGTAACCTGGATGCAGCGGCAGTAGTTGCTGCTATCAAAAAAGGAAATGGTAAGGCTGAGTTAACGACTGTAAATGGTGCCAAGCTGACCGCTCGTTTAGATGGTGATAAGGTAATTCTAACGGATGCTAAGGGTGGGAAATCAACGGTAACGGCTACCGACCTAAAAGGAAGCAATGGCGTAGTGCACGTTATTGACACTGTGTTGATGCCAAAATAAATCATTTTCGGTTGAAAAGAAAAGGCTCCCCTGATGGGAGCCTTTTCTTTTTTATAAATCATCCAAACGTCATCCTGATTTGAGAAGACCTTTAACTTAAGAGCGTCTCTAATATCGGATCGATGGTTAAAAAGTATATCTAATGTCAATCCAGAATATAGGTTGTGATTAACGATTTGATAGGTAGAACATGTGCCCCTAATTTTTTACAACCGGAATGAGCTTTGTAAATCCATTTGCCGTTGTTATCCTGACAAAATACATTCCTGAAGGAAGGCCTGACAAGGGTATCCGGTAGGGTGCTCCGTCAAGCACTAAAACCTTTTCACTGATGTATATTTTGCCAGGGGAGTCGATGAGCTGCACAGCAGAGATTGACGCTCCTGTGCATATAATATCAATGAAGTCATGTGTGGGATTTGGTGATGAGGTAACGGTATACGTTTCATCCGGATCGGTGACGGACGTGATGATGGTGACTGCGACTGAATCTATGGCTGTGCAACCAGCAAGATTGGTCACCGTGACCGCGTATGTACCTGCTGAAGTTACCAGGATAGAGGCTGTCACTTCACCAGTTGACCACAGGTAGATTAAATCTTTACCTCCTGCATGTAAAAAGGTATCCTGCCCGGTCGTCAAAATAATATCGCTGCCTAAATCCACTAGCGGTAGTTCATCGACTATCACAAATGTTTCAACTGTTGTACTGCACCCCAACGTTGTGCCGGTCACGAAATAGATCGTGTCTGACATTGGACTGATCTGGATGCTGTCGCCTGTCGCCCCGGTACTCCACACGTAGGTATCCGCACCACTGGCTGCAAGCGTTACCGTTTGGCCTCTGCACACAGACGGCATATTGACCTGCACGTCTGGCAAAGGGTTTACCGTCACGATGACGAAAACAGTATCAGAAACATATCCTGCAGCTTTCCCGGTGACACTATACGTAGTTGTCACGCCAGGGCTTACTGTGATACTGCTGCCTGCCGCGCCATTGCTCCAGCGATACGTTGATGCTCCACTTGCTATCAATGTCACAGAGTCCCCTGCGCAGATGGTTGGACTGTCTACGGTAACGACAGGAATGGGTTCGATGGTAGGACAACCCTCAGGAAAATATAAATCAATAATATCCTGCATGGCTTGTACAGCCTCGACACCATGTGTCTCATTATATAGCGGTAACCACACATTATACCATCCGGACCCATAATCCGGATCACCGCCCGGAGGAACGCTACCACCAAAGAAAGCATTGGCATGCTCTGCAAACTGTGCATTGTCCAGCGGTATGATCGATTGGTAATGGGTCAACCTGTCACAAATGAGTTTTGAAGGCTGTAGATTTTCGGCAGCGATACGCAACCTCAGCGCTGCTGTATCCCGTGGATGCAAGCCCCAGAAATGAATAAGTGGCCGCAAATCTGCACCGGCTATTTTTGAAAACCTTAATATCCTGCTGTCTGCCTCCGTAAATCCATCTCCAGGCACCTGGTTGATAAAATCAAGTTGCTCCTGCTTGTAAAAAGAATCGATTAATTCCCAGCCAAACAGTGCGGCCATCTCTATATACTTGGCATAGCCGCGCTGCTGATAGCGCACTTCATCTTTGGTGGTGTTGGAAATATTCATTGGATTGCCGGCCCTGAAATTTGGCGTGACCATCCAGTTGAGCGCGGCCTGGTCACGGGTGATCTGCGGATTATTACCAAAAGATCTACCCAAGGCGGTATCGATATCCATGCCGTACAACCTGTTGAAGATTGCTGCAGCTGGCACGTTGACCGCAGCTTCTGTCTCCCCTGGAAATTTGCTGAATAACTGCGCATGTCCCATCTCATGAAACTCGGTCTCCCAGAATGTATCACCCGGCCTTAAAAACCAGTGATTCTTGTTTCCGTTTTCAGCCTGCAGCGGATTATATGTATTGTTTATCTGTGGATTGCCGATGCCATAGAAAGGATACATGATATCAGTATCCACCTGCAGATAGAGGATCGCATGATTCCGCATCACCGGATAGCCCAGTAACGTAGACACTACATCCATGCGGTTGTCCCAGTCCTGCATCAGTGTGACCGGGTCAGCATAATTATAGATCCAGCTCGTCGGCACCTGCATCATATATTTATCCGATTCAAAATCTGCCCAGGGGGCCGGATGGTGACGCTGCTCATCTTTCCACTCCTGCAGCGACGTCTGGCTAAAGGTCTTTGCTGAAAAGAAAGGAGCAGGGACGACATTGGTCAGTTGCACCTCGACGATACCCAGATCGGCCTCATAAGGCGTGATGAAGTAAATGCCTCCGCCAAATGGATTGGCAATCTGCGTAATGGTATCTGTGATGGGAAAGGTATTCGTCACCCGGAAAAATCTCCGAACAGGATTATTCCCGGTGCGTTGAAATGTATGTGCACCAACCAATATTTTAAAACCCTGATCGACCATTGCGGCTGGGACCTTTATACTCCCGATACTCCCCGGTGCCAGATAGTATCCTGTAGGCCTTCGCGCAGGCGTGGAGGACCATGCTGTTCTTAAGCCATATTCTGTTGGCATAGAGCCATTGATTTGGACCGAATAGGTTGCTGCGGAATCATCAGGATCGGGGCATGCGCCAGGGAAAAAATCAGCCGTCTGAAATTTTCTTCCTTCAAGTACCGTAAGATACCTGATCACATTCGCGGGCGTGTAGATATAATCATGGATGCCTTGTTGTATTTTAAACACAGCCCTTGCCTCTTCATATCCATCGCTAGCTCCAAACGCATTGGGGAAACCGCCTTGTGTATCGTCATTGAGGAACATAGCCCCCCTGTTGGATTCATAGTAATCGATCAACTCAAAGGCCTCAAGCACCAAAGACAGGGTATCCCCGATGACGAAGATGTGTTCCTGGATCGTATCGGCTACCGAATTGATCTGGGCAGGGGTCAGCGGATTGGTGTTGTTGAGATGATTGAGGAGGGACTGGATCGCCCAGGATAGCCTGGTAATAGATTGTGGGTCGCCGGTTACAATTTTGTAATAGCCTGATTTGACTACCCCACCGATGGGATCTCCAAAGGTGGCATTGTCAAAGGTGATGGTGCCAGACTGACCGTATAGATAGTTAAACTTGCCTTGTGCTCCATACGCCACGTGGCATATGGCCGGAAGGGTAAAGGACTCATTCTCATCTGCGCAATACGTGTAGCCGGGAGGGCCCTGGGCGAAAACGACCTGAAGGGATAAAAGGAAAAAAACGATCAGGCCTTTTGATCTAAGCCCATTTATGCCTTGAAACCTGGGGCAATACCTGGTGATGGTAAGGTGTATATAGTGCATACGTATATTTTGCTGATGGTAAGTTGCTAAATTAGGAATTCCTTTGACCTTATCGAAAGATTCTGCTTGATGCCGGGTCTGCTGAGCATCTGGTGGTTTGCAGATTTTCTATCCTTCGATGACAAGCGCAAATTGCGCTTTTATTTTGTCAATTTAATTAAGGTATTGGATTTTCGTTATGTGGTTATAATTGCTGTAACGACCCGGGCTATAAGCAGTGGCGATTCAAATGGTTATCTTCCAGATAGCAGTAACCCCGTCTGGGCAAAAATTATTAATTCCCTTCAAGATCCGCCATTGTCTACATCTTGTGTTACCCACCGTAATTCTTTCATCATTGCCTTTCTTCTAAGAAATAGTCATAGAAGGACAGAATTAATCACTGCTTACTCGGGAGACACCAGGCGGAAACCTCTATTGTCGCTGTAACCGTCTGGAGGGCCGTAGAGGCGGAACGCTGATCGGCAGCCGTCCGCACCACCCAAGATCCAGCCACCACCACGCATCACGCGGGACAACCCCGTAGCAGAACCAGTTGGGTCGGTTTGCGGACCAATATAATAAGTTCCATACCAATCGTTGCACCACTCCCAAACATTGCCATGCATATCGTGCAACCCAAAAGCATTGGGGCTATAAGAGCCTACGGACTGTGTTTTGCCCGGAGAATTCATGTTGGTATTGGTGCAGGTGTTATATGGATATGCCCAATTATAATTGGCTTGCAGATTGTTTAGACAAATACCGGTATTAAATGGTGTGATAGTCCCTGCACGGCAGGCATATTCCCATTGGGCTTCGGTAGGCAGGTGCCCTCCCATAAAAGTTGCAAACTCGGCAGCTCCATACCATGTTACATTGTTTACAGGATGGTTTTCGTAACCTACAACCGGAGCCCATTGTCCCAAGGCGTAATGTAAGCCCAAGTCGTAATTGTACAAACTGGTATAAATCAAGGCTTCAGTTGGATAGGTTCCAGCAGCATAAAGCCCATCGCTGCCTATACTTTTGGCATTTAAAAAAGCAGCAAACTGGGTATTGGTTATTTCAAATTTGCTCATGCGGAAAGGAGTGAGCGTTACCACATGCTGGCTTTCATTAGGATAGCGATCCACTTCTGTGATTAGGCTGCCCATGGTAAAAGTGCCTCCAGGGATGCTTACCATTACAATAGAGAGGTTAAAGGCTTGAAACGACAAAGCCGCTCCATAACCTGTGCCATTAGCATTGGTTGCATACGACCTTACATAGTAGGTTGTACCGGCGGTTAATCCACTGATTGTACTTGTAAAAGTGCTTGTACCTGGAACATCGCTGGTTTTGCTATCGGCAATGGTGGGGGTTAGTCCAGTGCTCCAGCACACTCCTCGTTCTGTTACGGTAGCACCGCCATAGGAAGTAATATTGCCTCCGCATTTTGCACTAACGGGCGTAATCTCAGTAACGTCGGCAGTGGTTAAAATTGGTACTAGTTCATCATCTTTCTTACAACTTTCCGTAAGCATTAAACACATTCCCAAAACTAAAAATGTAAAAATGTAGAAACTTGTTTTTGTTTTCATGGCATTGAAATTTTAAAGTTCAAACTCATTTTTTATGACATTTATCTGTTTTTTGTTTCGGCATCGCTGTCATTTTATGGTGGGTAACGATTAAGGATGCTCATAGGCATGCCGACTAAGTTTGGACTGTCTCTATTGCTCCTTTGTCCAAATTTACTTTATTCCTTTGGTCGCCATAGCGGAGTTTAGGTGGTGGGTTGGGCGAAAGCGTCATTTGCAATGCAGATAGCCCTGCTTATGAGCATCCTATGTTTGATGCGGTAATTGATAGTTTCATTGTTTATGCATTGCGCTAAACCACTATCATTTGAACTTATCCTACTCAGTCCTGAACTCCCTTAAGCAGTAGTAATTCCCTCTTCGCTCGTATCTGATCTAAAGTTTTACCACACTAGCTACTTTTATTGAGCCATTCAGACTGGATTTTAAAATGTAGAGTCCATTAGGCAAGTGGGTGATATCTATTGGCCCGACGTGTTGACGTTCTTGAAATACTTCCATGCCCAGGGAATTGTAAATCGTAAGGTGATCCATATGAACCGAGTCAGCGTAATTTATAAATAGTGAACCATGTGTGGGATTAGGGTACACGATAATTTCAGATTCAGATCCAGTCTCAGCAACGTCTACTGCCATACACATTTCCCATACCTCATTCACATGGTTACATCCTTGAGCATTATTCCCAAAATGAACAATCTGGCCACTGGCAATGTACTCGCACACCGCTTCTACATGACAAGAATCCAGTTGGTGATTGGAATAGATGTTGAAACCTTCAATCCGCTGATCGAGTATTCCTATATGTTCTAACCCAGCTAGGCTTTGTAAGGAATCATTTCCGGTGATATCTAGAAGATAACCTATATAAGATAAATTCTCCAATCCCTCCAGGTTCTTTAGCCGGTCATTGTTAATTATCCAAAACTGGCTGGAAGTTTTGGTCAAGTTACGAAGGCCTTTAAGATCCCGTAATGAAGGATTTGACCTGATATCCAATCTATACATCACGTAGGTTAGATTTTCCAACCCATGCAAAGTGATCAAAGCATCATTGTTCTTTACATCACAATATTCAAGGGAATCAAAACCCAGGCCTGCCAGATCGACCATTGCGTCATTGTTGATAAGATGAAAGCCGAACCTTATTTTTGTTATCTGCCCAATGGCTGAAATATTCGTCAGAAGTGGATTGTTGGAAATGATGATATTATCCGACTCGTCGATATTGTTCAGCCCATCGAGGTTGACAATACTTGTGCTGTCAATTTTCAAACCATGGATCTTTGTGAGCACACTAAGTCCATGCAGATTATGGATTTGCGTGCCTTTGAGCGTGAGCTCCCTTACTATTTCTGTACAATTTGGATAGTTGAACCGGAAGCTATCTACCAGGGCTTGATTCCAAAAATATATACTAGATTCCGGACATTGCGACCTCAGTTCTGATTTCAAACAGAATATACCAAACCCTATAACGATGGATTTCAATAACACGATGTAGCTTTTATTCGACATATTGTTGATTATTGTAAATCTACATTTTCAAAACCACGTCTATTCGCAATGCCATGTTAAGATACCAAAGTTTCAAGTATTGGTCAGCGAAATAGTAGATAATTGCCTTAAAAATGACACTTTGGATTTGATATGGAATCGGAGTATAGAATTGGCATCTAACGGTTTGCAGCTAAAAGAAGTTGGCGATTTCGAAGCACTAAACTGTCTGCCAGCATTTATCTGAATACGAAGTACAAAGCTTCAATTAACCACTGAACCGCCAATTTCTTAAACTCGTTGTTATGCGTTCGTGCTACTCTCGTCACGAAGTTGTGTTTTGTCAAGTCAGCAGAAAACATTTTTATGATTCTGTCCTCTTAAATTTTGGAAATACTCTACCCGTTTGTGTCATATATTCAATGTATTCATCACCGAAATTTTCCTTCATCATTTTTTCTTCGTGTGGAACTCTCAAAAAATAAAGTATCGTGAAAGCAATTATTCCAGAGAAGCCTGCGAACAAATTTGAAACAATTAAAACTTGAGCAATTGTCCAAAGAAATATTTGAGCGTACATTGGATGTCTGATAATTTTGTAAGGTCCCGATTTAATTAGCTGGTGTCCTTTTCTAATTTCTAAAGTTGGACTCCAATTTTCTCCAAGTGTTTTATGTATCCACCGAAAATAAAATAAACTTACTCCTGATATTGCAACGCCAAGCAGCCGAAACCAAACAGGAAATTCCATTTTAAAACTGTCAAAAAATGGTGTGAATAGCCAAATAAGTGGAATCAATAGTAAACCTAATGACATCAGGAGCAACAAGAATTTTTCTCCTGATGAATTAACCATTTTAATTTTTTCTTCTTGTTTATATTTTTTGTCAAATGGAACTCTGATTAAAATGTAAACAACAAAAAGTGCTACAAATGCTATCTTGAAAAATATTTCACTCATAATTTGAGTTGCATTCTGTTCGTCAAAGTTAATTTTTTTGTCTGTTCGTTTCTTGCAGAAATGTTCAAGCTAGCACTGCCCCCGTGCATGACGCATAACTTGTTTATACCTGCACCCCCACTTTCCAAATATACCTAAATCCCTCCCTTTTCGGGCGGATTGCTGCCAGAAAACAAAAAATCATATTGCAGCAAGCCGCAACATGTGGTCCAGGAATGCTTCTATAAAATCTTTAATCTCTCCCTAGCGTGCTTGGCACCATACCTGAAAAGCCTGGGGAACTATTTGTCGAAATAACCAGCAATGAATATGGCTAAAAGTAATAGAAGAGAATTGACGGCAACAGCCCAATGGTTATCACTCCCGTTACACGAAACGGTTACCGTGGAGCGGAAAAAGTAAACGAAGTTGACCAGATTTTTCTATCGACAAGTCTACCTGAAAGATATAAGATTGTTGAGGCAGCTTTCCAGATTACCTACGACGAACACATAATTTTGGCTTATCGTAGTACCCTTACAAAATTCTGCAGGCTCCCATGATGGCATTTGACGGACAGCTTCCAGGAGGATGGCATTCGACTTGTCATGCGGATGGAGCTGAAATCCTGATTCAAACACATGTGCATCGACGACTTCTCCTGATTCATTGATCGTAAATTGAACCGCTGCAAAATCTGCAGGCAGGAAACTTTCCTCAGGGATTTTATCGACGGCATTGCTTGCCAGGTAGTCCTTCAATTTTTGCTGTCCACCTGAATATCTTGCATCCTGTATTGGTTTGACATTCACTTCAAACTCAAGGGTCTTGATATCATTGTGACTCAATGTATTCTCAGGAAGGTATTGGATGTGCACTGCAATAGGAGTGCCTGCGTCAGCATGCTGTATGATCTCCCTTTGTTCCCGTGAGAGTATATCATTTTTACCCACTGCCTTTCGTTGCTTACCCTGGTGTGTGGCGACTATTTCTACAGACACATAAGATCGTATCCAGGAGGGCTTAAAATATTTATCCAACTCATTGGCTTCATTGTTGAGGTCAGCCAGGCGATGAGCCTCTTCTTCCTGCTGCTGGGTGATGGTTAGAGGTGGATCGACTTTACGCACTTCAAATCGTAATTCCTCGTTCAACAAGTCCTGAGCAAAGGTAAGTTGAGGAACAACCAAGGCGGTCAGGAGCAGTATACTCCATTTGGTCAAAAAGGTATTGATCATATTGGTTAACTTTCAAATAAACTAAGATTCAATAGTGTAAAAATAGAATAATAACCTCGCTTCTACCATCTCATATGCAATTTAACAGGTGTATAACAACCTGGTCTTCACGACGTGGCGCTCCAGGATTTCATTTTAAAGATAGCAATATCTGATTCCAAGAGAAAAGTATTGAGGTCCGTATTATCCGCCATGGTGTGAAGCCGATGTGTGTGCCCAGTATGTGCATCATGTGTGAAAAGTTACACATTTATTTCCAGAGTGTGAAAGTCACTCACTGGCGAGTTGGTAAAGCCAGTTAGCAAGTCGCAAGGGCGCTGTCCGTGAGGACTGGTCTGAAGAAAGCG
>JANNSS010000109.1:0-46917 GCA_031402955.1 Saprospiraceae bacterium
GTACGGACAGGACGCGTCCTGTCCGTACCTCACTTTTTCTCTGCTCTTAGCCTTTGCTTTGGCCTTTGCCTATCAATCCGAATTATATACCTTTGGCACACTTAAAAAACAACCCAGTTTTATGATCATAGGTGTCCCGAAAGAAATCAAAACCAACGAGAATCGTGTTGCCCTCACTCCTGCTGGTGCGCTGGAGCTCACCAAAAGAGGCCATAAGGTTTATGTACAACATACTGCGGGTGAAAACAGCGGATTTACGGATGCCGCTTATGAACAACGGGGAGCAACTATCCTTCAGACCATTGAGGAAGTGTACGCTGTGGCTGAAATGATTATAAAAGTGAAGGAGCCGATTGATGTGGAATACCCGCTCATCAAGAAAGACCAGCTTCTTTTTACCTACTTCCATTTCGCTTCCTACGAGCCCCTGACAAATGCCATGATCAAAAGCGAGTCTGTCTGTCTCGCCTATGAAACCGTTGAACTACCTGACCGTTCCTTACCACTATTGGTACCAATGTCTGAAGTAGCCGGACGTATGGCAGTGCAGGAAGGTGCAAAATTTCTTGAAAAACCTGAAGGCGGCCGTGGGGTACTTTTGGGAGGCGTCCCTGGTGTAGCTCCTGCCAATGTACTTGTACTTGGTGGCGGTATTGTTGGTACACAAGCAGCAAAAATGGCAGCCGGTCTCGGTGCCCATGTCACCATCATGGATGTAAACCTTAACCGCTTACGATATCTTTCGGACATCATGCCTCCAAATGTCACGACCATGTATTCCAACGAGGTCAACATACGCGAGCTCATCGGTGATCACGATTTAATCATCGGTGCCGTGCTCATCCCAGGCGCGAAAGCTCCTATGCTCATCACCAGGGATATGCTCAAAGAGATGCGCCCCGGCACAGTATTGGTTGATGTTGCAGTAGACCAGGGAGGTTGTATCGAAACCTGTAGGCCGACCACACACGATGATCCTATTTTTGTGATCGACGGCGTAGTCCATTATTGCGTTGCCAACATGCCTGGTGCTGTTCCGTACACATCAACCATTGCCTTGACCAATGCTACCCTCCCCTATGCTATCAAACTCGCTGATAAAGGCTGGCAAAATGCCTGCCGCCAGGATGCAGCACTTAAAAACGGCTTGAATGTGGTCAATGGAAAAGTGGTGTACAAAGGTGTTGCTGAAGCCTTCGGCTTACCATTTGTCGAAGTAGATACGTTATTGCAGTAGTCTACATTTCAGTCCACCCAAAAATCCTGTAAGCTTCCAGCCCAATAGATGGTATGTTAACATACTATTGTGGATCCGTAAGCTATGTGCATATTTTGAGCGCAATCCTCCGGGATACATGGATGATGGCCTTCAATGCATACATAACTCACGCTCTTCCATTGAGTTAACGTTTTCTACACAGTTTCAAGAATAAAAAAGTGTCTTTTTTTTGTAAAATTATTTCCCAGATTGATGATTTAGCCCTAACTTTCAAACGGTAATTTTTTTCATCTTTTAATCACAACTTTCTAAAGTATGAATATCACTTTCGAAGAATTGAGAAGGATCAAACATGCATTGCCTACTGGCGGTGTAAAACGGATTGCTGACGAACTCAACATTGAAGAGCAGACAGTCAGAAATTATTTTGGCGCAAAAAAATACGAAAACGGGCAGATCGTTTCGCAACATATTGAACCGGGTCCGGATGGAGGCATTGTACATCTTGAAGATGAAACGATCATCAACCTGGCAAAGAAGATCATCGAAGAATCAACACATGATGCGATGGCACATAATTAAGGAGGTGAATACTGTAAAAGTGTCACCTTTTTTATTACGTGTTTTCGTTTACTGCTGATCATCTAAGCTGGCGATTGACCTGGTCGGATACCCGTTAAATTCAGGTATGCAGGTGCATAGCTGTGATCAGGTGAATAGATCACCATTCGGCTAAAAATTGGTTTGATCAGATTCATACCGAAGTGTAACAAAGTTCGTTTCGGCTTTGAGTCCGCATCAAATGAAAACACATCCATTCTGTGCTGGTTATAGTATCTCAACTGATTGGCAGCACTGATCCATTTTGCAGCCGCTTCAGCAGGTACAACAATGCATAATTGTCCGGATTCCGCTAATCTGCTCAATAGGCCGCCCAGCCATTCATCTACAGGCGCATTGCTATGTTTAGCCCTGGCCATATGCGCTCTTTCGGGCAGGTTGGTGGTATTGTAAAAAGGAGGATTACACAGGATTAAATTATAGGCTGGCGATCCTGATAATCTTGGTACTAATATGTTTTCATACGCAACCACTATGCGGTTACCTTGCAATGCATTCGAAGTACTCAGGGTAGCCATTCTGAGCGACTGCTCATCAATATCAACTGCGTATATTTTGGAAGAAGGAAAAGCCTTAGCCATCATGAGCGCAAGAATACCTGAACCCGTTCCTGCATCCAGGATATAAGGTGCTTCTTTAACCAGTCGTGCTGTCCATGAAGCAAGCAAAACAGCATCCGTACCCACTTTGTGTACATTTTCGTGCTGGAATATTTTTACCCCCTGCCAGTCAAAAAAATCCGGTCCCTCATCTGCTAAGGTGGTCACTTACTCATTCCCGTCTTCACCGGTGAAAACGATCTTGATAGCCTCACTCTTTTCCATATTGGATTCAAGGCTGACCCGTTGGGTCGTCAAACCATCAAAGACACTGATGCTGGCCGTATTGGGTGGAACCATTCCGATATTGTGCGCATAGAGCACGAGGTCCTGACCAAAACCGGTCAGTATAAGGTGAATCTCTTTTTTCTTGGCCGTGAGTTCATATTCGGCGAGGATCCATTCCTCCCCCAATTTCAGGGAGATGATATCCCCGTCAATCGTATTGTGATCCCACACATTGATGGTCAGCTTTCTGTTCTTAACCTGCAAGGATCCTTTCTCCAATACCACGATGGAGTTTATTGCAATATCAGCAGGTTTTGGTACAAGTTCTTTAACCGACCATGACAACAGATCATGATGAGCATGGAAGTCGGAGGTGGAGGCAGTAAATCCAAGCCATGCTGTATGATCCGGACTATTGATCTTAGCAGCAACATCAAGCTTAACCGACAATACCGGAAAGAGATAAGAATCAAGATAAATCTGCAGACGGCCATCACGATAGATCACTCGTGTGAAATGTGGTTTACCATCTGTGATTTCAGGAATTTCATGCACGGTGGCATACTGCCGGTAACTTTTGGTTTCAGGATTGTAAAAGGAAAGATTGATATGATTACGACTCCCTTCATCATCGTCTTTGATATCAAACTCCAATGCCACTGCAAATGGAATCTTCTTATAACCAATATCATCCCCAATACCGCCTGTCAGCTCAGGTGACTGAGACTGGATCACAAATGCAAATCCGTCACCGGGCGGAACACCAGTCACGTCTTTTGAAATCAGGAATGTGAATTCAGACTCAAACCCATCTGTAAAATCAATTTTCCTTGTCTTATACCAGCACGCACCTGCCTGGTTGGGTTTGTCCGATGTTAATCGGAGCTTTCCTTCGGTTACGGAACAACCACCTCTCAAATTGATACTTTGGTCAGAGGCCTTGAAATCATTAATCTGGAAAAGAAACTCCTGGGCTTCAACACCGAGGGCAGCCAGGGCATTCAAGACCACCAATACAGCAAACCTCATCGGGCTGTAGAAAGTTACATGCTTGAAAGGTTTGGAGCTCATGGGCAGTTATATAACAGGTAAAGCTAAATCCGTATCCATAACGGGTTGAATCACAATACAAATGTATGCAACTGAGTGGGATTGAAGGACTACACTACCCACATTCACACTTTATTGTAATATTTGTGCTGAGCCCTTCGAGATCGCTCTCTTTAAGCAATACCTCAAAAAAAAAGCTCATAACATTCAGCAGCTTACTGAAGTTATGAGCTTTATTAGTAGCCCCTAGGGGAGTTGAACCCCTCTTTATAGAATGAAAATCTATTGTCCTAACCGATAGACGAAGGGGCCTTCTGTTCGGACGCTTTCTTTTAAAGCAGGGCAAAATTAGAATTTTTTGAAAATCAAGCGTAAAATAATTTTTACTTGAACCCCAATCTGCCCCATAATGAATCATTTAATGCTGGTTATCAACTCAATAGGTCTTTAATAAATATACCATTAGTTTCATCATACCCTAAAATAAGCAAGCGCTTCTTCCTGATTCTTACAATAAGGGCTTATTTTTACACCTCATTTTTTTTATTTACTTTTTTAATTCCATTAACATGGCTAAGAGAATTGCAATCAATGGCTTTGGCCGAATTGGTCGTTTGACCTTTCGTAAGCTTTACAATATGCCAGGTGTGGAAATCGTGGGCATCAATGACCTCACAGATCCTGCTACACTCGCACACCTTCTCAAATATGATTCAGCACAAGGGATGTTCAGAAACAAGGTCAGTGTGGATGGTAACATGCTACTTGTAGATGATGAACGCATACAGATATCCGCTATAAAATCCCCATCTGAACTTTGGAAAGGCCTTGAGGTAGATACGGTCCTCGAATGTACAGGCCTCTTCACAGACAGAGAGAAGGCTTCTGCACATGTCAGACCTGATGGTGCCAAAAGGGTGATCATTAGTGCACCAGCTAAAGGCAGTGATGTTCCAACCATTGTGTTGGGCATCAACGATGATCAGATTAACACAGAGGAGACCATTTATTCCAACGCCTCTTGCACGACAAACTGTCTCGCTCCCCTTGTAAAAGTCCTTACGGATCATTTTGGCATCAAATCTGGTAATATGATCACGATTCATGCCTACACTTCTGATCAGAACCTGCAGGATGCCCCGCATAGGGATCTCAGACGAGCCCGTTCAGCAGGTGTCAACATCATCCCAACAAGTACTGGAGCAGCCGCTGCACTTAAACTAGTCATACCTTCCATCGGCAACAAACTGGGAGCCATGTCTTATAGAGTTCCGGTTATCACAGGTTCAGTGGTAGACTTGAGTGTAATCCTGGACAAATCAGCAACTGTTGAAGAGATCAATGCTGCCTTTTTAAATGCTTCTGAAAACCGAATGAAGGGCATCTTAAATTATTGTACCGATCCGATTGTATCTTCTGATGTTGTTCGTAGCTCATATTCCTGTATTTTCGATTCGCTCATGACAGAAATCAGCGGTGAAACGGTGAGGGTAGTTGGTTGGTATGACAATGAAGCAGGGTATTCCACCAGACTTGCTGAACTTGCTTTCAAAATAACTCCTTAGTTTTTATACGTACTTCGCTATGAAAGGAGATCTAAGGGCACTGGATGTCCGCAATAAAAAGGTAATGGTAAGGGTGGACTTTAATGTCCCGTTATCAAAAGATTTTCAGGTTACGGACGACACCAGATTAAGAGGTGCGCTTCCAACCATTGAATATCTCGTTGAGCAGGGCGCTAAAATTATCCTTATCTCACACTTTGGAAGACCTTTGGCAAAACTACTTCCTGATGGAGAGATCGACAGGAACAAATTTTCACTGCGCCATGTCGTTCCTGCCTTATCGGCATTACTTGGAAAAGAGGTGGACTTCTTTGAGGATTGTGTCGGTGATGCAGTTCTTCAAAAAACGGATTTATTAGGTACCGGTGATATCCTACTGCTTGAAAATACCAGATTCTATGCAGGTGAAGAAAAAGGTGAACCGGTGCTGGCAGCACAAATGGCCGCCCTGGGAGATATCTACGTCAATGATGCTTTTGGCGCTGCACACAGGGCACATGCTTCTACCACTGTCGTGGCAAACCACTTTGATGCAGCCCACAAGGCATTTGGCTTCCTGATGCAACTGGAGTTAGACAATGCTAAAAAAGTACAGATCGATCCACAGCATCCATTTGTTGCGATACTAGGTGGAGCAAAAGTTTCTGATAAGATATTACTCATCGAGGCACTCCTCGATAAAGCGGATAAGATCATTATTGGTGGAGGCATGGCGTACACTTTTATTAAAGCGCAAGGAGGCCATATAGGAAATTCCCTTGTCGAAGAAGATAAGTTGGAACTTGCATTGGAATTATTAGCCAAAGCAGAGCAACTTGGAAAACCAATTGTCCTTCCATTGGATAGCTTAGCAGCGGAAAAATTTGCAGCTGATGCCCATTATAAAAATGTGCCTTCCGATGAAATCCCCTCAGGTTGGCTAGGCCTTGATATCGGTCTGGTGGCGCGTGTTGAATATGAAGAACATCTGCAAGGCGCCGGCACCATCCTTTGGAACGGCCCTATGGGCGTCTTCGAAATGGAAGCCTTTGCACATGGTACAAGAGCCGTAGCCCGTGCTGTAGCTGAGGTTACCAAACAAGGAGCTTTTTCCCTTATTGGTGGAGGTGATTCCGCCGCCGCCATCGAACAATCAGGCCTCGCTGACGAAGTGAGCTTTATCAGCACTGGAGGAGGTGCCATGCTTGAACTCCTCGAAGGCAAAGAATTACCTGGCGTCACCGCCATCCTGAAACATTAAGAAGAAAAGTAAACCTTAAAAACAAAGGAGACAGGAAAAATCACTTTTCCCTGTCTCCTTTTTATTTTTTACTGCTTCCTATCTTCCCGCCGCCCATTCGGGGCGGGATCTCCGCTTCGCTACGACCTGCTTCCTATCTGCTTGTTTACTTTACGATAGTTATATCACCCGTAATAAACTCAGATTTTCCATCTTCAAAATCAAGTCTTGCACTGAATGCATAAACTCCCGGCTGTAAAGGTTCATCTTTAAACGTTCCATCCCAGCCTTCACTATCCGTATTCGGAGGGAATTCCAAATTTTCAAATACCTGATTTCCCCATCGGTCAAATATCCTCAAGTATCCGATATTAGTGAGATTGAATCTACCCCAGATGGTGAAATAATCATTGACACCATCATTATTCGGTGAAAATACATTTGGTATGTAATAGACTTTAGGCACGATGACCGTCAGCCGCATAGAGTCTGAGGCATCACAGCCTGAGGTGTCTATGATCATCGAAGTAATGGTAGTACTTGTAGTAGCAATAAATGCTATACCCGGGCATCCAGGGCAATTAATTTCACTATTTCCACTCGTCCAGTTGAAGTCTGCTAAACGTTCTGGTGTGAGATTGGTAATACCATCTATGTGTACAGAATCCATTGCTCTCGCTGTCAAATCCGGACCCACACTTAAGGTGACCAGATCAGGTTCAGTTACTGTGTAGGAAGCTATGAAGCTACAGCCGTTCTGATCTGCTACAGTGAGCGAGTACATACCAGGACCAAGATTGATCAGATCTGTACCACTCTGATTGGTTCCATTCCATACGTATGTATAAGGAGGTAATCCTCCGGTGATTACACCTATAGTAATGGTTCCATTGTTATCTCCATTGCATATTACATTGGTGATACTGGCTTCTACAGCATCGATAATCTCATCACTCTCCGGAACAAATACGTCTTCAGTATTCTCGCAGCCATTATTCTTATTCTCAATGGTGAGGGTATAGGTTCCGCCTTGTGATACATCGATGTCAGATCCAGTTGCATCTCCAACGATAGTGCCATCTATTGTTGTCCAACTTAGGTTGTAGTCAGTAACCGGACCACCTAAAGCAGATTGTGCAAATGAAATAGAGGTGTTACAGTCGATTGTATCCCCTGCTGTCAATGTTATACTTGCTACAGCTGTATCAATGCCAATATCTACTCTACCGGAACTTTGACAACCGGTCAAGGTGTCCCTAACGATAAGATTATATTCTCCATCCTTATTGGCTGTTATAAAAAGTCCATCTATTGGTCCTAGGATGTTACCATCAGGAGTTGACCAGGTATAAATGATATCAGGCCCTATAGTTGAGGCTCCACCTAAAGTGAAAATTAAACTATCGCAGGTAATGGTTTTGTCCAGACCTGGATCACTGGTAGGAATATTTGAATCCTGACCTACAGTTACTGATGTAGAATCAACACAACCTGAAACCGTATTAGTCACGAGCAGTTGATATATGCCAGGTGCAAGTGCTTCAGCAATAGGTGTCAATGCACCTGACCCGATATTGCCCACATCCGTTGTCCATTCATAACTTAAAGGTGCTCCGGATGATCCACTACCATCAAGGAATACAGATCCTGCTGCACAGGTTATAATCAGATCGGTGTTGCTGATAAACGCACCTGGCACATCATACACATTGACGGTTACACTTTCAACAAAGTCGCAACCATCGTCATTGTAATTGTAGGTGATCAGATGTGCTCCTGCACCGGCTATCGATGGATCAAATCTGCCAGTATTCGTATTGGTTATACCCGTTCCGGCCCAATCACCACTGCCCGCACCATTGGTCACGGTAACTTCCATATCAAACGATGGAGTCCCCGGATAGAGACAAATATCATTTACAGGCGTTATCACGATCAACGGTGATGGACACAGGCGTGCTATACATTGTAATGTATCTCTTCGGTCAGGACATGGTCCTGCAGATATACTAATGATTTCAATTTCTACAATATCACCTGGTACGAGCCCTGTGAAATCAAGACTGTCAGTACCTACTGGTGTCCCGACAGGTCCGATAAGTGTATTGACTACATGACCAGCGGAAGCCGGGTCAACCGTCCATGAAAACAATATTCCACTGGTATTCGGACTGCAGTTGATTACTGGCGCATTGAGGGTAGCTATTACATCAGTTACATGGGAGATGATTTCAGATGTACAGCCATTTTCACTTACTTGTAATCTTATAGTTTTTGAACCAGCTGTAGCCCAATCTAACTGATATGGTCCGGCACCTGTTCCAGCAATTATATTGGCAGTTCCAAAGGTATAATCATACACCGCACTTGCAGAAGCATTACCTGTATAAGTAAGTCCCGCTGCATCTGAAATACAGATGATTGGATCCAGTACAAAGTCTGCAGTCAGTGAATCAAATACTGTAATCAGGTATGGCTCTGTAAAATCACATCCATTGAAAGTTGCTGTAAATGTCACCTGATGTGCTCCTGCGGTGGCAACTTTTGGATCAAAGAATCCCTGGACAGGATCGATGATCCCGGGACCAGCCCAAACACCTGGATCGGGGTTACCGTTTACCAAAGCATCGAGATCAATGATGGTTGGATTGTTCAAACATGCGCTATCCTGCCCTGAAAGAATGATAGCTGGAGGCGGGCAATTTTCAGCCGTACAGCTGGACATTACGACAATATCGGGACACGGTCCGGCACTCACAACTGTAAGTGTAAAATCAATAATAGTCCCCGGCGTTAGTGATCCTATGAACCACTCACTTGTCGCAGTTGGAACTGGTGCACCGTTATTGATCGAAACCAGATATCCACTTGCCCCTATAACGTCATCCCAATCAAAGAATACAGAACTAATCGTCGACGTACAGTTGACAATCGGTGGTTGCATGGTCGTAACTGTAACTATACCAGAGTTATATGCTGTATCGCATCCCGGTTCTATTACCGTTAGGTTAATTACTTTATCACCTGGCACAGCCCAGCTTACCGTATAAGGTCCCAGACCGGAACCCATCAGTGTAGTTGGATTGTCAAAATCCCAGATAACTTCAGCAATAGCACTGGCTGACCCTGTAAAGGTCACGATGGTCGTCTGGTCTGCACATAAATCAAGATCATACGTAAAAGTAGCTATAGGAGTTTGCTGGATATCCACCATAAAACAGAATGGAGGGCCATCGCCGCATTCATTGGTTGCGTAGACACATATTTCAGCAGGACCTGAGGCTGAAAAATCAAATTCAGCAATGGGTGATCCATCCTGATAGTTTGGAACGTTTGACGGACTGCTCCATGTATACGTAAATGGGTCTTCAAATGGATCCACGATTACTTCAAAGAACACTCCCGACTGTGCACAAACTAAGGTATCCGTAAACCCAAGGTTTGGTGGATCTGGTCTGTAATCTTCAGCATTGAAAGCAAATGTCTCCAAAGGAAAACAACATTCGCCAGCCTGCGTAATCACACAAACGATAACATCATAGACACCACCATCAAGTGTCGTGATATAATTTTCCATATTCGGCATGATGATTCCACTTTCATACCATTCATACTCAACATCTGCATTGGTGGGTAAAAGTTCCTGGACCAACACTGTAAGTATAAACTCTCCATTTTCACAACTCAATTCTATGAAAGCATCCAGTGCAGCAAGCGTCACATTTAATTCGGCGGTGGAATCACATCCATTTAAACCCATACCGGGATAATCCAGGGGATAGGTGCCTGCATCATCATAAAACTCCCCTTCATAAAAAAGAGATTCTTCACAATGGAGTGTATCCAACATACCAACAGGAACTTCCGGATACTCTTCTACAACCCAGCTGCTATCAAAAGAGCAGCCTTCTGCCGTGGTAAAGTTTTGGAAGTACTCATCGGGACCAGAAATATCTACACTCCCCCAGTTGAATGGAAACTCTTCCGGACAGAATGTCTCAGGAGGTTTAACTTCATCTGGTATTTCATACACCTCCACTTGAATACATAATTCAAAATCTGCAGTATCACATCCGCTGAATGCCCTGACGCAAATATCATACAGACCAGCCGGCACATCAGATGGAACATCGAGTGCCAGTTCAGGATCAACTGTTTCAATCGTATCACCATCCCATTCAGGAACCCACCAATATCCATGTGCATTAGTAACTTCAGGAGAAGCTGTCAGCATCAGGTTGTTGTAGCCCTGGCAAACATAGGTGGGGTCAGCTTCGACATCTTCAAGGTCGTTGGCAAGTTGAGGAGTGAATACACCAGTTGCCACTTCAATTGTATAGTCACATTGTGATCCGGCACTTCCATCAAACACCAGATAGTATATCTGTCCGACTACCAGACCTGTAGCCTGTAAAGTGAACGTACTACCTTCTGGTGAACCAGGCGTACAATCGAGGACTTCATTGGCACCAGTCCATGGACAAGCATTAAGAATGGCTGCCTGGAGTGCATTTTGTCCCCCTGAACACTGGCCTACCGTAACCTCGAAAAAGACATCTGGAAATATAGGAATGAATTGAAAGTATTGAGGATTGTGAATGGCCGTATTGGGACCACACCAGCCAGTATAGGATCCATCAGGTTGATTCTGTTCAGTAGCATCACATAGATTATTGAGACACACTAAGGGAGCTTCCTGGCAGGTAGCTCCCCCTTCTTCTGGGTTGCACTGACCATAGGAGCTGACAGCAGAAAAGAGGATACCAAGAAATACAAATAACCCTGTAACCAGGTATGATTTGGGTGAAAACATGCTTGTTGTTGTTTTACAATTCATTTACTGTTGGAACGTTAAATATATAAAAACATATCATCACCTCAGATGCAAACTTTGTTTGCCGTGGCGACGGTTTTTATTACAGATACATAACAATAGGAATACGCTTACCGGATTACTGTAATATTTCCATGATACACTTCTTTTTTTCCACTAATGAGCTGTACTTCAAGGACATAAGGAAAAACACCGGGATTTACAAAATCTCCGGTAGAGGCGAGTCCATTCCAAAAGATGGAGGTATCTGAGGGATCAAAATCAGTATGACCGAAAACTGCATTTCCCCATCGGTCAAATATGACCCATTGAAGTACTTTTTCTATCCCCGGCGAAGCATTTATACGGACTTCATCATTGATTCCATCACCATTCGGTGAAAAGATATTAGCAATGTAATATTTGCCCTTTTCCAGGACAAAAACTACAACCTCATCTGATTTGACACATCCACTCCATGAAGTGAGCTGATACGTATAGGTAGTCGTCTCCAGGGGACTTACTTCGAAAAGCGGGCAATTAGTACAAAGCAAGACTCCGATTGAATCCCATTCATCCGTCAAAATATCTCCAGGGGCAAGATCTGACATCCCTGAGAGCTCGATACTTTCACCCAGATAGATTTCCATGTCAAGTCCGGCATCGATTGAAAATGAAAAAGAAGGGACAATGATAACCGTAGTATCGAAAACACAATTTCCAGCATCGGTCACTTCCAGCAGATAGGTACCAGCTTCCAAACCATCAAAAACAGGATTGGATTGGATTGTTCCCCCATTCAACTGATACTGCAAAGGTGATACCCCTCCTTCAAGACCTGTGACCGTGATGGAAGCATTTCCATCGCCACTACATTCAGGTGGAGTCACTGCGAGATACGCAAGCGTTATAGCATCCGGATGTTCGGTCAATAATATGCTATCCCTTGCGATGCAGCCATTGTCAAGTTGCTCAATTTCCAGGTAATAATATCCTGTATCCCTAACTTGTACTTGTATGAGCGTAGGGTCACCTAAAATGATTCCAGCACTCGTCGTCCATGCATAGATCAATGGCGATGGTGATGATCCTGATGCATCCAGTGTAACATCTCTGTCCTGGCATCGGATCTCCCCTGTAGTTGTTATTTGCGGCACAGGTGGCATCGTGTCATAAGGAACAGAGATAGTATCTCTCGTTTCACATGCATTAAGTCCGCTGACTGAGACAATATAAGGCCCGGACTGCATAACCTGAAATGGTGAGAATGTACTCAGCGTATCGCCATTCAGGTCTACCCATGCAACTGTGAATTGCAAAATATCGATTTGCACAGAAACAGGAACAAGGGTTTCATCACAAGTGAAAGTGTCAGTTGCCAGAGAAATGACCGGATACTGAACTGGTTCAAGGGTCACAGTGTCAAAGGCCACACATCGGTTAGTTCCACTTAATTGAAGGGTATAGGCTCCGGGAAGATTAACAAGTACAAATGAATCCGTGGAGATCAACTGATCACTCTGGTCAAACCAATTATAAGTTAGAATTGAATCTACAGGTATGACAGTAATCTGTGCAGGTTGATCACAACGCAGTGAATCAGTCATGAGGTTATAAACCGGGACTTGAAAATTGCTGTCAACGATGATATCATGCTCTGCAGGACATCCATTCACGCCAAAAGCAGAGAGATGATACAAACCTGCTTCATTGACGCTGATGGTTTCACCTGTTGATATAATAATTCCTGGCCCACTCCATTGATACGCTGTTATAGAATCCAGGGATTGAGAAATGATCTGCACTGTATCCTGGCAACCTAAAGTGTCGGTTTCCAGAATTAAAAAAGGCTGAATCGTATCAAAAGGGATATGAATAACCCATGTACCCAGGCATCCATTTGGACTTATGCCAATTAGTCTGTGCTCACCTGTCAAACCCGACATCAAAGTTGGACCCTGTACAACAGATAAATCAGGCAACTCCCAATATATCGTAGAATATGTATAACCCTGAAATGGTATAAAATTGAGTTCCGCTATGGGGTCGTTGCACGTGATCGTATCTGTTGCATACCCGAACGAAGGAACCCTGGTATCTGTTGGAACGAAAACCTCTGCGTAGACTACACAACCCGTATTGGTATCAGTCATCTCAACTCTATAATTACCTCCTACGCTCACATCAATCATGGGTTGATCATCACCGGGTCCTGAATAATTAATCCAATCAAACATATCTGCATCAGGAGCAATAACCCCAATGGTGACTGTCGTAGTCGAACATGTGATTGTATCTGCAAAAACCTGATAATCAAAAATGTCGTCTCCCTTGTCAACGATCAATGTGGCTGATTGCTGACAGCCATTTGGGGCTGTAACGATGCCTGTATAATTTCCTTCCTGATTTATCTGGATCGTTGACAGGTTGCTGCTAAATCCAAGTGGGCCACTCCATGAATACGTTACACCTGCGGTAGTGGATGATACCGTCAACGAAAGGAGCTCATTACAATTGAGGGTATCTCTTGGTGAAATTGAAATATCAGGTATACTAAAGTCACCATCAAAAAAGAAAGTGCCAGACCTCATGCAGCCGTTAGCATAAGTGCCTGTCAACGTATACGTACCAGGATCTGTGACATTTGGCCTCCAATAATTGGTTGAAAAGCCATTAGGTCCTGTCCATTGCCAAAGGCTCAAAAACTCAGGAATATTTGCCAATTCCACTGTATTGTTTTGACAATCTTTCCCCAAAATCGAGATATTAATTGGCATGGTCATCGTATCAACTCCTATATCAAGAGATCTCGATGTCGTGCAACCAGCCTGGTTAGTAACATTCAGAATATAGGTCCCTGGTATTGAAATAGAAATATTGGGTTGGACAGTATTAAAACCTGATGGGCCTGTCCAAAGGATATTGGCATCTGATGGAATAAATATCGGATTGATGTCAATCGAAGGCTGTAGACAAGTGATCGTTCCCCCTTCAAAAAAGACTTGCGGAAATCCCTGATCCGCTATGACAATACTGCTGCCAGAACCATCACAAACACCATCTGAAACAGCTACAAAATATTGTCCAGCCTGGTCGACAGTTACAGAACTCGATGTTGTTGGTGAAGTTATATTCCCGTTAAATGTTGACCACTGATAACTAAAAGGTCCGGAAGCACCAGAAACGGTGGCACTGATATTTACAGTTCCGATGCCGCACGACAACGTATCCGGAATAGTCAGCAAAACGGATAAAGGCCTATCACTGATCCGTATTTCAACAACTGTATCACACAATCCCGGGCCATCATGCACCTGGTAGAAAAAGCCGTCTGTAAAATAATCCTGTCCCCGGTAAGAAAAAACCTCGCCATTACACAAATTGCCGGTAACCACTATGGTATCGGGTTTCGCACTGACGTCTACAGCCACGCATGATGCGGTCAACTGGCCACAGAATACTCCATTGTCAATGGCCTGCGACAATGTAGCATAATCGTTGGTGGCTATGAGTGCATCGACAGTTATAGCATCCGCACTTAAATAACTTAAACCACAAATAGTATAGTTACCCGCAGGAGGTGTAAGTGAAAAGGAAGAACCATTCTGCAGAATCGCATTGCCAGATAATAAAAGATACTCGTAAATGTATGAAGCGGGTGGAGGAATATTTCCTCCAAAATCAACTGTGATGTCTGAAGACTGAATATTCTCTCCTGAACAAATACTAAAGGACGGAGGTGAAAGCACGCCGCTATTGGCATTGCATTCAGTACAGACGAGACCTGCAGGATCGCAAAAAAGAAGCGTTAGCGAAACAATGTTACCAAGTGCAAACTGATCATGATCTTCAATAATAAACTGCCAGATTCCATTTGCGGGTCCGGTATTAAAATCTTCCAGGCAACCAGAAAAGGGGTGATACATTCCATTATAAGGAGTGATGGCCTGCCATCCTTGCAGATTAGACCAGGTGGGTGTAAACCCTGCATCCGGATCGGCTGCTGAGCCACAAGGCACAAACTGAATATCCCATATAGACAAATTAGTTGCGGATATAGCGGTCGTTGGGTCTCCAATCAATTGGACCATTGTACCAGAAGGAGATATCAAGGTGATAGTGAGATCTCCGAGGTATTCATGGTTAAATTCAATTTCAACACCACAAATACCCTGGATAGGACTTGACAGATTGTTATCGAGCAGCCCGGATACAGCAAACTGGATAGCGACAACATCATCATCCGGAATTGGAACTGATGAAGCCAGGGTACATTGGCCATAAAGGCTGAACGTACAAAGATGGCTACATAGTAGTATTACTATCCTGCTGATATGTTTAATGGTGTGGTAAGTCAAATGTATTCTTCAGTTGTGTTCAATCCCTATCCTGCTGATTTGAGGTGCGCTCTGGCAAAACCGGCAAGACATAGAGGTAGAACGAAATTTATTCAAAGTTAGGCATTCCACGTATAACAAAGAGCCCTCCAATTTGTGAGGAGGGCTCTAAAAACAAGAGAAATGGGCAAGTAAACTCTTTAGCACATCAGCCTAGACTGAGCTGACACTTTTGAGCTTATTATCTTACGATGGTGATGTCTCCGGCCAGTTGATCTTCCAGGCCATCCCCATATATAATTTCAATCCGATACACATACACGCCAGGATTAAGGTTTTCACCATCAAATTTTCCATCCCATCCTAAATTTGGAATATTTGGATCGAAATCTGCTTTCCTGAATACCAAATCACCCCAACGTGTGTAGATCTCCATCAAGGTGATTTTCTGCACATCGGAATCTGTAAACAATGTAAAGAAATCATTAAACCCATCGCCATTTGGACTGAAGACATTTGGAATATAAACGTCCCTCTTCCGGATAACGAGGAAACTAATGGCATCTTCATTGTAACAACCTCTTTCATCATAGGTCTCCAGCGTAATCGTTCCAGCTAGATATGCTTCCAGTTGAAGAACCGTACAATTTATGCAGAGTATACTATCCCCAAGTTTCCATACGCTTGAATCAGGAACATTGTTGGTTCCGGTATATGCATAGCTCAAAGTGATCGTGTCTCTAAGGTCAAAGACAAATTCACCATTGACATAATCAACGATCTCCAGATCTGTCACCACCAATTCCTCGATTGTGAAATCCTCAGATAATTTGCAGCCTGTAGCATCTGTCACTTCGATGGTATGATCCCCGGCAGGTACATTATTGAACACCGGCGACGCAACACCTGGCGCGCCATCCAGTGAATATGCGAATGGTGCCGTGCCACCTGTCACTGCAGAAACCTGCGCAGAGCCAGGAGGATCTCCTTCACAATCCGGGGATTGAACAAGCAGAATCAGATCAGTAGGGAAAGTACCCACCTGTGTGATCACTACCTGATCAGTTGCAGAACAACCTGTAAGATTGTTGACAACAGTCAGTGTATATGTACCGGCTGAGGATACAATGATCGAAGGTTGGTCAGCCGGAGGTACAATAATGCCACCTCCGGAAGCAACCCAGGCATACACAAAGGATGCTCCGATACTTGTGTTGCTTCCACCGATTGTTGCAGTTGGTGTGATGCAATTGAGCTCTGTTGTATTTCCGGCATCAGCTACAGGGTTAGCTTCAATGACAACCGAGACAGTGGTCATATCATCCGGACAAGGTCCAGCACCCATGATGACATAATCAAAGGTATAGGTACCCGGAACCTGAGCTACAACGTTAAATGTTCCGGTTGCAGCATTGAATGCTCCACCTGTGCTAGGGAATTGTGATGATTCATTCCATTGACCACCGGTATCTTCCCCTGTAATCAGCGTAGCTAGATTAACAACCTGGTTTTCACCAACGCAATAGTCAATAGCTGCTGATGCTATACCAGCAACTGGAGTTCTAATCACATTTATGTTTACTGTCGCATCATCATCACAATAAGTCGCAAGACCACTGACCAGATACTGTAGTGTATATGTTCCTGCATCAGCAGTAGCAGCGTCAAATCGATCAGGAGGTGTCAAGGTAGCAGGGTTTGATCCTGGAGGTGTCGAAACAATACTCCATGATCCACCGGCTGGTGTCTGAGGTAATATTAAAGTGTTCAAATTGACAACCCCAAGGTCATTACACATATCCGGTGCATTGTTGAGTACCACGGGAGGGCATGAACAATCAGCAACCACAACAGTGAGTGGGTAAGATTGCTCGGTACATGGAGCAACAGCTGAATTGGTGGTATAGCTGAAAGTATATGTACCTGAATTCAATCCATTGAAATTGACGTTTGCAGTTGTAGCCAGATTAACGGTTGAAGGACCGGACACTTGTGCCCAGGTTCCACCAGTGTCACCACCTGTAACCAATGCATTGAAATTGACTAATGTAGAAGGTCCACCGGGCTCCTGCACATCACATGCGGTTGCATTAGCAGTGACTGTAGCGGTAGGAGAGAAGAATTGGGTTACAACAAAGTCATCGTTTCCAACACAACCCGACAGACTACTCACAGTAACACTATAGGTGCCTGGCACATTTACTATAGCGGTTTGATTCGTTCCAAGTCCATTACTCCATACGTAATTATCAAATCCTGGCCCAGCATCAAGTACTGCATTTCCATTATCGCAAATGCTCAAATCACCGGTGATGACAGGACTCAAGGTTGAGTTAGCATCGGTGATTACTGTATCATAGGCTATACAACCAGTTGGATCCACAACGATGACGCTGACAGGCCCTTCGGTACTAACAAAAATCTGGTCTGTAGTTTCCGTGGTCGACCACAACACTGAAGCATATCCCGGAGGAACTGCAAGTGTTGCCTGATCTCCGGGACAGAATACAAATGACCCGGTGATATCCACTGTTTCCTGGTAAGGTGCATTGACAGTTGTCACAGCTGTATTAGTACATCCATTTGCATCAGTGATGGTCACAGTGTATGGACCTGCTGTATTTATTGTAATCGTTGGTGTTATATCTGAGGTAGTCCAAATATAATTGTTGAAGCCGGCAGTTGCGGTCATTTGTGTAGAGCCACCTACACAAAAATCAGGGTTACCTGCAATGGCCACAAAAGGCACAGGATGATTATCCACCGTAAAGGCAGCATTACCCACACAACCTGAAGGATCCACTACAGCAACCGTATAAAGTCCTGCAGCTGAAACTGTAACGCTTTGGGTCACTGCGGAACCTGCATTGGCAGACCACAAATAACTTGCGTAAGGTCCACCTGCATTAAGGGTTGTAGTTTCAGAAGTCTGACAAATCAGGTTATCCCCTGTGATCTGTGGTACAAACGGAGTTTCAATAATCGTGGTACTGGCCACAGATGTACATCCATTACTGCTGGTCACGGTGACAATATGTGTTCCATCATCTACCTGTACGACCTGAGTTGTTTGACCGCCACTCCATAAATAGGATGCATTAGCCGGAGTTGCGGTAATGGTTGCCAATACGTTTGCACAAATTGCTGTTGGACCAGTAATTCCAGCAACAAAATCACCTGATACAATGGTGATCGTATCTGCACCAATACAACCTTCAGCATCAACCACGGTGACACTATAATCTCCTATCGCAGTAACATCAACTGTTTGTGTTGTAGCACCACCGGTATTTGGTGACCAGTCGTAAGAGACAAAACCAACTTGAGCTGAGAGTGTAATTGTCTCTCCTGTACACATGATGTTATCACCCTGGAGTCCCGGCGTGATTGAGGAATTCTCTACCACTTCAAATTCCTGATATCCTGAGCATCCATTTACATCATATACATACACATCATAGATACCGACTGTCGAAGTTGTAAATTCATCTACGCAACCTCCACATTGTCCCCATAGGAAGTTCTCCCATGGACCACCGTAGTCATCCGCATTGATCGTCACTGAAGAACCAGGACAGAACTCAAACGTATCCGGCATGATGAAAACAGGCTGGGGATACAAGTCAATAGCTACTGAAACATCTCCTGTACAACCGAATTCATTAGTTACGGTGACCGTATATGTTCCGGCATTATAAACTTCAATAGATTGCATGCCATCTGCAAAACTACCGACTGACCATTGATAATCATCAAACTGCTCAGTGACTTCAATTTCAACAGCAGCATCAAAGTTACAGACGAGTTGATTAGGTCCGAGATAAGGCATTGGTTCCGGTTGAGCCAGAATTTCCAATTCGGCAGTGTTTGAACAACCGTTAGCATCTTCAACCGTAATGATATAGGTCCCTGGAGTGACCGCAAAAATATTTTTCCCGGACTCAGGCCCATCAGGTGTATCCCATTCATATATATATGGAGATTCCCCTCCGGTGGCAACACCTGCTAATTCTGTGGATTCGCCTTCGCAAATCGCAAGTGCGCCGTTAACCGCATCTATGTAGACTTCTGGTGATTCATTGAAGATCATGTCTATCGAATCCTTGCCAACACAACCTTCAACGTCTGTCACGACTACAATATGCTCTCCTGTTTCATCTGTAGTAATCGACGGATTACTTGAGGTATTTGTGCTTGGATAAGTCCATTCAAATGAATAAGGTTCAAATCCGCCTGTTGCGGTAGCTTCAAGGCCTAATGGGCCATCAACAAGACACTGCTCCGTTATAGGGGCAAGGATATCAACAGGGAAAGTTGAATATACAGTAATTGACATTGCGGCTGTACCGAAACAACCCACATCATCTGTTACACTGACTATATAATTTGTTCCATTAACCGGATTGGACACCGTAATCGTTGGAGTTGATTCTCCGTTAGGAGCCCATTGATAATAATAGGTTCCATTACCGCCGGTAACTTCCGGTGTAATAACATATGGCGTCAAAGGTGTAGCACAAAGCGTAAGTGGATCCAGCATCACCTGTATAGCCGGGAAAACCTCTATTCTAACTTCCTTTTGAAAAACAGGACAAGCTCCTCCTGCAAATCCGAGGAAGGTATACGTCACTATTTCAGAAAATTCTCCTGCATTGATTAAAGTATTAATAATGACAGTACCTGGTCCTCCAGATCCTGGAAGACCACCAGTCACTGATCCCTGATCCACTGTCCATTCCCAATATTCTACTCCGGGTTCATCAATAGCATACACAAATTGCTGCTGACTACAAATCGGATCCAGCATTTCCTCTGCCTCCATCAATTCTGAACAGCACATAGGCAATGTAACAAAAGCAGGCTGGTCAAGTGCACAAATACTTGCATTACCAGTCCAGGCTCCGGTTTCACCGTCCGCTGTCGTAAAGAAGCCAAGCATAAGATTTTGCGTGCTTGGATCTGTTAGACATTCGGGATAAGGTCTGACATTCAGTTCAAAACAAAACGCCCAGGGGCCCATACCACCACCACATGTATTTCCATCACCCCAGTCTACCCTCACTGGTGGGCCAGGCGTAGGACAAGAGCCATTAATACCGTAGGCAAACCAACCACCAGGAAGAATCGTGCCGAGAGGTGCTCCCCAGCAAGGGTTACAGCAACCACCCATCAGACCACCCGTGTTAGGGCAGTCGGGGTCGAACAATAGATTACACATATCTGTAGTCCCATTGCCATCAAAATCCCCAAGCTGGTAGTTAAAGTGATTATAATGATAATCAACATCAAGAAACCAATCCCATATTGTAGAGCCATAAAGACCGTTTCCTGGAACTCCGATAGCATTACCGTTTACGGTGGCATTGTTTGGCTGGCCATTTCCATCAAATGAAGATGGATCCCATCCGTTGCCAAAAACAGGAATTAAGCCTTGAAACCATTGACAACCATTATTGGCAGCAGTATATGAGTTGACATTCATGCAGACACCCACTGTTTCACCTGGAAAGAATGGGCCTTCAAGTGGACCACCAGAAGATCTGCTTGTAATTTCAATGTCCCTTGATGTTACACAATTAGAAGCAGAAGAAATAGTATTGACACAAACTTCAAAATCACCACCAATGCTGTTGAAGGAACTTATTGCAATATAATAAATGGCATTAGCTCCTACATCAGAACCAAATGCCTCAGCTTCAAAATTGGATCCCGTAACGCAAGGCAGATTACTACCTGTAAGCGGGACAACTTCTAAATCTGTGCAATCTGTAATCTGATGAAATAAGGTGATCGTCGGGGCAGAAATGTCCTGGCTATTAACCTGAATGTTCATCAAACTGGCAAGACCGTCTGTATTGACCTGGAACCAAACAGTGGAGAAAGTTCCTATTTCACAACCATTGTTGAAAAGTTCTGGATCAGCAAAAAGGTTACATCCCGGAACACAAACAAATGGCATATCAGAAAGCACATTCGGGATAAGTTCGGCCTCGGTACAGAGATCGTTCATAAAACATGGTGGAACTTCATCTACGCAGATTGTAAAATCTGTTTCATTTGGTTCTGAGGTGGACACTGACAGGTAATAGGTCACTGTCTCGTCAATCGGACCCCACAAGATGGTTTCGGTCGGTGGTGCACCACATTGGAAAAAAGTGATCGTACCCGGTAAAGTACAATCGGTTACTTCCCATAAAATCACGGATACTTCAACACCAGGGCCTACGTCATCCAGTGCCAGGTCAATTTCAAACCCAACATTATCAGGATCAGAAAGTGCAAGCGTATACCACACGGTATTCGAAATAGCTCCCTGGCAATCGCCGGGGACAAAATAACCCTCAGGATTAGCATAGACCGTCGTACCATCTGTACAATTGCCTTGGGTTGGTAATGAAATCGCATCACATGGCTCATCATTTGGTGGGGGTTCAGGATTGAACACATTCATACAAAAGTCACCAACACCGTTATTCTCAAAACCTACAGCGATGTAATAAGTCTGGCCTATAATTAGCTCATCATTGTAATCAAGTACAGTACCATTCGCGCATTCCAGCAGCACAGCACCTGCCAACTGGCATGGCGCTCCGGTATATTCTACAAGTGCGATTTGGGCATCTTGTGGAAAGGAAGGATCAACTGTAATCTGCACATCATTGCCCTGAGCAACAAATGAATACCAGATATTATAACTGTCATCGACATTCCAGCAACCAAAAAGGCCAACATCGGTGGAAGGCCAGTCATTGTTTAAAGGATTACCAGCGATCGAGTTAAAACAAGTCGTAGGATCGTCGAGTACGTTGGTTGGAATGACGATCGCCATGTCGCAATCATCATTTGGTGCAGGCACCGGATTATCAATACACAATTCAAAATTGCCTATTCCATTTCCGTTAAAATCACTGTTTTGAAACCCGACCACTACAAAATACTGACTGCCGATGACCAGCTCATTGTCCAGGACGATATGATTTGTTCCGGTGGCACATCCAAGGGTGACTGCACCTGTAGAAGAACAGTTGGTCACGAAATCAACTACAGCAACCTGCGCAACACCCGGGCCATTAGGAACATATAAGTCTAAACTAACCCCATCCGCTATAAAGGAAAACCAAACATTATATGTTGAACCGGTAAAACATCCTGGAATCAGCACGTCTGTAGAGGGAAAGTTATTGCTGGAGGTAAAACAATTATTGTCAACGTTATTGATGACTGTGGCAGTGCTGCAGGCATCATTGGGAGCGGGTGTTGGATTGTCCACGCATATATCAAATGTGCCTACAGGACTAGTGGAAGCCGCCACCATGATGTAATAAGTCTGACCCACAACCAGCTCGTTATCACTAACAAGCGTTGTACCCGTTACACACTCAAGTTCAAGAGCATCTGCCGCATTACACGGTGAAGTTGGAAACTGGATAAGCGTTATTTCAGGCGTACCCATTCCACCGCCAGGTGTCACTATCACTTCAACACTGGTTCCGTTGGCGACAAAATAAAACCAAACGTTTTCATTGGCTCCCACCGTACAGGCGGAGGGCCCGATATCTTCTGTGGCCAGATCTACGGTATTACCCATATTACAGGAACCATTAAGACTGGAGATAAGCTCCGCGGCTCCACAAGGGTTGTTGGTGGGTTGCGCTGCGCTATACAGGTAAGACACTACACATACGCATAGCAGAAGAATTCTTGTTCGCATTGTTGATTAGTCTAAATACTTGCCCAATAAAAAGATGTTATGCCCAATTGGTTTCTCAAAGTCTGGCACAATATACAAATTATATATTGTTAAAATGTTAATGGGCAGGAGATTATGTCAGTATTTCACGGGTTTTGAAATTTATATTCCTTCTTTAATCAATTGTAAATCATTTATTTACAATTGATTATTCGCATATCCACCGAAAAAATCAGATACTGACTTGTTTTTGGAATCCCGGAAGTGCTTATTTCTTAACAAAGGATAATAACTTTCAAATCAGGGCGTTATAAGTTTCCGAAATTTGAAAGCACCTGGTCAAGGAATGAATTCTATCCCCTGACATGCTCCAATAAAGTCCTGCCTCAAACGTTCAGACTTCTCTAAACTTTGGCGTCATGTACGTAGGATACATCCACACCCTACTCCGCTGCCTGTCCTTACCCAGATATTTTTTGCGTTTTCAGCATTCTCGGCATTCCTTGCAAATCAATTCTGACCTCCGGTTCGGTCCATACCATACGGTTAAAGTAACCTACGATTTCAGGGGTCCTGAATTCATTGATTTCCAGATAACAACACCCCCCGGGCTTCAATACATCTCCAGCCTGTTCACTGATATGCCTGTAAAAAAGATCAGGATCTTGACCTGGGGGATAGAGGGCCATTTCAGGTTCATACTTTAACCGGTGGACGATATCCCGGCCAGCGATTTCCTTTGAGATATACGGAGGATTGCTGACGACAATATCAAATAACCCAAGCCCGGTAAGTCCCATGCTTAAAACATCCCGTTGTACAAAATCGATCTGACTATCTAGTTGTTTGCCGTTAAGACGCGCTACTTCAAGGGCACTTTCAGAAATGTCTATGGCCGTCACGTTAGCCCGATCACCCAACCTTTTTTTAAGCACGATGGCAATACATCCGCTCCCAGTCCCGATATCAAGGATTTGGATTTCTTTTTTCCCGGATGCCCTGTTATCTGCCAGTATCCATTCCACGAGTTCTTCAGTCTCAGGTCTTGGGATAAGCACTTGAGGATTGACTTGAAATTGCAGCCCGTAAAACCACCCATACCCTGCGATGTACTGCACTGGTTCGCCGTTTAGGAGCCGCTCAAATGTCACTGACAAAAGTTGTTGCTTATCCGTATTTAATTCAAGCTCAGCCTGTAGCGGCAGTGCCAGGATATCCGTCCAAATCCATCGGGCCAGACTAGTTGCTTCACGATCAATAGCTATATCGGCCTCTTCCAGCCTGTCAGCAATTCTTACTATATTCCAAATATCCATTTTGATGTTATAAAAGCCGCTGTAAGTAGTGCAGCATATCCAAGCCAGCTAAGGGGATGAATGATCGTGTCTAATGAAATGCCAAACCGTCTACGCACGAAGAATATCAATACCACTTTCTCAAAGACAAAGGCGATCAACGTCCCCATGGCAATGCCAGCAAGCCCAAAATACGAAAGTAACACTACACTGGCTACCACATTGACAGCGAGTTCTGCTAATGAAATATACCATAGCCATCTGGTTTCTCCTCTTGCCGTCATGATCGATTGGGGAAAGACCAATTGGGTGAGCGTCAATAATAAATAGATATTAAAGATGAGGGCACTTTCTTTAAAGGACACGCCAAAAAAATACTCAAACAAAGGAGGGCTGAAAAGCATGAGACAAGCCACGACAGGATAACATATGTGCATCAACCTTGTAGAGCGGGACCGGAGTTCATCCAGCGAGTCAGGGGAGAAAAGTTTTGGGATCATCACTGTGCTCAAGCCTGCTGCAAGGGCAACCACCAATGGAAATTCTCTGGCGCCGTACCTGAAAATCGCGAAAGAGGTTTCATCAAAATGCCGGGCAACAAGCCAAACATCAAAACTGCGTGCGATACCAACTGAAACCGAGTACATCATCAATGGCCACGTCACAGGCCATAGCATCACCAACATTTTGCCCAACTGCAATTTGCGGACAAAAGTGGTGTTGGTCAATACCCAGGCAAATCCCACAAGTGCATAGCTCAACAGACCGATCAGTACACCTGATAATTCCGGAAGACTACTGAATCCTGCATAACATGAAATAGCAGGTCCGACGAGTACATAAATGGATAGGAGTATGGCATTCTGCCCTTTCAACAATCCCAGGAAGGGAACAATCCATACGGGGATAATCAATGCCTGGTATAAAATAAAAAGGTATATCCCCTGCAGGCTGGACCTGTCCACAAACAGCGGCAATAAAACCTTCTGACCGATGACCAGTATGGCCATAGCTGCAAATCCGGCGAACAGATATAACCAGATAAATGCTGATCCGGCAATCTTATCTGATTTCACTTTCGCATCCGAAAGAAATCCTTTAAGCAATGCGTCCGACCAGAAAAAAGTCATCAGGTAACCGCAAAGCATCAGCATTTCTAAAACACCAACTTCTTCAATCGCAAGGGAACGGGCTATGACAATAGATGACAGGATCACCCCTGTATGCCTGCATAGCATGAATAACTGTACCTGGCGTACAGGATCCTTTAAAAGAAGATTAATGCTATTTATCCGGCTCATTGACCTGCGAAAGATGATCAAATCCTGAGAGAATCAATTACAATTTTCTACAACCCTGCAATATGGTTGCAGAATCGTATGAAATAACTGTTCCTGCTGCATCATATCTGTATATCATAACCATTTAAATCGCTGCCACATGAAAACTTCTATTTTACTCAACCGGGAGATGAATGACATCGTCTTTGAAAACAGGAACAAATCCTATGGCGCTTTTGCACTCCGTCAGGATTATGAACGCACCATGACCAGAGCCATGATTTCTGCTTTTCTCTTTTTCCTATGTTGCATTAACAGTCCGAATGTGATCAGGTTGCTTCAGGATCGTACACCATCAGTTGATGATATTTTACTCGTCAACACACTGGTCAATCTTGAACCAATCAACAAACCGGAACCTGAAGTGAAACCCCCTTTCGTGATTCCACAAAAAACACCGCCATCCATCAAAAGTCAGATAAAATACGTCGCACCCGCAGTCATAACGGATGATCTGGTCATTGATGAAGTCGACATTCCACTGATTGATCAATTAGTCAATGTGCAGATAGGTACTACGACGATTCAAAACCCCGAGGGCACTGTTGAGGCAGGCATCGCTGACGACTTTGATAATTCATCAGTAATTGCTGAACCAATAGATGAACCATCCGTCTTTAATTCCTATGCTGTTGAACAACAACCTGAATTCCCTGATGGCCTGGCTGCCATGTATGTTTTCCTGAAAAAGAATCTTGATTTCCCTCAACTTGCTATCGACCTGGGAATATCAGGCACAGTCTATGTTCAGTTTGTAGTTACAAAAGAAGGCTTGATTCAAAATGCAGCTGTTGTCAGAGGACCAGGCGGCGGACTCAATCAGGAAGCGCTGCGGGTCGTCAACATGATGCCCCCATGGAAGCCCGGCAAACACAATGGCAAAGCTGTAGCTGTCAATTTTACGCTGCCCATCAAGTTCCAGCTACTGAAATAGGGTGTAGCCGTTGGATGGCGTTCTCGCCGCCAACCACCGAGATACCTAAAGTGACTGCCGTTGCAGGAGTTTGCTCCTGCAACCACCGAGATACCAAAAGTGATTGCCGTTGCAGGAGTTTGCTCCTGCAACCACCGAGATACCAAAAGTGATTGCCGTTGCAGGAGTTTGCTCCTGCGACCATCGATATACCTAACCGATATACCTAACCGAAATTCCAAAGAAGAATCCCACTTGGAATTCTCATGGTTGCAGGAGCAAACAGTTCGACTTCGCTCACCGCAACGCTCCTGCAACGGCTATTGCCAAACCAAATTCCTCGGAACTCCTTATCTTGATTTCCTATGAGCCTCAGGGAATACACTTTTGCATACCAGGTGCATGATGATAAAAACAAATTATCACCATCTGATCAATTATTAATAGAGCGTTCAGCCAATGCTTGCGCTATGGCCTATGCCCCCTATTCTGATTTTAAAGTCGGTGCTGCAATCAGAAGCACTGATCAACAAATTATCGTTGGTTCAAACCAGGAGAATGGTGCCTTTCCGATAGGGCAATGTGCAGAACGGGTAGCCTTATACACTATGATCCATCAGCTCGGCCGCTTACCAATTGATACGATCGCTATTGCAGTTGACAACCCACAACAACATACGCCTGCAAGTCCGTGCGGATCATGTCGTCAGGTGCTGAATGAATATAGAAGTTTTCAGGACACCCCTATCCGGTTGTTACTTACGCTGGCAGGAGGAGGTGTGGTATATGAAATCAATGATGTCAAGGATATCCTTCCATTTGCATTTGATGGCGCCTTTCTCGGGCTATAATCCTTGTCATGAAAAAGGACTCACCTTGGTGAACCCTTTTCAATTTCATGTAAAGCCTAAAGCAAAATTAATCTTCCATTTCTGCGATCATGGAAGTCACCGTTTTCAAATCTTCCTCTGTATCGATTCCGATTGATTCCATATTCGTTTCAAAGCACTCAATCGACAATCCATTAGCAAGCCAGGTGAGTTGTTCAAGCTTTTCGAGTGACTCATACGGATGCATGTGCAGTTTTTCTATGGCCATCAGTGCCTGTGAGGTGTAAGCATACATACCGATGTGTTTGTAATAGACCCCATGTTCCAACCAACTATCCACCGGAAAATCACGCACAAAAGGAATCGCCTGGCGGCTGAAATACATCGCTTCATTATTCCGGTTGATGACCACCTTGACGACATTAGGATTTGAAAGGTCAGCCGCATCTTCGATACGACGCACCAGTGTCGCAACTTTTAACCCGGTATGTTCGATCATATTTGTAGCGAGGAAATCAATCATCTGTGGATCAATTAGTGGCTCGTCTCCCTGGACATTGACCACGTGCGTCACCATTGGAAATTGACTTAATACTTCCGCGCACCTGAAAGTGCCTGAAGGCTGTTCATACCGGGTCATGACTACATCATAACCGAGTTTTTTAACGTGGTTGTAGATCAGGATATCATCGGTAGCCACACAAAAATGATCAATCACTTTGGCCTGCTGGACCCGCTCACAGACCCGCTGGATAAGGCTTTTACCCTTGATCATAATAAGGGGCTTGCCAGGCAATCGCTGGGATCCATACCGGGCAGGAATGATGGCCATGGTACAATATGCGCTCATAGTTTTCGTCTTGTTGTCAGGCAAAAGTCGGATTTTTTAATTAAATATTACAAGTTTATTTAATATGTAATACATTTGTGTCACTCTAAACCCAAATCATGCGTACGCCAGGCCTCCTTTTTTACTTTCTTTTTCATTCCGTTTCAGCAGGGTCACAGGTGCCTACACCCAGTGAGGTATCCCAAAAGTTCATTCACCATATTGACCCGATTGGCCTGGTAATCATTGAGAAGGTTGAACCCGGCAATACATTGTACGGTCTTTCCAGAAAATACAACGTAAGTATTGATTCCATCCTGGAAGTCAATCCAGACCTGAATCCTGGCTCTATCCCGCTAGGCTATCCCGTCAATATTCCAATTTATCCTAAAGCCTTCGTGTTTGTCCCTCCTTCCGGGCAGGATGACGGTATTCCTGTGTTCTACCGTATACAGCCAAAAGAAACACTCTACCGGATTTCGAAAGTCTATCTCGGCACTTCACCCGAAACAATCATTTCCCTCAACCCGAGGGTGAGTGAAGGATTATCCATCGGACAGGTAATTCATCTGGGATGGTATATCCCGGAACACAATACACTAAGTCCTGCGGGAACAGCTGCAGCGTCAGCAGATCTAGCTGCCCAGTATACTGTCAAGGATTTTACAGATGAGTATAAAACCGAAGGCAAAATCATTCGCGAACAAAAAGGCCTGGCTTTCTGGAAACCGGGTAGTCAGCAATCCCACTATTATGTACTTCACCCCACTGCAAAAGTTGGATCCTATATGGAAGTAACCAATCCAATGCTGCACAGGACGCTGACGGCCAAAGTGGCAGGTAACATACCACCAGGTTTGTATCAGTCACAGGTCGGGCTTGTGGTTTCGCCTTCTGTGGCCCGGGCGCTCGGGGTGCTTGATCAGCAATTCTTTGCCCGGTGGCGCTTCGTTGAGTAGGCCTATTTTTCGCATCTTTGTCCCCGATGAAAGTTAGTAATAATGTGCTGGAGACGATAGGCAATACGCCTATGATCCGACTTAATAAGGTGGCCACAGAGGTCAAAGCGCTTGTACTGGCCAAGGTCGAAACCTTTAATCCAGGCCACTCGATCAAAGACAGGATGGCGGTGCAAATGATCAATGATGCAGAGGCAAATGGCCTCCTCAAACCAGGCGGCACGATCATTGAATGCACTTCCGGAAATACCGGCATGGGAATAGCCCTCGTAGCCGCCGTCAGGGGATACAAATGCATCTTTACCACCAGTGATAAACAGAGCAAGGAAAAGATTGATATGCTTAAAGCCCTTGGAGCTGAAGTGATCGTCTGCCCTACTAATGTTGAACCGAAAGATCCTCGCTCGTATTATTCTGTTGCCGAACGATTGAGCAAACAACTCCCGAATTCATACTGGTCAAATCAATACGATAATCTCTCCAACACGAAAGCCCATTACCTGACTACCGGTCCGGAAATCTGGGACCAGACAGATGGGAAAATCACTCACCTGGTAGTCGGAGTCGGCACCGGCGGTACGGTCTCCGGTACTTCCAGATACCTGAAGGAACAAAACCCGGACATTAAAATCTGGGGTATTGATACCTATGGCAGTGTGTTTAAAAAATACCATGAGACCGGCATCTTCGATGAAAAGGAAATCTACCCTTATATCACGGAAGGTATCGGTGAGGACATCCTGCCTGCCAACGTCGATTTCAAACTGATAGATCATTTCGAAAAAGTAGCTGACGGAGATGCAGCACTGGCTGCAAGGCGATTGGCACGGGAGGAAGGCCTTTTGCTTGGCTATTCCGCAGGAAGCGCTCTTGCGGGATTATTGCAACTAAAAGACAGACTCACAGAAAACGATGTGGTGGTGATTATTTTTCACGATCATGGCAGCCGTTATGTAGGTAAAATCTACAATGACGACTGGATGCGGGAGCGGGGTTTCCTTGATAAAGAACTGATGGTCAGAGATCTGATCAAAGCCCATGCAAATCAACAGCTCATCACGGTAGGAGCGGATGACAAAGTGAGACAGGCTCTCCAACTCATGAAGGAATACGATATTTCCCAAATGCCCGTTATGAAAGAAAACGAGATTGTGGGATCCCTTTCTGAAAACGCCGTATTGACCTATATTCTTGAAAATCCACTCAGCCATGCGGAAAAACCGGTATCTGAGATTATGGATGAGCCTTTACCGATGGTTGATGAAGATCTGCCGGTCAGCAAGCTCAATAAATACATCACCAAAAAAATTCCTGCGGTTATGGCAAAAGATAAGGCGGGGAATATCCACATACTCACCAAGTATGATATCCTCCAAATGATCTAAGATATGAAGCACATTTTCCATTTTTTACTTTTCGTGGCAATTGCATTTTCTTTCTCGGGTCAGGCTGTAGCCCAGGACAAGCTTTTCACGCAATCCTTTGCTCATCCGGTTGATATCAATCCTGCTTTTTCAGGTGCGATTGACGGCCGGTATCGCGTCACTATCGCTTACAGGGACCAGTGGAGAAGCATTATCGAAAGCCCATTTACAACGATGGGCCTTTATGGTGACATCAAGATAGTACAGGAACATAGTGATGATTATTTCGGAGCCGGATTTTCACTTATCGCTGACCGTACTGCGATCTACAATGTCAACCAGAATATCCTTTCCCTTTATGGGAGTTATCACAAAGCACTCAACGCAGACCGGAAGCAATACCTTTCCGCTGGATTAAATTTCGGCATAGCGCAGCGAAACGTCAATTACGAAGAGATTTATTTTAATGACCAATTCAACGGCCTGGATCAATATTCTCTTGGTACTGCGGAAATCCTTCCGTCCAACAATTTTGCCTTCATGGACCTTGGGGTGGGGGTAAGTTATATGTCGGAAATGGGGGACTATTCACGCCTCTCTTTCGGATTGTCTGTAGATCATATTCCCGGTAGTTCTATCTCTTTCTATTCACACTCCATTGCGCAGGATATCGAATATCCAGAGGCAAATATCTATCGCAAGTTTACTGCCTTCCTCTCTATGGAACTTGCCTCAAATGAATCTGTTTCCGTATTACCACGTTTTATGTGGCAAAGTGAAGGACCACATCAAATGCTTTCAGCAGCAGCACTTGTCAAATTTGATATTACCAATTACGATAACCAGGCATTTCATGTCGGAGGAGGCGTTCGCTTAAATCAGACTTTTGACGGTGGTTTGAAACCATCAGCCCTTTACCTGATGGCAGCCTATGAAGTTGAAGGCCTTTTGATTGGTCTCAGCCATGATATAACTACATCAAGTCTTAGCGCTCAGGCACCAGGAAGAGGTGCTTTCGAATTGTCCATTAGTTTTACAGGATTGTATGACAACGAAGAGTCGATGTGCCCTACTTTTTAAGTGAAAAGTGAAGCCAAACTCACAACTCACAACTCACAACTCACAATTCACAACTCACAATTTTACATTTTCTACAATCTCAAGGCCAAAACCAATAAGCCCAACGCGGGATATGGTATTATTTGACATGAGTTTCATCTTGGAGATACCGAGCTCTCTGAGGATCTGCGCACCAACACCGATGTCTCTTTGTTCTGAAGTAGATGCACCATCCTGGCCTGCAAAAAATTTAAGGACGTCCAGTACATTATCCGATAATTCACTGTGACGCATCAGCAGAAAGACGCCGTTTCCTTCTTCAGCTATCAGGGATAATGCTCTGTCTATCTCGCTACCCGTATTGCCAAAAATCAAACCTAGCAAATCTCCTGTGCGTGACATACTGTGTACGCGCACTAATGTTGAGTTCTGTTTGTCGGGATGTCCTTTGACGAGGGCTAGATGTATATCCTCTGTGATCATCTGTCGAAAGGGAATCACCTCCCAATCTCCAAATCTTGAAGAAATCTTATAGGAAGGCATTCGTTCGACAATCCGTTCACGATCCATACGGAATGCAATCAGGTCCTGGATAGAAATGATCTTAAGGTCATGCTTTTTAGCAATTTCAATCAGTTGAGGTAACCTCGCCATCGTGCCATCCTGGTTGAGTATTTCGACCAGCACACCTGCAGGATAGAAGCCCGCCATACGCGCAAGATCTATTGCGGCTTCTGTGTGTCCACTTCTGCGCAATACACCTCCAGACTTGGCTTTCAATGGAAAAATATGACCCGGCCTGGCATAGTCTTCAGCTTTAATGTTCGGATCCACCAGTGCGCGTATACCTGTAGCACGGTCCTGAGCCGATATGCCGGTAGTGCATCCATGTCCTATCAAATCGATTGAAACTGTAAATGCAGTTTCATGTAATGCAGTATTGTCCTTGACCATCATCTGCAATTTCAATTCCTCTACCCTCTTTTCATTCAACGGGGCGCAGATTAGTCCTCGTCCATGGGTTGCCATAAAATTGATAATCTCCGGCGTCACACATTGGGCGGCACAAATAAAATCGCCTTCGTTCTCCCGATCTTCATCATCCACGACGATCACCACTTTACCCAATCGTATATCTTCGATAGCGGATGATATAGAATCCAGCTGTGAGGTCATTTCCATGATGTCTGTTTCAGTTTGTATCATTTGTCTGCGTATACATTCTTTGAACTAATAAATGTTTCCAGTTTTTCAACCTGGTCTTCCCATTGGTAGTTTGACAACACAAAAGCTCTGGCCGCCGCAGCAATCCTGTTGTATTCATTTTCATCTTTCAGCAATCGTTGTACATGGTCAGCCAATCCCTCCAGCGTATCCGCAACGAGGATCTCTTTGTTAAGTGTTGCTCCGATCGCATTATTGACCATCGACGTAGTCACACATGGTAGTCCCATAGCCATCGCCTCAAGAATTTTATTCTGTAACCCGAGCCCCGTAAACATGGGCGCGACAAAGATACGACCATCTGCATAGGCATCGCGTATGTCCTCCACCCAGCCACTGACCGTAACCCCCTTTCTCTTCTTCAACTTCAATATTTTCCCTCCAGGTCGCGCACCTGCCAGTAATAGTTTTACATCTAATCCACGGTTTTCCAGGGCCGGCATAAGTTCCCGGACGAGATATTGTGCAGCTGAAGTATTCGGGCCGTAACCCAGGTTTCCAACAAAGACTAGGTCGTGCGCCGGCAAATGGTTATTGGTGATAGGTTTGAATTCAGGATCTACACCATTAGGGATGACCATGATCTGGTCATGCGTCGCAAGATGCAACCTGTCCCTGTCTTGCCTGGAGATGATCGTGTGCTTGTCAAAATCCTTATAGATCGTCCTTTCAAAGGCAACCAGACGTTTTGCTTCCCAATTGAAAATAAACCCGAAAGGATAATACTTCTTGGCGAGTTGAAACATACCTTCTGAAAACACATCCATATAGTCAAGTGTTTTAGGAAATGGTAGCGCCCGGACATAGGTTGAAGCCCTGATGAGCTGACAGATGACATGATCAGGCTCCAGGTGTATGATGTGGTATTGAACCTTCCGCTTAATGGTGCGATCCAAAAAATAACTCACCTGCAGAGGCAGTCCTTCAATCCAGCCCGAAACCAATTGGAAAGGAATCAGCCATTTATGGATACGGAAGACTTTAATGGTCTTGCAATATGGAGCCATCGCGTTCAGGTGTTCATGTGCTATAGCATTGTGTGAAATGGCGACAAGATGAATTTCATGATGAGCACTCAGCATCCTGATCTGGTGAAAAGCCCTTAGTTTGTCTCCTTTCTCAACCGGGTAAGGAAAACGAGATGTCACAAATACTATCCGCACGTTCAGGAAGGAGATTTAGGAATTCTTGTTATGAATTGGTGAATTACCTGCCTGATGGGGCTCATATCCTAACAGCATGTGATAGATATTCAGGATTTTCTGGGCTGCCTGACCACTGTCAAACTGCTTTTGGGCATTTTCTTTTGCCAGGGTAGATATCTTCATGGCCAGATCCGGATGTTCGACACAGAACTGAATTGCCTGCATGAATTGGTTTTCATCATCCGCTACTAAAAAATGTTGTTTATGTTCTCCTTCAATGCCTTCTTTCCCAAGAGAAGTAGTGATAATAACTTTTCCTAAAATCATCCCCTCCGCGATTTTGACTCTCATACCACTACCCGAAAACAGTGGGACGATCATGACTGCGTGCTTGTTGATAAATTCAGCAGCATCAGGTACTTCTCCATGGATCATTACATTTGGTAACCTAACATTCAACAGGGACATCGGCGTATTTCGACCGGCAATATGGAACGTGATCATTGGCCAGCGAGTGTGAATAGATGGCCAGCACTTCGCCAGAAACCACTCCAGGCCTTCCATGTTGGGTCTCCAATCCATTGATCCAATAAAACATATTGACATTTCAGGGCCAAATGTTGGTTGCCTGTAGGGATACGTTTCAGTATCAAATCCAATAGGTGCTGAAGACGCTCCGTTGATATATCCTTTCTCCTTAAACTGCTTCAAATCACGCTGAGTCAGTGTAACCAGATAGTCATAGGCGGTAAACTGCCCGATCTCATAAGCCTTGAGTTTCTTCGTCAGGTAAGCCAGGTAAAACTTGCGAATGTTAGATCCGGTATTTCTCGTGATCCGTTCCCAGATTTCATGCTCAACATTATGTGCACGCATGACAATTCTCGCACTTGAATATTCACGGATAGTTTCGATATATGGAGCCAGGTACAAAGTCTCGAGTTGGATGATATCGAATGATTCCTGCTTCAGGATCTCGATCAATTTTTCTCTAAAAGCACCGGATTTAAATCTGCGGATATGATACGACTCGCCAGAAACAATACTGGCAACAGCTTTCCATGGTCTGATCGAATTGTCAATATCGATGGTATGAATCGTTGTAAAATAGTTGTAATCGGGTGGAAGGGCACTGGGATCGCTGTAATGCTTGCTCGTATTCATGCTGAGCAGCGAAATATCACATCCGAGGGCCTTGAGTTCTTTACAAAGATTGCTCACCGCTATAGATTCACCATCTTTCAGCGGGTAAGGAAATTTTTTGCAGAGAAACAGAATTTTCATACTCACAAACAGGCGGGGGTGTAAAAATAGTCATTTTCATAAGGTTACGATTCAAAAGACCGGAAAAGCTGCCTGAAAGCCTTCTCTGGTGGTGTGAAACATATTTTGCAAATTTGAGACTGAATGACTGAAACACAAGATTATAAACGGGCTATTGTGGCTGAAGGCTTACACCGGCAATTTGGCACCCTCGAGGTGTTAAAAGGTGTGACCCTCTCCATTGAAAAAGGCAAAATGGTTGCCATCGTTGGGAAATCAGGCTCCGGCAAAAGCACCCTCCTTCACATTCTGGGCACCCTGGACTCTCCGGACTCCGGCAGTGTCTCCATCTGCGGAATGCCAGTTACTGGTTTGAAAAGCAAGGCTTTAGCCTCCCTTCGCAGCAAGCATCTTGGGTTTGTCTTCCAGTTTCATCATCTCCTCCCGGAATTTTCAGCCATGGAAAACATTGCCATGCCAGCTCTCATCACAGGTATGAGTAAGAAGGATGCTTTTAAAAGGGCCGGTGATCTATTGGGTTATCTTCAACTTTCGGCCAGAGCTGACCACAAACCAAACCAACTTTCAGGCGGCGAGCAACAGAGGGTGGCTATCGGCCGCGCGCTGATGAATGAACCAGATATCATCCTTGCTGACGAACCATCAGGGAACCTTGATACGGAAACATCCATCCAGGTCCATCAACTCCTTCGAAGTATCACTACCGACATGGGCAAAAGCCTGGTCATCGTAACGCATAATGCAGACCTGGCTGCACTGAGTGACCACATCTATGAAATGAAAGATGGTTTGTTGATTAGTGAGTTGTGAGTTGTGAATTGTGAGTAGTGTGCAGGGAATGAGTAAAATACTCTGGAAGCTGGTAGCTGGAAGCTAGTACTGATAGCTGAAAACTGACAGCTGACAGCTCAAACTTAACCATTCCACATCCTGACATACGCTCCATCCGGATCTAATTTCTTACCTATAATATCATAATGGATGATCCTGTCTTCCCTGCTATCCGGGCCTACACCTGCCAGATTGAGCCAGGTAACCCAGTTACTACAAGGATCATAATCAATCAATGTAGCTTCAAAATAAGCAGCTCCTAATGTCCAGTCCAGCTTCAGCACCTTGATGAGATAATTGGCGACAGTCTTTCTTAAAACGTCTGAAATCCAGCCTGTCCTATTGAGCTGATGCATTGCAGCATCGATGATGGCGATGCCGGTATTTCCTGTTTTCCAATTATGGAAAGCTTCATGGTTGGTTTCAAATTTTCCGGCTCTGGTTTTTATACCTGATCTGGCAAAGATCCGGTCTCCGTATTTTTTCCCCATCAGACGCAGGTGATCCCTGTAGAGCAGATGCTGCCTGACGAGCTCACCTCCATCCTCCATGACAAAAGAATCGTGATATACTTTTTTAGGTGACAAACATCCCATCGAAATCCACGGGGATATCATCATTCCTTCCTCAATCGATGTTGTGTCCGGTTGATGCATATGGCCACGCAGTGCTTTTAAACCTTCAGTTTCCCCTCCCCGAAAAATATATGCTGCGTCGTTCATTTCACCTGCAATCAAAGATCCGATTTCCGGAATTTCGCCAGGCTCACATGGTTTTTTGATCAGCGGCATAGACTTTGGTGAATCAAGTGGAGTGCGAACAGGCACAATGGCTTCGACCTCCTTTCTGAAAGTGATAAATGAGTCCGGACAATGCGTCACCGGAAATGGAAGGTCTGATGTGTAATAAAGCATCTTACCTCTGCTATATCTGAGTTCGCGGCCGGTGGTCCATAACTTTCGTTCAAGGCTATCCTGCTCTTCTACTTCTTCACGGAGGCGTTCACGGTTGCAATACACCCACTGGCTTTTCGTCTCCAGGGCCAACTGATAGATGACCTCATCCGGCTTTCCGATCCTGATCAATAAATCAGAACCCAATGCACGCAATTGATACCGGAGATCCGTCACACTCCCGATCAGGAATTTGAGTCTGAATTTGCTGATACGATCAACCTTTACATTGAAAACATAAACAGGGATCACTTCATCAGCGTTTCTAACCGACTCGATTAGTGCTTCATTGTCATGCAGCCTGAGATCCTGACGGAACCAAAGTATCGAACTACTCATAAGTTAGTCGTAAAAGTAACCCGATTTCACTATGAACTACTTCCCTGTATCTTTGCATCGGATTAAAAAACAAAACAGATACATGAGAGTTCTAACAAGCATACTTTTCGCATCCATTCTATTTCTGTCCTGCAAGCCTTCATCGGGTTCCGACAATACTTCAACTGAAGGAACCGCAAACGACCTCAAAGCACTTGAGGATCAGGTGATGGCGGTTCATGATGAAGTCATGCCAAAAATGGCAGATATCACCAAACTTACTGCCGAATTGCGTGCTGTCAAGGCTACCATCAAGGAAAATCCGGATGGCAAAATGGTATCCCCTGACGGACTCGAAGAATTGATGGGCTCATTGAAACTGGCAGAACAAGGAATGTGGGACTGGATGAAGGCATACAGTGATACTAAGCCTACCTTGAAAGAAGATCAATTGAACTCCTTCTATGAAAATCAGTTAATTACGATCAATAAAATTAAAGAGGACATGTTGACTAGCATTGAAAAGGGTCAAAACTGGCTAGCAGCCAACAAATCCAAATAAACCAAAACAGCTATGAAACTTCTCACTTTTGAGGGTATTACAATTATCGGATGCATTTTAATTGCTGGTTGTGGCAACGAACCTAAAAGGTTACCCTACCTGGGCAATATGGAAGTAAAGGGTTCGGACACCCTCTATCACACCATTCCTGATATAACACTTACCGACCAGGATAGTCAAACGTATAGGATCAGTAACCTGGACAATAAAATAATTCTCGCTGACTTCTTTTTTACTTCATGCCCCAGTATTTGTCCTAAAGTCACTAAACAAATGTTGAGGTTGTATGATAGGTACAAGGACGACGACAGGGTTGTGATCATCTCACATACCATCGACCAGCGGCATGACAGCGTTGCTGTGCTCAATAGGTATGCGCATAACCTGGGTGTTGATACCGGTAAGTGGAAATTTGTCACCGGGGAAAAGGACTCTATTTTTTACCTCGCTGATCAATACTTTGTGAGTGTGATTGAAGACCCCCTTGCACCTGCAGGTTTTGATCACAGTGGCCGTATCATCCTGGTCGACAAGGCAAGGAGAGTTAGAGGGTTTTGTGAGGGTACAGATCCGGAATCCGTGACTGCCTTTTTTGATTCCGTTGATAAATTGCTAAAGGATGAATACCAATAGTTTGCCTTTCATTCATTGTTGTGCGCAATCCTTTCATTGAAAAGTCCCAATAAGTTAAAAACCAATGCATTAATGGTTCTCTCGAGAATTTTTCCTTTGCTGCCTTTCATCCTTTTATTTTTTATTGGGGGGTGTCAACCGGAACCATATAGCCAGGGAGAAGTCCTTTACAAGTACCATTGTGAAAACTGCCATATGGAAGATGGAAGCGGGCTAGGCAAACTCATTCCACACCTTGATTCTGCAAAACTAACGCTTTCGGATCCCGTGAAACTTGTCTGCCTGATACGTAACGGGCTGCCAGTCAATAAGCTTACGGGACAAAAAATGCCGGCCAATCTAAAAATGAATGAAGTGGAAATGACAAATCTTGTGAATTTCCTCGGTTCAAAATATGCTTCCAATCCACAAACCGTTATAGTACCTGAAGTAAAAAAGATGTTGGCTGGCTGTCAAACTGACTAAACAGGTCTGAGAGCTATCCAAAAAAGATTATTTTTACCACCCCTAGAAATGGTTCTATCAGATGGTTTACACAATGGCAAAACACTCGTTTTATAACATAATCACCTTCTTGTTCCTTCTGGGAGCGACGGGCATACAGGCTCAGACATTCCTTGAAGCTTCTGTAAGTACGCCAGCCAATGCTGGTATCCTATCGGAAAGTTGCGGCGGACCCTATGCGCTGATCATCGAGCGAGGTGATGCAAATACAGAAACAACTGATATTTTCATCAGTGACAACGGTGTCGCCCAGATTGGTGTGGATTATACTTTCCCAGCTGGTACTTTTCCGCTCCAGATGCTTCCGACGGACAGTGTAGTGATCATTCCGATCACTGTTATAAACGATGGCTCACCAGAAGGATTTGAAACCCTCTCCTGGGAAATAGCTTATCTGGCGGGTCTTGAATCAGGATTTGTGACGTTGGAAACCGGGATCACGGATAGTTATGATGTTGAGATTTTGACAGCAGGAGACACCATTCAATGGTGTCGGTATGCGCCACTTCAACTGACTGCCTCTTCCACTGCAGAAATTCACTGGTCACCTACCTTCTCTTTTGACAATCCTGTTGGCGCTGAGGTAACAGTCAGACCATTTTTATCAGGATGGTACTTTGCAACTGTTGGTTCAGACGAATGCGGCACAAAAGACAGCATTTACCTTGACCTGGCCATTGCAGACATCCTGGGTCCGGATACCATTTTTATCTGCCTTGATGGTCAAGGCACAAGGTTAGATGGCCGACTTGAAGGGCTTGCTACAACTTTTGTGTGGATTCCATCTGATTCGACTTTAAGCGATCCTGCTATACTGACACCTACTGCAACGCCTACTGTTACCACTACTTATATTTTGCAATCTGACTTTGGTGTATGCATTGCATCTGATACCGTAGTTGTGAAGGTAGATTCACTACCTGGTGATTTGCATATCGACATCGCACCATTCAAGGCCTATTATTGCGCGGGTGAAGTAGTAGCACTCTTTTCCCCGGCTTTTGATTCGCTTGATTTTCCGGATTTGACCTTTAACTGGACACCGGACAATGGTACTTTCGAGTCGCCGCTTGATTTATTGAATGCTGCATTGACTTTACAGGACACCACCCTGTATATCCGTGAAAACTTCAACAATGCCTGCGTTTCCAAAGATTCCATCCTGATCAATGTCGTTCCACCGGCAATTCCCTTGTCAGTGACAGATACCATTTTGTGCCCGGGTGAAATGTTTACAGTTTTAGTGCTTTCTAACCAGATAACTGAGCCGGAATGGACTCCGGAAGAAGGCTTAAGCTGTACGATGTGTCTTAATCCAACTGTCACCGTTACAGGAACACCAGGAACTACAGTTATTTATCAGTTTTCCGGTAAAATACTGGAATGCCCGGTAGGAGCTGTGCTACCGATTGAAATACCTCCTTATCAACTAATAATTATCTCAGGTGACAACATTGTATGCCCAGGTGATATCGTGCCCTTAACCATTACGAACCCAACAGGCTTATCAGACTTTACATGGAGCATCCAGGATGGGAATGCAGCCTTGAGTTGTACCAATTGCCCTGATCCATCGGTGACCATTACTGGATCTGGAGTAGTAAATGTGAACTTAATTGCAAATACGACCAATCCCGATTTTTGTGGTGCGATAGGTTCATTTCAAATAGTACCCGGATCAGAACCACAACTGAATGGAACACAGTTTGCGGCTTGTCTTGGTGGAACTGTAGTAGTAAACACAGGAGATCTGACACTAACCAATGTTGAATGGTCCGTTTTCAGTGGTGACCTAAGCCTTAGTTGCACCGCATGTGCAACACCAACTGTTACCGTTAATTCAGCAGGCTCACTACGCTTCTTTGCTGATTCACCTGACCCTGATATCTGTCAGGTCTCTGGGACCGTAGCTGTTGTAATTTATCCTGGTGATGAGTCAAGCCTTTTACGTGAGCCCATGGGTGATTCAATATTGCAAGGCTCACCTGTTACAATCACGTTATTTGCAGCACCTGAACCCTCATCCGTATCCTGGACCGTAAACGGCCAGCCTGTTTCTGGAAATGGTACGTCCATCATGTTTAATGCAGAGGAAGAAATCAACTTCGTAACAGCTACTTTCATTAACAGTCTGGGCTGTGAGCAAATAGATACTCTTTCCTTTACGACGATACCACCTAGTTTTATGATCCCCAATGCGTTCACGCCTGATAATGGGGATGAATTGAATGATAATTTCAGGATCATTATAACAGGCAACATTGTCATCGAGAAATTCCTGATATTCAATCGTTGGGGCCAATTAGTCTATGATGCTCCAGACGATGACCTTGCCGGATGGGATGGTATGTGGAAAAATGAACCTGCTATTCCTGATACCTATGTATATACTGCAACCCTTCGATACCCGGATGGGCGTTCGGAAGTCAGGAAAGGAGATGTCACGTTACTCCGATAAAAAATAATTACTCCCCTATCTGAATCCAGTATGAGGCTCCGTGCCTTTCTACCTCTCGCATAGAAGCATGCTCCCAAATAGGCGTAAGGATCTTGTTTAAATCCCGATCTTCAGTCACAAAGAAGTTTGGCATGATGGTCTTGTATCTGACAGGATTGGCCAATACAAAAGCAGCGAGCGCATACTGTTCGGAGTAATACCGATCACAAACTTCCTGCGGGTAATCAAATGGTAAATACACATCATGGACATGGACTATCACGCCAGGTGCGAGGATAGGCAATACATCCATGAAGAAAACGGTAGCATCAGAATTTGGAAATATTCTGTGGGAGTTATCTACAAAAACTATATCACCAGATTTAAGTGTCGCAAACAACCCCAGGTCAGCATTTTCAAATGGCTGCCTGACAATGGTATCTGCCAACTGATCAATTTCTGCCCTGGGTGCAGGGTCCATAGAAATTATCTGCATCGGCAGTTGATGATCCTTTTTAGCTCTGGCGACTATTTTTGTGGAATTACCAGATCCAATTTCAACATAAGTCGATGGCTTGCCTGATGCAATCATGGTGTAGAGCATGACCATGTCCAGCCCGGGAAGAAAGCCATTGTTCCAGGACGGTTGAATGGAATTTTGATGCTGATCATATACAGGCCATTGAGCGAACTGTTCACGAAAGGTTAAAGCCTTTTCTAACCATCCTTTGTATTCAATTCTGTTCGTCTCAATGATGACATTTAAACCCTGGTGAACAGGTTTGCCAAAGCCATATCGCGGTTTCATTTCAACCGGATACTCGAGGTGCAGCGTTTGATACCTCGATAGAATAGATTTGAATATTGATTTAAACTTTTGAGACACCATACTCTACTTCTCGGTGGCTGCTTCCAATTCAGCAAACAGGGCTTTCAGACCGTGGGCATCTTCCGGCTTGAGGCGTCCGGCCAACACCAGCCTTACTTCCCGGCGTCGTGCAGCACCTTTGAAGAGCGCATGCTCCTCATCGGTCTCAGGTATTACCTGTGGCACTTCTTTTGGCCTTGAAGTCCTGGAATCCAGCGCAACAAAGGTCATGTAGGCATGATTTGATATTTCAAGATCCGCACCGAAGGAGGAGGTGGTAAACACTTCAAGGTATATCTCAACGGAGGTGTTAAAAGCCCTGGTGACTGAAGCCTTGATGGTGATGACGTCACCCAGGTGAATCGGCTTTGCAAAGGATACATTATCAACAGATGCTGTGACTGCATGGGCTCCGCAATGCCTGGCAGCGCAAATGCCCCCGGCGATATCCATCCATCGCATCAGGTTACCACCCATCAGGTGCCCCAATGGATTCGTATCATTGGGCATGACCAATTCAGTCATCATCGTCCGGCTATAGTTGACCGGCCGTGGATCTGGTTTATTCATTTTTGGATTACCTACTGAAAAATAATTAGGCTTATTCGAGACGCACTAAGGCATCCATAATCGAAGGCGAGAAAAGAGATTCCATCAGCTGAGGCTGTTCCATATTGATCTCCATAAGGCTCCAGACATCCGATCCCATGTTGATAAACATCATAGCCTTATTTGCTCTTATCTTGTATTGCTTCGTGCCTTCCTCCCATTTCACGTTGTTCTGACCGTAGGTCGCCTTAAACTGCTCGTCCATAGCCTGGATGGCTTTAGGTGCATCATAATCTCCTGCGGCAACGATGTTGACCTCCATATCAGATTCGTATTCAACCCGGACAAACGTTTCATTTCCTTCTGTGACAGGCACAGAGGTAGAGGTGATACGAGTGTTTTTCATCTGTAAGTTCAGACCTGCTGATCCTGGTCCTTCCACCATATCAATCAACTCCTGCTTGGATACTTTGGTGAATAATTTGGGGTATAACATATCAAAAGCCTTATTCCAGTCTTGCTTGTTGGAATATTCTATATACGTGTCAAGTGTATTCTTAATGGCAGGATTGACTACCGCCTGGCCTTTTACAGCAGATGTGAAGAGCACCGCACTGAGGATAAAAAACATTTTAATGGTGTACATCTTTACAGATTTTGAAGTGTGAATTGATTAACGCTGTCAAGGGGCGAGAACTTTGTTCTCAGACCAAATACCACGCCAAACTCCGTGGCTACCTGCCTCTTAATCGCTTGCAAATCTACATCTTTCCCCAATAGACTACTCAATGAACAAACACTTTTATTGGGGTCTGCTATCCCGCAAGGGATGATATGGTCAAAATAAGACAAATTCGTATTGATATTGAACGCAAAGCCATGCATCGTCACCCATCTGCTTAGATGGACACCGATAGCACAGATTTTAGTTGACTCATCTTTTACATGATCACTATCAACCCAAACACCTGTATATCTGTCACTTCTGACTCCTTGAATACGGTAATGCGCTAATACCCTGATGATGATTTCCTCGAGGCTTCGGACATACTTATGAACATCGGTGAAGATAAGATCGAGGTCAAGAATAGGGTATCCGACTAATTGCCCAGGTCCGTGAAAGGTGATATCCCCTCCCCTGTTAATTTTAAAATATTCAATCTGGTGATCAGTCCTTTCCTGTTCATTGATCCGGAGATGATCTTCTGATCCGCTCTTTCCCAGGGTAAAAACCGGAGGATGTTCACATAGCAGGAAGTAATGTCGTTGGGGCTCAGGGTAGCCTGCTCTTTTATTGGCTACCAAGCGCTGATGAAGTGACGTCTGGAGATCCCATGCCTCCTTGTACGGGATCAAACCGACATCAATGACCTCTACCGTACCGTGTTCCGGATCCTTCATGATGCAAAGATAATCTTATGGGCTCTGCCGCTGCCTGTGTCCATTTTATGAGGCCATAACCATTTGATATCAAATAAGTTTTAACTTTATGTGACCAACCTAACCCCTTTTCAGGGAATGCTTACTTCTGACCGTACTGATCTTTTGACCTATGGTATGCTTAAGTGGCCTCTTGTTAAAATCCAATAATAAAACACTTGTGGTATGAGAAACACTTTAATCGTTTTTGGAATCCTCCTTACAAGCCTCTCTCTTAGGGCTCAACTTGCCCCTGATTTTACTGTCACTGACATAGATGGACAGGTGCATCATCTATATGATGATTACCTGATTCACGGAAAAACGGTGATGATCAAAATCTTCTTTACGACTTGTCCTCCTTGTAATTCCATCGCTCCATTGATGGAACCCTTTTACCAGGAATGGGGTGCCGGTCAGAACGATGTTGAGTTTTTTGAAATGACCGATAAGAGTTTTGATACCAACACCCTTGTCGAAGCCTATGCCGAGCAATACAACGAGACATTTCCTGCTATCAGCATGCAGGGAGGAAGCCTTGCCGCCGTCCAGCCTTATAAAAACGGGGATTTCGGAGAATGGTTTGGCACACCGACTTTTATCGTGATCGCACCGGATGGCACAGTTCAATATGATGTTGACGGAGCCGGCAACCAGGCTACCATTAACGCCCTGGATGATGCTATCGCAGCCACAGGTGCTCTTAAACCCGGACAGGTTCCGAATGCACCTGATTTTAGTGTAACCGATATCAACGCGCAGCCTCATCATCTATATGCTGACTATCTCAACCAAGGCAAAACTATAGTCCTTGAAATTTTCAATAGCACATGTAGCCCGTGCAATTCAATTGCACCATTGCTTCAGCCTTTAAATGAGGAATGGGGCGGAGGTAGCGGCGATGTTGTCTTTTTTGAAATGACAGATCAGATAACAGATAACAACTCGCTGTTATTCACCTTCCAGGAAGATTATGATCATACGTTCCCTGCGATCAGTAACGATGGAGGCAGCCTGGCCGCTGTTGCTCCTTATAAAGATGGAACCTTCGGACCCTGGGTTGCCGCACCCACTTTTGTCGTTATTTCGCCAAGTGGGCTTGTCAATTATAATGTAAAAGGGGCTAATAACCAGGCCACCATCGATGCCATTGATGCTGCTATCACTGCAACTGGTGCTACCAAACCTCCTCCGCCTTCAGTTGCTCCTGACTTTACGGTTACTGATATCAATGCTCAGCTACATCACCTTTATGCCGATTACCTTAACCAGGGAAAAACAGTGTTGGTTGAAGTATTTTATACCACCTGTCCACCATGTAATTCTATTGCTCCACTGATGGAACCATTTTACCAGGAATGGGGTGCCGGCGAATATGATGTTGAGTTCTTTTTGATGACCGACAAAAATTCTGATACTGATCCAGTAGTGACAAACTATCACACGACCTATAATGAAACTTTTCCAGCCATCAGTAAACATGGAGGAAGCCTTGCAGCAGTTGAACCCTATAAAAACGGATCATTTGGTTCCTGGTCTGGAACACCAACATTTATCGTCATCGCTCCTGACGGCACCGTACAATACGACGTTGACGGCCCCAATAACCAGGCTACCATCGCTTCTATTGACGCTGCACTTCTTGCCACAGGTGCTGAGAAACCCTCACAAGGTGAAAATCCGGTTTCTGTTGGAGGTCTGGTTCAATTCCTCGCAGGAAATTCAGGTATTGCCAACGCTGTAGCGCAGGTGGTTGATTCAGCAAATAATGTCATCATGCAGGATACAACAGACGCAAATGGAGCATTCAATCTTGAAGTGCTGCTCAGTGAAGTCCAACCAGGATGGCAACTCAGAATCATTAAAGATGGAAATCCTACCAATGGAGTGAGTGCCATTGACCTGGTCAAGATTCAAAAGCACATATTGTTTGTAGAACCAATGGATAATCCGTACTCCAAACTTGCTGCTGATGCTAATGGGTCAGGTACCATCAATTCACTGGATATCGTAACATTACTCAAATTACTGCTTGGGATAACCACCGATTTTCCGAATCAGCAGAGTTGGATTTTTGTACCTGCAGATACAGACTTTGGACCGCCTACCCAGCATCCCCCTGTGATTTCAAGTTACACGATACCCCTTCAGGATATTCTGGATGGGGTCAGGGAACCTGCCTTTATTGCCATTAAAAAAGGAGATATCAATGGTAATGCTGCATTGGATTAATATCCAATGATTAACCATATTAAAAAAG
>JANNSS010000110.1:0-12526 GCA_031402955.1 Saprospiraceae bacterium
TCCTGCAACCACCTGTATATCTATCGAGATCCCTAAGGAGAATCTAATTTGGAATTCTCTTGGTCGCAGGAGCAAATAGTTCGGCTACGCTCACCACGGCGCTCCTGCAACGGCTAACTTAATGAAGATTTACCCAGGCCTGCGTATTCACCAATGCTTTTACACGGAAATCCAGGTCATCCAGGAGCGATGGATTGAAAGTGCCGGTAGTTGAATTAAAGGAGAATAGTGTACCTCCGTCATGCTCACCTATCGGACCACCATTACTTCTCAGGACGCCAATAAAATTTTCAGAAACAACAGCAGGCTTCAGAATAAAATGATACGAAGTACCCGCATTGAGTAAAAAAGTCGGCGCATAATTTACAGTGATCCATCCCAATGCATTGACATTGACTACCTGCCCATTTATATAAAAACCAGTACCTGGAGTATCGCCTTCATAGAGTTCTACTGTAAGTTGAAATCCGGGAGACAGACTGCTGACATTAAACTCAAACGTCTGCAGCAAACCGGGGAAAAATGGCGTAAACGTCTGCGCGACATAGTCAATATTGACTCCATCATCGCCTACAAAATAGGTAGCGGCAGATACTTCACTCATCGCAATAATGATCGTGCCAGAATCGCCGACAAAGCCCTGAAATTTCTGAACATCCGTATTGTAAATCAACATACCTTCAGATCCGTCAATTGCATTTCTTTCTTGTGTGGTCATCCTGGGGAGCAACAATGCACCGCTCACGGATTTGATTTCAAGTGCGGCATTTGGGTTGATGGTTGTTGCACCAACAGCAATATGATTTGAAGTCTTGTCAAAAAGGAATTCAGGATCACCTGCCCCTTCGTCATTATCATTGAAGATAACTTGTTGATTCTCCCCACCTGATGGGCCCGGGACTCCCATAGGACCTTGCAAACCAATGTCGCCTTTATCACCCTTTTCGCCCTTCTCTCCTCTATCACCCTTTAGACCTTCGGGGCCTCTTTCTCCGGTCTCACCTGTATCACCTTTTATGCCCTGAGGACCTGGAATACCTTGTGGACCTGGAGGACCTTCAACGCCGCCATTAGCTGCATATAAGGCATAAGGCACGCTCAATAATTCACTGGTACCAATAATCGTGTAATCTGAGCCCCCATCGGGATCGGTTGCGGTTCTGATATAATAAGGTCCATCCCCCCAGTTTATTTCATCCATTGCTCCTGAGACAACATTACCGGAACCTATCTGTAAGGTGGCAAGTCCATTGACATTCGTGGAGATAGCGTGTGTCTCGGCGTATACTTCTGTTCCTGCAGGAGATCCCTGTAGGAGACTTATCCTGATCCCGACAACCTGCTCTGCAACCAGCTTATCGTCTGCATCTCTGATGACCGATTGATAGCTCATCTTCTGCGGAGACTGAGCTATAAGGGCCCAGGAACTCAGACAAAAGAAGAGGAAAAATGCTTGACGGAAATGAAAGAGATCCTTCATCATTTAATTAGTTTTAATAACCTTAAAAGTCTTGATTACATTATTGTTTTGCGACACTTTCAGCAAATACATTCCATGAGCATATTTATCCAGCGGCACGATCACTGACTTGCTCAGGATGCGCTCCTGCAAAAGAAGTTTGCCATAAAGATCATAGAGTGAATAAGTTTGTAGATCATGCTCCAGGTAATTACCTGAAATTTCAAGGATCAGTTTGTCCTTCGTTGGATTAGGGTAAATTCCGACTGTCACATCAGCAATAAGTTCTGTGTAACCGACCGTGATGAACTCTATTGGCTGTTGTACCCCGGCATTCACTACCCCACTTTGGCTGGATTGCCTTGTGTAAGCTACCTGACCGACACTAAAGGAAACAGATCCCAGAGAGGCTGAAGCATCTCCTCCGGACGACAGGACAGCATCCTGAGCCCATATGCCTGAAAGGGCTGTGCCTGATATAAGAATTACCAGAACCAACGTGTGTCTTTTCATGTAACCTGTGTGCCTGATCAATTATTTCTCTCCAATCAGGGAAATCAAGGTACAAACTTTGTTGGAAAAGCGAACTACCTGTTAGTTGGTGCCTTCTGAAACCTTCTTTTTCTGGAAAAGATTAGCGGCAAAGCCTCCTAATAATGCACCGTAGAGGGCACTTATGACTGGACTTGAGGAGATCAGGCATTGGCCATCACAGCCAACAAAATGATAATACAGGTAGCCACTTATTGCCCCGGCTAGAATACCAATGATCAGGTGCCGATGGTTATGGAAGAAGTTCATATAAGATTATGATTATAAGTCCTTGAGCAACTTGATCTGGTTTCGATACAGTAAAACCTTTTTATCATTTTCCAAGGCTTTGAGGAGACGGGAGATCACGACACGCGTAGTGGCGAGTTCAGCGGCAATTTGTTCGTGCGACAGGTTGATCAATGTGGATCCGGTGACTTTTGATTTTTCCTTCAAATAATAGACCAGGCGCTCATCCAATTTTTGAAAAGCAATCTGGTCGATCACATTGAGCATTTCATGAAACCGGTTCCTAATCGTTTTCATCACAAAGTTTTTCCAGGTCGGGTACTTCACCAGCCATTCATCCATAAAATGGATAGGGATTGTGAGCATTTGCACATCCTCTTCTGCAACAGCCTTTACTTCACTCGGATATTGTTGCATGCAGCATGTAAAAGTCATCGCGCAACTTTCATTGGGGTTGACATAGTACAGCAGTAATTCCTTGCCGTCTTCATCGATACGTGAAACCTTGACAGTACCGGACAGAATGATGGGCATTGTCCTGACGGTCTGGCCGATATCAAGTATTGTTTCTCCTGCTTTCACATCTAGTAGCCTGGCATTCTTATCCAAAGCCTTCATTAATTCGGGCTCAAAAAGGGATTTGAATTGTTCAACAATTTCCATGAGGTGAAGGTAACTGTTTTGGAAGTCGCTTTAGAAGCACTTCTGCACCAGACGAATCAGATGCTTATCATTTACTTGATTGATGAAAAAATGGCAGACTACTATTCAGGATTGCCCGTCAAGGGTAGTTTGCTGGATTGCCATTCTGAAATACCTCCGTTCAATTCGTACACATTGACAAATCCTTCCTTCTTCATGACTTCATAAGCTGATTTACTTCTACCGCCTGCCTGGCAATAGACGAAATAAGTTTTATCCTTATCAAGCTTCCTGATATCTGCTTCGAAGGTGGACTTATAAAAATCGATGTTTATCGCATTACCAATATATCCACCGGCGTATTCCTCCGGGGTTCGTACATCCAGAACAACGGGATTTTTAGTTGTATTGATCTTGGTACTGAAGGTGATCGCATCCACCGAACCGGTCAACGGCTGCGATTGACAGGAAGAGAAAACCAGGCTAAAGAATGCAAGGAGAAGATAAATGGATTTCATATTAATTGCTTTTATGCTCATTGATGATCTGTTGCAATAAAGATGCAGGTAAAACGCCGGATTGTCGCCATACCATTTCGCCCTTTTTAAAAAGAGCCAGGGTTGGAACGCCTTTGATCTGGAACACCTGGGCTGCATTCGGATTCTTCTCCACATCTACCTTAAGTATCCTGACCTGATCACCCATGGCGGTGTGCACCTGCTCCAGGATAGGCTTCATCATTTTACATGGGCCACACCATTCGGTAAAGAAATCCACCAGCACCAAAGACTCTGTGCGGATGATGTCATTAAATGTCCTGTTTTTTCCGGTTCTGATCATGATTTTGTTTAATTATACAAGGTCAGTTTTTGGGGGATTCCGTATCAACGGGGGCATTGGTTCTCATACCCGTCTTACATGTACCACCGAAACAATTGCCTGAAGCACATCCAAAAGCGAATAAACCCATGGAGGAGAAATATCCACCTAAAAGAGCTCCGGCCCATTGTTGATCAACTGCTGAGATGATCACCATGCCACCACCTGCAATGAGGTAGAAGGCACGTTGAAAGGTCCAGCCTGTCATGATTCTATCTATCATTTCTTATGTTGTCATATATGCTGAATACATCCATACCATTTTTTCCTGCTCGCGGATATAGTCGCTCATGAGTGCATTGGTGCCTTCGTCATTGGCACTTGCGGCCAGGTCAAGCAATTCCCGTTGCTTGAGAATGAGTATCTGAAAAGCATCCAGGAGTGATTTGACACCTTCCGCCGGTTGCGAAACATTTTTCAAAGCCTGGATACTCGATGCATGCGTATAGTCATCAAAGGTATGCACAGGTACGCCACCCAAAGTCAGTATTCGTTCTGCCACTTCATCCACCTTTACCAGCAGGTTGGTATACAACTCTTCAAACTTGAGGTGAAGTTCGAAGAATTTATTCCCCTTTATATTCCAATGCAATCCTCGGGTGTTCTGGTAGAAGACCATATAATTTGCAAGCAGATCGTTTAGTTTCTCAACCAATTGATCAGCCTGGTGCGTTTCGATGCCGATAGCGTTTTTCATTTGTTGATGGGTTGATTTGTTGATAAGTTGATTTGTTGATGGGTTGATAAGTTGATATGCTTATGAGCTTATCTTAGTAGATTAAACTATGCTCCTTGCTCCTTGCTCCTTGCTTTTTAAATTAACTTACTCCTCAAGCCTGACCAACCTCCGCCGTTATAGACACGGGTGAAACCATTGGCGCTCAGAATATGTTTTGCCTGGGCGCTTCTCACACCGGAGGCACAGCAAGTGATGATGGGTTTGTCCTTCTTCAACTTAGCGTAATGATTAGACAGGTTATTTAAAGGGATATTGAGTGCCCCTTTGACATGTCCCTGATCATACTCTGATTTGGTCCGCACATCAACGATCTGAGCGCCTTCTTTCATCAGCGCCTTAAAGTCTGTTGCCGGGCCTATACCGAATAATTTTTTCAGAAATCCTATCATGGTGTTTTAGCCGTTTCCAATTGTATACGATAATTGACTTCCATCCAACCGCCGCCGTTCTCACAGTCAACGCCTGCACTTTTCAGGAATGATGCTGCCGAACCACTGCGGGCGCCACTTGCACAACAAAGCAGGATGGGCTGCCCCATTGCTTTTATTTCCTGCAGACGACCTTGTATTTCCTGTATCGGAATATTGATACTGCCTGCTACATGTCCCCCCATGAATTCAGCGGGCGTCCTGACATCAATAATGGTTTTAATAGTCATATGTACTTGATTTGATGATACAAAGTTGGGGATAAACCGGCTCTGCTCATGGTTACATTTGTTACACTTGAGGAAACTGTAAAACAATCACCGCCAAAAAACCACTGAACAAAGGAAGTGAATAAACCATTGACTTCACCCAAACCGTATATAGAATGTCAATTAGCATCCATTTGTTCAGGCATCGCATACCCATACATCTCCATGGCAAAGCGCCATCTTGAAGTAATCCTTTCAGTTTCCTCCGACGTAATTTGGTGGCTGGCCTTTTCAAACTTCCTTTGCGAGTTGAAATACTCCGTAAATGCTGGTATGGATTGTTCAAAACCCTTAAGATCCAACCTGTCATAGATATACCTGAGCCCTTCTAAAGGATCAGCTTCAAATTCCTCATATCGGATTTCGACAAGATGGTGTTCAGGGATCAGAGACTTCAGTCTTTCATAATCTGCGACGATCATTTCATACAATTCAAAAACCATTTCTTCAAACTCAGCTCTTGAGAAGGGTTGCAACATCAGGGCGTCATGGGTGGTTTCGAAAAAATTGACTGTCGATTGGAAGACTCGTATTGGATTACGATAGATATAGACAAATCTGGCCTCTGGAAACATATCCAATAAATGGGAAATAGAACCGGTATTCGGCGGGAATTTTGAAATAAATTGATTCCTGCTATATTCAATTAGTGATTGAGCAATAAGTTTTTTATACTGACGGCCAAAAGCCTTTAATTCTTCGGGTGTGGCCGTGTCGCCACTGATGTACTTTTTATAAATGGCTTTCCAGCAGCGGGGGAAGTAGAAGAAATTATAAAAACCAAACGAATCAATATTGCTCAGGGCAATTCCTTCCTCCTGTGGAAGCTCTGGCGACAACAGTACATTATCAGCCGGTCTTTTTTCCGGCATGAGTAACTTCATCAGGGGCTTAAAGAGCCATCTGCTGCCGAAGAATTGATTAGCGAAAACACTTTGGTAGGTATTGATAAAAGCAAACTGCTTATCCTGCGTCATAGCATTATGCAACAAGGTGGTACCGCTGCGCCAATGACCAAGTATAAAAACCGGCGATTCGGGAAGGACTGTTCTGGAAAGCTTGCCGGAGAACATGATGCCCTCAAACCAACGGAAGGGTTCGGACAACAAACTAATGATACCAGCTACCAGGCATCTGAGATAATATCCCGGATATACGCCATAGGTCATCACAAGTTTAAGAAACCGGACAAAGGGGACAGTGCCTATCGTACTGAAAGCAATGTTGAATTTCCTTCCTGCCATTCCGCAATATATGCAAATGTGTTATTAGGAAGTTCTATAGCATAAATGAAAAATACCATCAAGCTATAGCTACTCCAATCAGTCTGCCAATTCCGAAGGTAATGGCTGCAGCCAGTAATCCGAACAACATCTGCCGACCGCCTGAAAACCAGACATTTCTTCCTGTAAACAAGGTAATCGCTGCCCCAATCAAAAACAACCCAACGGCGCTACCCACCACACTGATGACTAATGCCTTCATACCTGAGGTAAACATAAACGGCAATACAGGGATGACTGCCCCTAATGCAAACAGGAAGAAAGAATACAAGGCAGCTTCCAGTGCTGACCCTTTTAGTTCTTCGGCATTAATGCCCAGCTCTTCCTTGACCAACAATTCATGTGCCTGTGCAGGGTCATTCATCATTGAAGTGGCCATCTGATGCGCTTGTTCTTCCGGAATGCCTTTGGCCATATAGATCAAGGCAATCTCCTTCTTTTCTCCTTCGGGGTTTGTCTCCAGTTCATCCATCTCCAGCTGCATCTGGTTTTCATACAACTCCTGAGAACTCTTGACCGAAATCCATTCACCTAATGCCATCGACAGTGCCCCTGCCAGAAGACCAGCTGATCCTGCCAACAATACGCCTTCCTGAGATGGGGAGGCTCCTGCCACCCCCATAACTAAACTGAAATTGGATACAAGCCCGTCATTACCACCTAGTACAGCTGCCCGTATGGCATTTCCGCCAACGGAGCGGTGTCGTTTTTCAAAACGGGCCATCTGGGTGCCGGAAACTGCAGGCTCTTTATCAAGGATAGAACGAAGTATCTTAACGTGGGAGGTTTCACTTCCTGTGATCGCCATCTTGTTTTGTTCCTTAGTGGCAATGATCGCCTTGGAAAGTATTTTCTCTGTATCCATCAGCACACCCAGGACGTAATCATATCCAAATATCTTGCCGATGAGATTAAAAGTCCTGGCCCGCCATGAGGGGCCTGGAAGTTGATCGATAGGAACCTTTGCCTTTGCTGCAAATTCCTTAACATGCCCGCCTTCTATTTCGCTCATCTGACGGAACACCTTCGCTACCAGAGGGTCGGATTCGTGATCGGCCAGTTGCTGATAAAGGTAGCTGGCGTCTATTTCAGTTTGCAGATTCTTGTTCTTCATGCATGTGGGAGTAAATAGTGAAGAAGAATAACAAGTGGTAGAAGAGGCAATAAAACATTATAACAAAAGTAGGCGATATTTAAATGGTGCGCTGGTTTTAATTCAGTAGTTAGTATAAAATTGAATGATCATGAGGGATTCTATCACCAGCCATAATGTTCAATAATCAAATAAAGAAAAAACCCTGGCATAGCTGAACTATATCAGGGTGTATTCTGAAACATAAATGTTCGGTGAACAGAATTGAAATAATTTAATGCATATCCACCCAAAATGGAGGTACAGCAACCGGTATCACTTTAAAATCCATATCGTTTCCGACAGATATATCGAACTCTCCTGTTGCCTCATTCCAGGTGTACATGGACCCACCGGAATGTTCGCCTGGTGCACCAATATCACTTGTGTATAAACCAAGTTCTATGTTTGTCTCCACAAGCGGCTTGATGACCAGGTAATACACTACACCCGAAGTCAAGGAAGGATTAGATGGGAACTCAACATTTGTCCAGCCGGATTGCATAATGTTGACATCCTGTCCATCCATATAGGTGCCTGACAAATCTGGCGGATTCCCTTCGTACAATTCAATCCTTAATTTGAACCCTGGCGAAAGACTGCTGACATTAAATGCAATGCTTTGAATCATTCCTGAAAGTGCAGGTGTAAAGGTTTGCGCCAGATAAGCGACGTCAACGCCATTATCTATCAATATAAATTCAGCTGCAGCAACTTCACTGGAAGCAAAATCAGGCGTTACGACACCTGCAAATCCTTGAAATTTTTTAGTGTCTGTATTGTATATGACCATGCCTTCCGGCGCATTGAGTGCGTCACGTTCAGCGGTGTTCAACCGTGGGAGTAATAAACCACCTGATGTAGATTTTATCTCCAGCGCTGCAGCAGGATGAACAGTGGAGGATCCAATACTCATATGATTGCTATTCTTATTATACAACAATTCTGGATCTGCCCCACCTAAGCCATTATCATTAAAATTGATTTGCATATTAAACCCTGCGATAGGCCCAGGGGGGCCCTGTAAACCTTGTGGTCCCTGAGGACCTGTATCACCCTGATCTCCCGTGTCGCCTTTATCCCCTTTATCTCCCTTGTCGCCTTTAAGACCTTTCTCTCCTTTATCCCCTTTTTCTCCCGTTTCACCAGTATCACCTTTAGGTCCATCGTCTCCGAGATCACCCATATCGCCCTTATCACCTTTATCTCCTGTATCTCCTTTGTCCCCTTTTAAACCGACAAGACCGTTATCGCCCTTATCACCTTTCTCACCTGCGGGACCAATGGGACCTGCCGGTCCAGTTGGACCCTGAGGTCCTGGTGTGCCCCCATTGGCAGCATACAAGGCATACGGAACACTCAACAATTCACTTGTTGCAGAAATAGTATAATTATTCCCGCCATTAGGATCGGTCTCTGTCTTAACAAAGTATGGACCGTTAGCCCAATTAATGGAACTCATGTTTCCACTGATTACGGAGCCACTACCAATCTGCAAGGTGACTAATCCATTTGCATTGGTAGACACATTATGGGTTTCGGAATAAACCAATGTGCCGGAAGCTGAATTCCTAAGAAGGCTAACCTTTACCCGTACGCTTTGGTTGACCAGTAAATGATCTGTTGCGTCTCTCATGACAGCCTGATAACTGAGTTTGAGTGGCGACTGCGCAGTCAACGGACTAGAGAAGCTTGTCAACAGGATCAAGAGCACTAAGGTGATTGGATATAGATATTTCATGTATTAATTTGTTTTAAAGACTTTGAATGATTTTACTTCAATCTTATGGCGTGTCACTTGTATGATATAAACTCCATTTGTCAGTTGATCCATCGGGATGATGGTCAGCAGCGTATTGATGGGTTGATGTTGCAGCAGCTTACCATGAAGGTCAAACAGACTATACGCCAATTCCCCATTGGAAGTCAATTCGTTTTGACTTTCGAGTTTCAATGCAGTGGATGCATTAGCTGGATTAGGATATAGACTTGCTGACAGTGTGATATCCACTTCCTCCATACCCACGGTGAGAAACAGATTGGGTTGCTGTACACCAAGGCTGATACTACCAGTTTCAGCACTCAGGTTAGTATAATCTACCTGGCCGATTGTATACGATACGCTGCCACCGGAGCCCGTTCCATTGCCCCCTGAGGTGCTGACCGTACTTTGGGCAAGCATGCCCGTATGACCAGAGACGAGGAGAAACAAGGCAATGCATAAACCTGACCATCCTTTCTTGATACCACGTGTGTCCGTTATTTCTTTAAACTTCATTTTAGATATATTTACAGGTGAAATAATCTTTACGCTCTCTGATGCATGGCGCATGACTGAAGTGCCAAAGCCGACAGTATAAAAAAAATCAAAGGGAGGTTGGTCTTAGGATATCAGCACTAAACCGGAGAGGGAAATCTATTTAGTCCTGAATTTGAAGGATGATGATCAAATATACGAAAAAAGTCTAATATCTGAACTTTTCATCTTCCACGGCTTGAAAGCCGTGGCAATTCAATTTGATCCTGCTTTCCACGGCTTGAAAGCCGTGGCAATTCAATTTGATCTTGCTAGTCGAGATGATTTTCTTTTCCGGCTTGAAAGCCGTGGCAATTCAATAAAATCATAACAAATTCTCACGCTCTCACTTTCTCACGCTCTCACAGACCAAGTAGATCTTTCATCTTGCTGAATATTTCCGTATTCTCATAAATACCCAGGAAAGCCTCTGCTCCGGGACCATCAGCGAATACCGGGACCATCTGGGACGAATGAACTTTGGTGTTAAATTCAACCCGCGGCGATCTCTTTCCTTTGAGGCTCATATAGCTGCATTCATGATCTGCGGTGATGATCAGGAGTGTATTTTCATCTTCCCGGACTTTATTTAGGATCCCTTTCATCATGTCAAAAGCGTCCTGCATTTCGAGGGCAAGCCATTCCTGGTCATTAGCGTGCGCAGCCCAGTCAATCTGAGAAGCTTCGATCATCAGGAAATATCCTTTGTCTGCTCTTTTCTCTAGTGCATCCATGGCTTCAATTGCCATCCAGGGGAGATACGTCCTGCCCATCGTCGCCCTGATAGGGTCTTCAAGTGCAGTGAAGCAGGCAATCTTGTGTTCCTTTCGAATATTTTCAAGATTGGCGTGTCCACGGGGATCATCAAGATGGAGAACCTGATATTCTTTTTTCTTCAGCGATTCGATCAGATCAAATCCATCAGAATAACGGTCAGTAAAATACTTCTCGCCACCACCCACAAAGATGTCAACTCCTGTGGCTACGAGTTGCGCTGCGATTTCCTCATAAGATCCTCTGGAGTTAACATGTGCATAAAACGAAGCCGGGGTAGCATGAACCACAGAAGAAGTAACAACAAATCCTGTCTTCATGCCTCGATCTCGTGCTAATTCCAGAATTGACTTCACCGGTGTACTATCTGCAGCTACGCCAATAGCTGCATTAAACGTCTTCACTCCACAACTTATCGCTGTACCAGCAGCACCACTATCTGTTTCGAGATGCGTAGCAGAATGCGTCTTTTGGAGACCGATCACTTCCATCTGAGCAAGAGGCGAGGGCGGTTTATAGAGGTATTCGGCCAGGGCGATCTGGGCCAGGCCCATGCCGTCCCCTATGATCAGTACAATATTGACAGGCTTCTCCGGCGCCGGGGCTTGAGTAGAAAATGGTGAAATACAAAGCCACCAGCTGAACAGGAAACCAGATAACATGGTACAAAACTAATTTTGGAATCCGACACTTAACAATAATTTTACCCGCCTCCCGGTTTTTCTTCTCAATTTTGAGGCTTATAACCGGGTTTGATGCGCTTAATTCTATTATCTCTATACGTTTTTCTGAGTTTGAATCCGGAAGGAAAAGGCCAATCAATGCCTTCTCTTTTTGAGATGCTGTATGGACTGGACGAAGTCAGCATCACGCTCACCTACCCGTTTGATTCTATCTATCGCACTAATCGTGAAGAAATCGAGGCGATCATCACCATTGAAAGCAAGGATGGCATCCTGATAGGGAATGAAAAAATAACCTTGAATCTCCGCGGTAAATTCCGGAGGATGAAATGTACGATGCCTCCTTTGTTGCTCAATTTCAAAAAATCAACACTCCGCAAACTAAACCTGGACGATATTGACGAAATCAAGCTGGTCACCCATTGCCTTGACACGCCAGAAGGCGAGGAAAATCTACAGGAGGAATTGATGTGCTACCGCGTGTATGAGTCGCTGACACCATGTTCTTACCGAACGATATGGCTCAATTTAACTTATCAGGATGCTTCTCGAGTGGGCAAGCCAATCACATCAACAGGCTTTCTGCTAGAACCGGACAAGGATATCACAAAACGTCTTGGCTTTATCGAACGGAAACTCTTTAACCCTGCAGAAGATTCTATTCATTTTGAGTCTTATAGTAATACCGTGGCCTTTAATTTCTTAATTGGCAATAGGGATTGGAGCATCATTATGTCCCGCAATGCAAAACTGTTCTATGATTCCATCAGTCATCATTATGTGGTGATCCCTTATGATTTTGATTATTCCAACATGGTCAGTCCTACTTACCGAAGAGAAACCAGACCTGAAAACATGACCCATCCACTGGAACGAATATACCAGGGTGAATACTTTAAAAACCGGTCAGGCGAAATCCTGAAAAAATTTCAAGAGTTACAGGATATCATTTTAAACAGGGTGGCAACCGCGCCAAATCCCATGGATGAAAGCGAAAGAAAAAAAATAGCCAAATATTTTGAAACATGGTTTTCGCAGATAAAAAAGACGGATGCCAAGGATCTTCCGTATGGCTATTTAATGAATTATAAGGGGGGACTGTGAGGCGCTATCAGTTAAAAAAACGCTTATGTAGGGGTTCAAAATTTTGAACCCCTACATA
>JANNSS010000111.1:0-6179 GCA_031402955.1 Saprospiraceae bacterium
TTGTCAAGCGGTCAACCCACTCGCTACCAACACCTGTAACAGTGAAGGAAAGGTTGTTGACCTGACCTGGTGTATACATCGTATTAGGGGAAGCAAAGGTCAAGGTAATAACTGCCTTGGCGCTTGTTAAACTCCCTAAAATGAAGAGACTCATCAGGCTGACATGCCGGAGGAGTCTGAATTGCAAAATAGATAAGTTGAATTTGTTCATGGTACTCAGGTTAAGTTTATAATTCAAGATTGATTTAAATGCTTCCTATTTGATTCTGTCCATTGCCATTTCTCTGACCATTTTACTGGTTATGTAAACTGCCAATTTCACAGGGCATGCTTACTTTGTTATTGATATCTGATTCAGTTTGAAATCCTTTATCATTCAATTACATGGACTTGTTTGCAATGCATCCAGATATGTACGGCGCATTCAGATTAAAAACCTATAAACAAGAATGGTTTTACCTGCAGCCACATTACCACATCAACGATTTTATGCTACTCATGAGATATCAATATGTGTTTATAAACGATTTAAAACGTCAACCCTTAAGATGGATCTCCTCCTTATAAACACCCTTGCATTATCAGTTGGAAAGATAAGTCAAGGAATACGCCAGACGGCGTATGTCATTCATCAGGTTGAGATTTAATATTCCTAAAAATATTAATATACTTAATACTAAGCGGTTTCACGCTAAAAGTAAGAAACAATTTGGCATTCAATCCACACTTTGTTGGATTTCCATCCAATAGAATTCAAAACACATGCCAATCTTTTGTCATGGATGTCATATTAAATAAAATAATAATTTATAAGTCACTGTTTTACCAATTGCCATCTGCAGAATTCCAGAGAATCTGGGATGATTCTACGGCCTGGTCTTAAAAGAAGATTTCTTATCTCTTCCAGGTTAATTGCTTCCTTCCATAATTTTATACGTTCTCCATGCATTCCCTTTGGGGATATCAGAAAAGATCAATTTAGCCAAATTGGGTGGACATATGTACAGTTTTTTAGGCAAGAAAGAACCGAGTAGAGAAGCTGATAATGATTCTGGAGATTTACAATTCGACGATTAACTGCCAACTACTTCAACTCAAACAAACTGCTTGTATCACCATTACGTGCGACGAATAATTCTATGCCTGTCGGCGTTTTCAACGGAAGGATACTTTTGACATTTCCGGGAATGCTAAAACCACTATCCACAGGGCTTACGACTTTGAAGCTACCCTTACCATCGCCGATTAAAATAGCCCCTACGGAGGCATCATGTCGTCCAAACTGTGCGTCAGTTCCATAAAAATTTCCGCCCACCACGAGATCCAAAAGGCTATCATGATTTACATCCATGACTTTAATGGCGCGAACTGTTGAGATCTGTGTGTACTTAGGAAGAGCACCGGCAGTGAATCCTTTACCGCCCTGATTGATAAAAAGAGTATGTGCAAAGGTATTGGCGGTAAGTACTTTTGCATCTTTGAGTTGCTCTGCAGTAAAAATATCTTCAAGCCCGGCATTTGCGTATCCATGGTAGCGCGTGAATTTCTTTTTCAAAAAGATCATCTGATCTAACATCCTGTCCCTATAATGCAACGGATAACTTTTCTCTCCGTTATAAAAACAAAGTACCGGATCTATAGTGCCATTCTTATCAAAATCCTTATAATATAACGTAGCGGGTCTACCGGGACCTGCCTGTATATAGGAATTCAAGCCGACATTACCCGCCACCATATCTGGAAAGCCATCATTGTTGATATCCGCAATTTCGATTGTATACCACCATCCGGATAAGTCTGACAATCCAAGTTCTGCGGTAACATTTACAAACTTATTGTCTACCTTTTTAAATACGGAAATGGGCATCCATTCACCAGCAACAATTAACTCTTGCGACCCATCCTTGTCAAGGTCGGCGAATCGGGCATCGGTAACCATACCGACATTCATCAATCCTTCAGACCACTGTGGTGTTACATTTGTAAACTTGCCATTATCATTCCTTAACAGGCTGCTTGCCGGAGGCAGCGGATATTTTCCGGGACTTACCCTGCCCCCAACAAACAAATCCACATCCCCATCACTGTCGATGTCAGCAGCTGCAACACACCCTCCACTCGTGAAAACCTGCGGTAATCCATCTGCAACTTTCGAAAATTCACCCTTGCCATTGTTGATATACAGTCTGCTCTGGTAAAGCGGATCTCCCATGGCTTTTTCATTGCCGCCACTGATGACGATAAGATCGTTTGATCCGTCGCTATTGGCATCGAAAAAGAGGGCTGCCACATCTTCATATAGGGAGTCTTTATCAAAGGCGGCTGATCGCGCTGTGGCGAAACCTCCTCCCCGCTTCTGCAATAAAAGCTTTCCTGCAAAACCTGCTGCTCCGCCTAGAAAGATATCATCAAGTGCATCCCCGTTTACATCCCCGACTGCAGTTGCAGGGCCCTCCTCTGAGTATTTCTGATGCAAAAGCGGTTCGCGTTTAAAATCAATATATGTATTCTCCTTATGCCTTGCTTCGGGTGGTAATTTGTCAGAAATATCCTCAAGGAAGATGCTTCTTGGTTGCGTGGGTTTATACTTTTGTCCGGTAGATGTTTTCACCAACTGATGAACCTGATTAATATCCGGATTTTCGATGACCTGGAAGCTTCTGTCAGGCCAAATGATTTCCACAGAAGCAATAGTGGTGAGATTTCCGATTCCAAAATGAATGATAGGTTCAACGCTTGAGAAAAAACCACGTGTTGGATAATAAACCTGATCCTGATATTGTCCATCAGCGGTATTGATCCGAACCCTTGTTCCGTAAGTTGTTTTCCCCTTATCCCCAATCAGCGTAAAACGTATAAAATTATTGGCGCGGGATGATTTACCATCATTCTTCAAGATAAATGCAGGCTCATCGATGTTATTTACTATAATATCAAGGTACCCATCATTATCGAGGTCCGCATAAGCAGCGCCGTTTGAAAATGCCGGAGTACCACTGTTCCACGTTTCTGATACATCACTGAATTGCAAATTACCTCTGTTTCTGAATAAGTAGGACTTCCCCTTTACGCTTGGAATTTGTTCTACCCAGCCTAGCATACTCAATTTCTTGGCAGCATTTTCTTTCCGTAGTGAATCAATTGCATATCGGGCATAATCCTGGTTTGTAAGATCCCTTTTATACCCATTGGAAATGAAAAGGTCTTTCCAACCGTCATTATCATAATCTGCAAACAATGCGCTCCAACTCCAGTCCGTTGCAGCCGTATTGGACATAAAGGAAATATCGCTGAATGTACCATTCCCGTTATTAAGCTGTAGGGCGTTATGGACATACTGTGCCTTCAGTCCAATGTTGACCATCTGGTCAAACTTGTCGTAGTTTTGAATCATCATCAGCATATTTTGCCTGTAATGATCACGAGGCAACATATCGAGTGTAATAAGATCCTGAAAGCCATCATTGTTGATATCCGCGAAATCTGAACCCATTGAAGAAATGGAGGAATGCCTGAAATAATCAGAAAAACTCTCGGTAAATGTTTTATCTCCGTTATTGATAAACAAGAAATCAGGCTTTACATAATCATTGCACACATAAATATCCGGCCTGAGATCGTTATTAAAATCACCGATCACCGCGCTTAGCCCGAATGCATCATTTAACATGCCTGCCTGGCGGGTGATATCGATAAAGTGGTTACCTGTATTCTCATACAACCTACCGCTAATGAAACTATAATCCGCTGGCTTCTTCAATTCGAGCTCCCCCTTATCATTGTATACGACATTAAGATTATTGGCTTCTGATTGGTTCCAGGGATGATTAACCAGATAAAGGTCAAGATCACCATCTGTATCCATGTCAAAGAAATAAGCTTGAGATGAATAACTTGAATCATCAAGCCCATAAGCTACCGCCTGATCTGTAAATGTCAGATCCCCGTTATTGATATAAAGCATTTTTTTACGGTATTGCGGATCATTTACCATTGACTTACAGAGATAAATATCCAGAAAGCCATCCCCATTTATATCGACCATGGTCACCCCAGTCTTGAAGCCATATCCCCCATCTACACCAGCCGTAGTTGTAATATCCTTGAATTTAAAATTTCCTTCATTGAGATACAACTTATGGAACACCATCCCGCCCGTAAAGTACAGGTCAACTAAACCATCATTATTAATATCGCCCGCAGCAACTCCACCACCGTTGTACAGATATCCATACAAGTTGACGTTCATTTCATCTGTCTCGGTAATGTAATTAGCAAATGTGATTCCGGTGACGTTTGAATCAAGCTGTGTAAAAAGACCTTTTTCATCCTCAGCAGGGGCAGATTCATCAAACGAAATTGTCTTGAAGTCCGGATCGTTACTCTTCTTATCACAGGAAACGATGGCAGCACTTAAGACCAAAGCAAGAAGAAAATTCTTCATATCAAATTAATTGTTAGAACCACCATATTGGCTTAAAACCTTTGGCTAAAGAGGCCTATCAAACATGCCGCCGCAAAGATATCAGAAGTAGTTCACTCGATATATATCAAACTACCGGCTATCTAATTGAATCCTACTACTTTAACCGGTACAATTGAGGATTATTTCAACGAATCCAGGACAAGCTGTCCGATAAATTTTCCTTGCTTGTTACCCTCCGTGATACCATCCATATAATGTATTCCAGCGTAGAAACGGCTCAAACTTACCTCCCAGGCAGCGTCATAAAAGCCAGTAAACTGTCTAACTGGTTGATTGAAAAGCACCTCCGTTGAATCCGTAAAAGCATAGTTATCCCCAAACGTATGGGTTAACACGCTTGCGGCAGCGGCGGAAATAGCGCTATGGCCGCTTGTATACTCTGGGAATGGTGGGGTCTGGATCAATGGTGTCCAATTATTATCAATATTCTCTTGAATATAGGTGATAGGTCGAACCAGGTTTGTCTCGTATTTCTCATACCAACACGAGATGATAGCATCAAACATGGCTATGGCGGTATAGGTATAAGCCTTTGTCGCTTTGAATAAACTTGCTTTATTCTTTCTACTGATCTGGCTGATAATATTCAACCAATGCCCTGGAGGGGAAATCTTATGGATGACGGATACCAGATGGCCACGATGCTCCGAAGTATTAGGGTTGTCATCCCAGAATAAAGCGATGGTCTTTTTCTCATCATCCAATTCTTTTGATTGCTGATAGACAGCATTGACCATCTTATAAAACTCAGAATCTTTCGCAGGATCGTATGGTGGAGGGGGTGCTGAATTATATATGCTCGAAGTATCGATAACCATAGGCCTGATTTTGGACCAGTTTGGTTCCAATCCTGCGACATAGTCAGGAGGTGTTTCAATCCATTCGCCCGGCTTCTTCGTGCTTGTCCAACGATCCATTGTACGGGTCTCTACATAATGATCCTTACTTAACCATTCTATCATATGTCCGGTGATGTCATCCGAACACTTTACAGATGCTTCAATCACTGCTTTGTTTATCCCGGCTGCTTGAGCTTTGAGTAATATATTCTCAATCAAATCATCAACATGCTGCTCAGAAAAAACCACCTTCCTCGCTGTCTTGCAGAAGGTCAATAATGCTGTCAGCTCTGCATCAGCGTTCTTTACATCTATATGATCTATCGTGGATAATCCATTGAGCCTACCCGCAATTGGTTGAAGACTATCCGGAAAAAACTTCTGCATTGTCACATAAAAAGCGATATGCGGATAAGCATACACCCTTGAAGCAATTGGTGGCGGAAAGCCGTCCTCCATGGCTATTTCAAGTAGTCTCCAATTCAATTGGTGGAGATCGTCAGCGCCAAATGGTTTAGGCTGTATGGCTGTGGAATTGTTGCAGCCGCAAAAAAACAATCCCATAAGGACAACAGCTATGCTTTTCATGGCGCAAAGATAAGCCAAACACATTCAAAACCTGAATTCAACCAACGATAGTTACAACAGTCTTAGTCAAGTCGTCACAACGTCCTGCGGTCCTGACCTGCTGAATGCATTGTACCTCCTTCTTAAAAAGAGAAAGCCTCCCTCCGGTAAACCGGAGAGAGGCCATCTCAAAAACATTTTATATTTCTAATCCACTCGGTCGTCAGCGAACTTGTGCTGAGCGGAGCCGAAGTAGTCGAAACGTCAACGATTACTCGATGATGATC
>JANNSS010000112.1:0-3369 GCA_031402955.1 Saprospiraceae bacterium
GGCGGAATGGCTTATGGGTCTAAAGAGGCTGAAAATGCTTATGAGTCCTTTTTTTACAAATATTAAGTAGGTGTTCAAATTTTTGAACCCCTACTTAAGATTTGTCAACCCTATGCAAAGTCAGTAAAGTCTCACTCTCTCACGTTCTCACGCTCTTACTCTCTCACTGCTCTGAGCATTTCTCTCTTGCCTGGAGGCCCAGGGATACGCTCGACCTTGTAACCGGCTTTTTCCATCCTACGTCGGGCTTCACCTTGAGCACAATATGTGACAAGGCAACCTCCTTCGGAGGTCAATTTAAAAAGTAGATCAAACACTGCTTGTTCCCACAATTCAGGTTGTGAGCCCGGAGCGAAAGCATCAAAAAAGATGCAATCAAATTTTTCATCTTCCCGAATTTGTCCATACCCTGACAGTTTCTTGAAATGGAAAGAATCAGAACTAAGGGACTCTTCAAGGTGCATCCTTAAAAAGATATCCTGTTCTTCGGGGAAAGCGAGGTATTGCGGGTAGTTTAATTTGTGAGCGATTTCTAAATCGATTGGATAAGCTTCAATGCCAGTATATTGGATTTGCTTCTCTGCAGTGATTGCAAAAAGATACGCGAGGAAAGCATTTAGACCAGTACCAAAGCCAAACTCGAGAATTGAAATGGTGGGCCGTTCGGACAGGGTCTTCAGGCCATGTTGGATAAACACATGCTTGCTTTCACCTACCGCACCGAAGAGGGAGTGGTAAGTGGCATTGTGCGACCTGCTGAACAAGGTATCAGATCCATCACGGGTCGTGACAATATACACATCATCCCAGCCCAGCATAGGGGGGATGTCGTTAGTGGCCATTGGTGTATGTTAGTGGTGGTTTGGTGTTGATATTCCCGGTTTTATGACACTGCAACCGGGAATCTAGTGTGTGTTTTCCCTGAAAGAGCGGGAAATCAGCAGGAATGCTCAACAGCAGCCGGGGCCTTTGCAGCAGCGTCTACGGAGAAGTCACTTGGGCAACCATAGCCTTTGTTACAGCTCGAAGTCATTGATACACAGGCTACTAAGCCTACAGCAATCAGTAAGAACTTTAAAGAAGATACTTTCATGTTTGACATTGCTTTAATTTGCTTTTGGTTATCAACAGATAACAGATATAAATCGTTTTAAAGTGCGAAATTATTATATCCTGACAGCTTTTTACCAAAAAATATGCCAAAACAGGCTAAATCACTGATAATGAGGATTCATTTTATTGCGATCGGAGGGAGTATCATGCATAGTCTGGCACTGGTGATGGCTCAGCGAGGTCATGAAGTAACTGGTTCAGATGACGAAATCTATGAACCTAGTCGCAGCCGGTTGGCAGTCCAAGGGCTATTACCTTCCGAAACCGGGTGGCACCCTCATAGGATCCATACTGAATTAGATATCGTCGTCCTGGGTATGCATGCCAGGGCAGACAATCCGGAATTGCTGAAAGCACAAGCATTAGGGTTGAAAGTGGAGTCTTTTCCTGAATTCATGTACAATATCTCCATTGACAAATTAAGAATAGTGGTTGCCGGCAGCCATGGAAAGACCACTACCAGTGGTATGATCGCTCATGTCCTCCATTACTCAGGTGTGCAGGCAGATCGTATGATCGGCGCTAAGATCGGCGACCTGGAACCTGTAGCTATAACGGATGCAGCTATGATCGTACTGGAAGGTGATGAGTACCTGAGTAGTCCGATGGATCCGAGACCAAAGTTTCTACATTATAAACCACACATTACTATTATCACAGGGATTGCATGGGATCATATGAATGTGTTCCCAACCTATCCCGATTATGTCAGACAATTCCGCTTATTGATCGAATCGCTTGGTGAAGATGATACCTTGATTTACTGTGCAGAAGATCAGGACCTGGTTGATTTGGTAGCGGAAATTTCACCCATCTGCATTTCGATCCCGTATCGTACGCATGATTATATCCTTGAAGGCGGAACCGTCATCATCAACGATGAAGATGGAGTGTCCTATCCTCTGGAAATATTTGGAAACCACAATCTGCAGAATCTGAAAGCTGCGCAATTGGCCACACAGATTGCAGGCCTTTGTTCAAAGGATTTCTACTCTTCCATTCAATCCTTTACCGGAGCAAGCAAACGTTTGCAAACATTACATCTCGAGGATGGACTCACTGCTTATCTTGACTTTGCGCACGCTCCTTCGAAAGTCAGAGCAACTGTCAATGCGGTCAGAGAAAAGCATCCGGATGCCTACATTATCACATGTCTGGAATTGCATACATTCAGTTCACTTAATCTTGCATTCCTTCCGCAATACAAAGGTGCATTGGCCGAGGCTGATGTCAAAATTCTTTACTACAGTCCGCATACACTGAGCATTAAAAAATTGCCTGACTTGTCTTCAGATCAGTTGGCTTCATGTTTCGAGGAGCCAATGCTCATGATTGCAACCAGCGGAGAGCAGCTTGAAAATCTGGTGCTTGGAGCCAGGAAGAATACACAGACGGTGTTGCTCTGGATGAGTTCGGGGCGGTTTGATGGATTGGATCTTGTTGCTGTGTCATCTGAAATGGGAAATAATTAAATGTCTGCCGCTGGCCTGGTGTCCTCACCACCAGCGAGCAACTTCGGTGGTGGTTGGTGGGGACACCAACAACGGCTGCGCAACTAAAGCCTTAGAGAAGTAACGATTGATTCCATGCTAAATGCACCGTTCAATTCATAAGAGCCTACTGATGTTCTGATCAGTCCGGAAAGATGGGCGCCGCAACCAATTATTTCTCCTAAATCATGGGCTAATGACCGGACATAAAATCCACTACCGCAGTGAACCATGATCTCCAGGACAGGTGGTGTATACTTGATTAATTCTATTGCGTAGACTTTCACCTTCCTGACTTCTGTTTTTACTTCCTTGCCGGCGCGGGCCAATTGATAGAGTGGAACACCATCTTTTTTAATCGCTGAGAATACGGGTGGAAACTGTTCAATATCTCCTATAAAACTGTCAAGATGTTTTTTAATTTCATCATCCGTTAAAGGTGGAACTTCTCTCGTGCGGACTGTTTGCCCTTCAGCATCATAACTATCTGTTTCGACACCCAGGGTGATTTTGCCTGTGTACTTTTTATCCAGACCTGTGAGGTGAAACAATTCTTTAGTCCAACTCCCAGTGCAGATGAGGAGCAAACCTGTTGCCATAGGATCAAGTGTACCGGAATGGCCAACCTTGATTTTTTTTATGTTGAATTTATGGCGGATAAGTCCACGGACCTTATTGACCACATCAAAAGAAGTCCAGCCTTGTGGTTTGTCAACAAGGATCATTGCTCCGCCTATAAAATCTGCTGATTCGGGAGCAGTTACAA
>JANNSS010000113.1:0-11118 GCA_031402955.1 Saprospiraceae bacterium
ATCATCACGGTCGATCTTCATTTCCTGGATTGCATCGGCACATTAGAGCTCACAGGTGATCAGATATGCGTATCCGATACTGCTGATCATTATCAATGGTATACATGTGGTGGTGCTTTATTGCCTGATACCACGCAATGTATTACTGTTGCAGACTCAGGATGTGTTTGTGTGATACTCACACAAGGCACAGATATCGATACGGTTTGCGGCGATTACAAAGTCTGCCTGCTCGAATGTGAAATTCTTGCGCCGGATACACTCTGTGTTGGGGATTCAATCCTGATTTATTATACGACTAATGATACGCTTCCTTCCGGTTCATCATGGAGTGTAATGGTAGATACAAGCACTATATTGCATTTCACGTCTGCAGATTCGATATGGGTAAAGTTTGATACCCCTGGATGTTTTGAGGTTGAATTGGAAATTGAACTCAATGGATGTGTGTCCATTTGCCGGGACACTATTTGTGTTCATCCGGTTCCGGAGGCTTATTTTTGCTGTACACAGCAGCTCTGTGATTCATGCGTTACACTTAACGTATTTATGTCAGGTACGCCACCATGGACTATTGCCATTTCAAACGGCTCTTCTACGGATACGCTATCGGGGATTCAAAATTCTGTTTATGAATATGTGGATTGTCCACCGTCCTTACCTTTGAATTATACGTTGGTTTGGATGAAGGATAATAGTTGTGAGGGAATAATCTATGATTCAATTGCATCGGTTTTTGAACCCTTTCCATTTGAACCTACTATTTCATTTAAGGAGGACACATTATGTACTGATTTCATTTCCGGGTACAATTATGCATGGAGAAGGTGTGAGGATCAGATCACACTGGGTACAGAGAACTGTTTTGCTCCACCGGTTTCCGGATGTTATTGTGTAGAACTGCACGATACCCTAGGCTACTGCAGTTATACGGTCTGTGATCTTTTTATGCTGAGTGATTTGCATGATCCTGATCCGCTATCAAATTTCTTTTTCTGGTATAACCAGGAAGAGCATAGTATCGATTTTGTCGGTGATGATTTGCTGATTCCGGGGCTTCAGGTTCAGCTTACGGATATACAAGGAAGGGTGATCGCCTTTGCAGGAATTGAACCTATTGGGAATGAGCATATGCGCATTCCATTGGCGCAACAGATGCCATCCATAGTGTTTGTCACAATCTATACGGATCAATTCAGGACTACCAGGGGAATCTTTGTCCCGATGGATTAAGGGTTTAATGGTAAATTTTTGCCATTCTATCTGAGGAATAAAATTAATAGAGAGGTGTCGTGAAGTTGTTTCCAGTGAATCGCTTGTAGATAAATCTCAGTGCCTGACTCAATCTTTTTACAATTAATGATCGTTTCTGCTTAGCACTGATTTGGATTATAGTAGCTCTGACCAGGAAGATGAGTAGCTCGCTTCTATATTTTCAGTTTTAGCACATCTATACATTTAGTGGTTATGCTTTAGGCTGTTTATATTTTATTGGGATTGAAAATCCAATAGAAAAATATCCTGTTTCCCTGAGGGCTTCAAAATCAAGAGTCGATAAATTGGAAAAGCCGGTATACTGTAATTGAATCAGGAATTTTTCACCTCCGAATCGCATGACAAGACTGGGCTCTATGTGAAAAGATTTAGGACTTTTTGAGATTTCATCCATCACGGCGAAATAATCATTGGTCTTGGAACCAGAAACGGAAGCTACCTTTTGCTTCACCCAATTCAACCTGGTGGAAACACCAAACTCAAAGCCTTTGACCTTAATGCCGAAAGTGGGTTGAACAAATATTTTCGTAAACCTCACCTTGGATTTTCCTTCACCAGTATATATATTATTAACTCCACCGGTTCCAATGCCTCCATAAGTTTCAAAAACCAGCGATGTTGCTTGGATGGGTGTGAAATAGCCAGCCCCAATTTCAATAAATTTTGTTTGTGTTTTACCAGAAGATAATCCATAATCATCATCATTGCTGCCGCCAATCATAGTGTTCATCATTCCACCAAAGTGGCGTGAGATAGCAAAAGCAGATTGACATTCGAATCCATTTGAAATTAGACCTGCGGAATATTGAGCATTGATTTTGGCTTCTTTTTCACTCAGCAAGGGAATATTATTGCTGTTTGGCGCATAATAATATTGGGCACAGGATGTGAAGAGCAAGCTGCAGGTTACGACCAGGTAAGTCCAGCCTTGAAAACCTGGATGAAAAAAGGTTTTGGTTTTGATATCTTGGTTGTCGTTCATTTTCGTCTTTTTAATGAACCAAAAATATCTTCAGGCAGGCTTGGTAACTATACTGATATATCAGTATTTAATCCATGGTGAGGACATAATACAGCAGGGTAACCATAACGCTTCCAAAAAACACCTGAGCCACCAACCATAAGGCTTTGGCACGGTCTTTATTTTTTTGCTGGTCGTCTTTCACGCTGGATCTCTTTCCTGCCATGCTGAATAGCCCAAGAAACCCGAAAAGAAAACAAAAACGCTGCCGGGCCTGCAGAAATCCGGAAAAGGCATAAACCGTGGGAGCAAATAGCGCCAGCTTCCAGACTTGAGGGAAGTGGAAATTAATATCAAGGATGATAAAAATAGCCATCATAGCAAGGCCTAAATATCCTGTGCGGAGCCGCTTGTTGACTTCAGCTGGGCCTATGTTGCAGCTACCTGGAATATATTCAGAGGGTTTCAGTGTTTCATGCATGTGGCAAAGATAGCCTACTTATTTAAGGACATGATGGAGGTTTTGGGAGCTAGCCTTGTCATGTATCTTCTTGGAAGGGTGAATCAGATGGCACCATATAGTTCCTAACCTGCTTTTAAACCTTTGCCAATCTATGAGGTTATTCATTAACTTTAAAGATCACTAGATACCTGTTTCTATTAGGCATTATACTGGCTTGTGCAAGCGGTCTGGCACAACAGTATCCCTTTGTCTACTATACACCCAAGGATGGTCTGGTCAATAGCAGGGTCAGGGGCATAAAACAAGACAGCAAAGGCCGTATGTATTTCATTACGTTTGGCGGCCTGAGCGTGTATGATGGGGCCCGATTCACAAATTACAATCAACAGAATGGCTTAGCGAATGAATTGGTGAATGATGTGATGGAAATTTCTCCGGATTCACTTTTGGTCGCCACCAATGCTCCTGTATTATATACGCTTGTCCATGGGAAAATTGGCCGGTATAGTACCTTAGATCATTTTTACCCGGTGATCAACAGGTTTCTGCGAAGCAAAGACGGCTCTTTGTACGTAACGGCAGATGATGGCTTGTTCAAACTAGTGCAAGATAAGTTTGTTCGTCTTCCGTTTTTGGATGCAAATGGAACCGACCTGGGCCACAATCTGGATAAAATCACAGAATGGAAAAATTACTTTCTGATCATCCCATGGAGCTCTGGTTCGCTAGAGAAGTTATTGATTTACGAGAAGGAAACACATATCACCACAAGTGTTTTTAAGGAAAGGAACATTTTCAGTGCCGAAGTCAGTCCCGATGGGCAACTTTGGTTGAGTACGTCTGAAGGCATTGAAATATTGGATTCTTTTTCTGTGGAAAAGGGAATTATTAAAATTCATCCACTGGAGACACTTTCAGATGAAAATCAACTAAAGAATGTAAATATTTATTTTGATGATGCCGGTAATACCTGGCTGTATGGCTATGATAAGATTAAATATATATCAACGACCGGACAAGAACAGGTTATTTCAGCAGATCAAGGTTTAAAGACAAGCTATCTATCAGATGTCCTCGTGGATAGAGAAGGCATCACGTGGATGGCCTCAGATGGAAATGGAGTCGTCAAAATGTCCGGAATGAATTTCCAGGTTCTAACAGAATTAAAATCCGGGATAGCTTCCAATATTTCTTGTTTACAGAAGCAGTCTGATACGATATGGCTATTTAATCTTTCGGATAATTCCTTCTATCGGATTCATAAAAACAATATGGTATCATTTCTACTCAGCAAAGTTGATGAAAAGATTGTTAGCATATACATACGTGGAGCATCCCTTTATTTTACGGATAGAAAAAGTCTGTACAGGATAGCAGACAAAGATCTTCCATCCTCCTATACGCATCCGGAACTAGTCTCATGTGACAATGGACGAGTCAAGGAATTTGGAAGTGGTATCGGGGATCCATACGGTGCCATTATACAAAATGTAGAATTGAATGATACTTCATTTTACCTGGCTGTTCTACATCATCTTAAAATTAAAACACAGTACAAAATAAGTTTCATGTGTGATCAGATGGCTATCGATACTCAAGGGCGTCTTTGGGTCCCCACCCGGGATAACCACCTTCTCGTGTTCACCTTGCATCCTGAGGATCCTGCTCACTATTTACAATTGCAGAATGACTATTCTACCGAAATTGAAGGCATAGGGCCGAGATCGATTGCGGTTGATAAAAAGGGAAATGTGTGGATTGGGACCAGGTACCAGGGAATATTCCGATTTGAGATGGAAGGGGAAAAACTCCATTCAACCTTACAGCTGACAACCCAGCAAGGGCTTACCGACAATTTTAATTATTACCTCTACAGTGATCCATGGGACAATATTTGGGCCGGTTCACAAACCGGTTTGGATAAGATATCATTTATCAATGGAGAGTGTATCATTGATAATACCACCAAGGGCCAGAACATTTTTCTGGGAATCCATAAGATTATCAATGTGCAGGATGATGTCATATGGGCATTGACCTCCACGGGCAGCAGGATCATGATTACCACGGATACGTCAACGCAAAAAACGTACACCCCTTCTCTCTTCGTTACCTATCTCGGTGTCAATGACCGGGAATACGAACCTGCTGTCACTGCCTTTGCCTATGATCACAATAATTTTACGATCCGGGTCGCTGCTACATCCTATACGGATGAGAAATCTATTCTATATAGTTATCGTTTAAAAGGCAGTGTTAATAGCAAATGGAGTGAACCCACGCATAACGCTGTATTTAATTTTATCAATCTGGCTCCGGGTAAATATGAATTAAATGTAAAAGCTGATTTTCCGTCCTCTCAGCATAAGGCACAAACATTACAGTATTCATTTACTATCCGGCCGCCGTATTGGTTAACCTGGTGGTTTATAGTAATAGCCAGTCTAATCGTTCTGGCTATAGCTGTTTTTTTGGTACGTTATTTTTTCGCCAGAAAACTGGAGAAACAAAGAATGATCCTGGAAAGAAAACAGGCCATTGAAAAAGAAAGGACAAGGATAGCCACCGATATGCATGATGACCTCGGAGCGGGTCTATCACGAATACGGTTTTTAAGTGAAACCATTGGCCTCAAACAGCAGCAGCATCTTCCAATCGAAGAAGAAATAACAAGTATTCGCCATTATTCCCATGAAATGATTGACAAAATGGGAGAAATTGTATGGGCCCTGAATGAAAAAAACGATTCACTCAGCGATCTGCTTTCCTACACACGGGCGTACGCCATGGAATATCTTGCAGAGAATGGATTGCAAAGTCAAATTGACAAACTGCCTGCCCATCGGACGATGATGGTCAACAGCGAGTTCAGAAGAAATATCTACCTCAGTGTTAAGGAATCCCTTCACAATGTGATTAAACATGCTAAAGCCAACCAGGTAACCATTCAATTTAATATTACCGATCAACTCGTTATTACGATTCAGGATGATGGAGTCGGGTTTGACCACGATAAAATTAAAGCCTATGGAAATGGATTGAATAATATCAAAAAAAGAATGACTGAAATCGGGGGCGATCTTCAGGTCCTAAGGGATCATGGAACATGTATCATATTAACGACGCCTTTTCCTTCATAACTTTCGTTCTATTGGTGCGTATACAAAACAAGATTACCTTCAGATCCATATATGAGTATTACTATAAGTATCGTAGAAGACCTGGTTGAAGTAAGGGAAGGATTACAACAATTCATTTCGCTCAATTCAGAATTTAATGTCATTGGTTCATTCCAGACAGCCGAAGAAGCTATGCAGGAAATTCCCCGATTGAAACCTAATATTGTAATCATGGACATTAATCTCCCCGGGATGAACGGAATTGATTGCATCCGTCAAGTGAAGGACAAAGTACCCGGCACCCAGTTTATGATGTTTACCGTGTATGAAAATGATGATAAGGTTTTTGATGCTCTCAAAGCAGGGGCTTCCGGCTACTTGTTGAAGAATACCGGATTGGTGCAGATGATTGCCTCTTTAAAGGAATTGCACGATGGAGGTTCCCCCATGAGTTCCAATATTGCAAGAAAACTCGTTTCCGTATTTCATACTCAGGGGAAAGCAAAGTCAGAGGTTGAGACTTTGAGTCCCCGGGAAAATGAAGTTTTAGTTTTATTATCCGATGGGTTATTGTATAAAGAGATCGCTGAGCAGCTTTCCATTTCCATTGCTACTGTGCGGCAGCACATCCATAAGATCTATGACAAGCTCCATGTGGAAAACAGGACGGAAGCCCTAAATAAAGCCTACGGGAAGAAATAGATTTCCTACCTCTGATAACTTTCGTTCTATTGCACTGCCGCCTAGCCAGGACTAATTTGTAGAAAATCTACGAATGAAGACCTTCCAGAAGAGAGCAGCACACATATTGTGCTCAATTTATTTATTATGCTCCGCCATTTCTATCCAGGCGCAGAACGAGAATGTAGGGATCGGCACAACCACACCTGCTTTTAAACTTGATGTGCGTGAGGGAAGCATAAATGTGGATTCGGTTTACCGAATTGATTCTATAACAGTGCTGGCGGTGCCAGGGTCCGGAAATCTCTTTGTAGGCAAAAATGCCGGCAGGATCAATACAGGATCATTCAATACATTCAGCGGGGATGCAGCCGGCTATTCCAATACATCAGGTTATAACAATTCCTTTTTTGGCCAGGATGCCGGTCGTTTGAACATGGAAGGTTTGTTAAATTCATTTTTCGGCACGAGTGCGGGTTTCAACAACGCTAATGGTCGTTATAATTCTTTTTTTGGCTCGTCCGCCGGTTACGATAACTCAGCAGGTGAGCACAATTCTTTTTTTGGCCGCGCCGCCGGTCTCTTCAACTCCACGGGTCATTTCAATTCTTTTTTTGGCCGATCTGCTGGTTACTCCAACATTACCGGAACCCTCAATACTGCGCTGGGTTACTTTTCTAATGTCAATACAGTTGATCTAACGAATACAACAGCGATAGGTGCGAATGCGAGAGTGGATTGCAGCAATTGCATGGTGCTGGGTTCTGTCAATAATGTCAATGGGGCTACCTCTCCTATTAATGTAGGAATTGGTGTCAATTCCCCTGATGCAAGACTTTCTATCTCTTCCTATGGGACTGAATTAGCAGGAACTGCTGCCAGTACTTTATTTAGAACCAATGCTGGTATTTTAGGTGATCAGGTAGGGGACGAAATTAGTCTTGCAAATATTGGCTTTGCAAGTAACAATAATTCATCCTTAGGTATAAGAGCGTATCGCAGCAGTCCAGGTACAGGGTGGGAAAAAACTGCAATTGTATTAGGAATGGATGTAGACAATACGGTGCGGGTTAACTCGGGTTTTGTGGCCTTGAATGCCAATGGAAATGTTGGGATTGGTACAAAAACTCCTGTTGCAAAACTAGAAGTGTCCGGACAAGTAAAAATAACCGGCGGAACACCAGGAGCAGGTAAGATTTTAACCTCGGATGCTACAGGACTGGCCAGCTGGCAACCACCCCCACCTCCTCCTCCAACATACTATCAAAGTGTAAGTATATGCTGCCAAAGCTGGATGACCAAAAATCTGGATATTACTACGTATAGAAATGGAGACCCGATACCCAAAGTTACCGATCAGGCTGAATGGGGCGCTCTGACTACCGGGGCTTATTGTTATAATAATAATGATAGTACAAACTATGCGGCATATGGCAAACTGTACAATTGGTATGCCGTGAATGATCCCAGGGGACTGGCGCCGGAGGGATGGCATATACCTACTGATTTTGAATGGACCACACTAGGCTCTTGTCTTGGTGGAGATGCCATAGCAGGCGGTCCCATGAAGGAACTCGACACATTGCATTGGGCCCCACCTAATTATGGGGCGACCAATCTTAGTGGATTCACAGGACTTGCGGGGAGCTACCGTGACAGCGCGGGATCCTTCTACGGAAATGAAGACATCGGAATCTTTTGGAGTTCTACGGAGTTCAACACATACAGCGTCTGGTACCGTTATTTGGCCTCTAACAATACCGATCTTACCAGGAACTACTTCGATAAGGGTTCAGGTTTTTCAGTTCGGTGTCTGAGGGATTAGACGATTAGACTGATTGTCTGTTTGAAAAATGGTTAACCTTTCCGGATTTGGAAACATTTGTACAAAAGAAAAAATATTTTACTAATGCAAATATTTTATCCTTGCGCAAATTCAATTGATCCTGCCAAAGTAAGTTTTCCCTCCAGATGGGGTATTCATAACTTTCTCTTCAACAGATCATCAACCATAAAGATTACTAAGACCAATGACCATTGACCAGAAACCTAGGCTTTTCATTGGTCAATAGCTCTTTATCCCTTCGAATAACTTTCGTTCTATTGAATGCCATTTTTATTAAGGCGACCTTGTAATGATTGCACTTTGTAATGACAGGAAAGAGAAAGCCTCTTTTTTTAAAATACATTAATTTTTATCAGATGAAAACAGCTATTCTCTTTTCATTGGCAGTTGTACTATACTCCACCGGCTTTTCCCAAAATGTGGGTATTGACGTAAATCCTCCTAATGCCAAACTTTCAATTTCATCCTATGGAACTGAATTAGCAGGATCAGCTGCCAGTAATTTATTAAGAACCAATGCGGGTATTTTAGGCAGCCTGGCAGGGGACGAAATTAGTCTTGCCAGTATTGGTTTTGCGAGCAACAATAATTCATCATTAGGCATAAGAGCATATCGCACAAGTCCGGGAACAGGTTGGGAGAAAACGGCAATAGTATTAGGAATGGATGTAGACAATACTGTGCGGGTTGGCTCAGGGTTTTTAGCCATAAGTGCAAATGGAAATATTGGGATTAGCACCGTTACTCCCTCATTTCCATTAAGTTTTGCTCCTGTACTTGGCGATAAAATTTCTCTTTGGAGCAATTCCACAAACAGTTATGGTTTTGGAATACAGAGTGGAGAATTGCAAATCCATACAGATATTTCTGCAGCCGATATTGTTTTTGGCTATGGCAGTAGTGATCCATTCCATGAAACGATGCGTATAAAAGGTACGGGGAATGTAGGAATTGGTACATCATCTCCTACTTGCCCACTTGATGTAACTGGAAGTTTATTGGTAACAGGAAATTTTGTAAATACATCCGTCGATGGTGCAGGTGTTTATGGCCGCTGTAACAATACCCCTGATCAGGGTATCGGAGTGTCTGGAAATGGAGGATATGTTGGCGTATACGGGCAGTCAGGCCTAACAGGAGCTGGGTATCGAAATGGCTTATATGGTTTTGGTTATAACGGCACATATAATTTTGGCGTATATGGTTTATCCATTTCAGAAACCGGAACATCTGCATACGCTGTATATGGGGACGCAGTAGGTGATGGAATTACCTGGGCTGGCTATTTTGTCGGAAATGTCTATACCACTGGAACTTACGAGAGTTCCGACCGAAAGCTAAAAAACGACATAAAAGCTGTTAGTGGCGCATTATCTATCCTTAATCAACTCAGCCCTTCTATTTACACTTACAAAACTGATGAGTATAGTCAGATGCACCTTCCGGAAGGATTACATTATGGTTTAATTGCTGATGAAGTGCAGCTAGTAGTGCCCGGAGCGGTGAAGAAAGCAGCGCACCCGGCACAATATGAAAACCATAATATGCGCGAGGGTAAAAAGTTGAGTGATGAAGTTGAATTCGATGCTGTAAATTATACAGAAATGATCCCTATTCTGATAGCAGCAGTGAAGGAACAGCAGGTGATGATTGAAGAATTAAAAATTGAAAATCAAAAAATCGACCTACAGCAGCTCCAAATTGATGAATTAAAAAAACTTGTTTTGGAATTAGCAGCAAAAAATTAATTTTTTGATTTGCCGGATTCGTGAACCATTCGTCAAATTCATCCTCCCTATAGGGGGACCGATAAGCTGAGCGTTCGAGGGGGCAAAATCGTGAGTCGTGAGATGCCCTCTGCCGTACTTGTGCTGAGCAAAGTCTAAGCATGCCCTATGCCCAACGGTTGCTGAGCTGTAGTACAAGGATGCGCATGAGCGGGTCGAAGCATAACTTTCGTTCTATTGCGCCCCGAATAAGCATAAGCTACTTTGGTAGTAAAAATGTTCATGAAATCCTTCCAAATCACTCCTATAAAACAATTCCTTCTCCTCTTCTTTCTGTGTGCCTCATTTTCGGTTTGTGGCCAAAATGTAGGTATTGGCACGACAACACCCCTTGCACGATTGCATGTGGCCGACAGCAGTGTAGTATTTTCTGCGACCGGTGATATACCCGGCACACCGGGGTTGCCTCCGGTAGAGGGGCAGGGGCGAAGAATGATGTGGTACCCTAACCGGGCGGCCTTTAGAGTGGGTTATGTTAGTGATGACCGATGGGACGAGGTCTATACCGGAAAGTATTCTTTTGCATCTGGAATTAATACAAAAGCATCGGCATTAGGTTCTACTGCAATGGGAGTAGCCACAACTGCTTCGGCACTTGGTTCCACTGCAATGGGGAATAATACAATTGCTTCAGGGCAAAGTTCGATCGCCATGGGAGACGATACAGAGGCGTTGAGTCTTGCTTCAATTGCGATGGGGCAAGGCACAACAGCTTCCGGTAATTCTTCTACCGCAATGGGGAAAAGCACAACAGCTTCCGGTGCTTATTCTACCGCAATGGGTGAAAATTCAATTGCATCAGAAGAATCATCGACAGCAATGGGAAAAACCACAATTGCGTCAGCAAATTATGCTACTGCAATGGGAGACAGCACAACTGCGTCTGGTACTTCCTCTACTTCAATGGGGAAAAGCACAACCGCTTCCGGAAATACTTCTACAGCAATGGGGCAAAGCACAACTGCTTCCGGTGCTCGTTCCACAGC
>JANNSS010000114.1:0-2925 GCA_031402955.1 Saprospiraceae bacterium
ATATCATTCGCAATATTTTTTGCCTCATCAAGATGACCTTTCACTAACTCATCTTTCATTTCGGCAATGAGTTCCGAGTTTACCTCCGAAAAATTATTGACAAAGTTTAAAGGGTTTTGTATTTCGTGTGCAATACCGGCAGTGAGCTCACCAAGTGAAGCCATTTTTTCGGATTGGATGAGTTGGGATTGAGTGGCTTTAAGTTCGGTGTACGCCTTTTCAATTTCTTTAGCTTGTTTCAATTCCCGTTCGCGATTCCGTTCACGTTCGTGCATCTTTATTCTTCTTCGCATAGTGCGATCTGCCGTAAACGCAAAGCCTGCAAATAACACAACATACGATGAGTAAGCCCACCAAGTGCGCCACCAGGGAGGAGCTATGTTGACTTCAATTGATTTTTCCGCCCATACGCCCTCGCTGCTGGCCGCTTTTATATGAAATGTATAATGGCCGGGTGGAATGCCGTAGTAATAAGCAACGCGTTCCGAACCAACAGGCCGCCAGCCCTCATCATAATTTTCGAGCCAGTACATGGCTTTATTTCCCTCGGGGTTGCTGTAATGAACAACGTTAAATGAGAATGCGAAAACCTCCTGGTCATAACTCAGGTCAACTTGTTTGGCTTGTAACAAATCTTCTTTTAATTCACTGCCGACTCCTGGTTTTATTGGGCGGCCGGCAATCCTCAACTCTGTTAAAATAATTTCCGGTGGATGGGCATTGCTGCTGATCTTATCCGGGTAAAAGGAATAATAACCCGTTTCGCTACCAAAAATAAGTTTACCATCCTTAGCTTTACCCGCTGAAAGGTTAATTAAACCTTCTGTTATGCCGAACGCCTTACTGAATTTGGTTACTTCATTTCTCAGGCTATTAATTCGGTAAATACCTGTGACACTAGCTATCCATAAGTTTTTATAATTGTCTTCCACCATGGCTAAAGTTCGAATACCAGTGCCGGTGGATGGATCAACAAATAATGTGAAGCTGTCAGTTGTGGCGTTGTAAGCATACAGCCCATCATATGCGCCTGCCCATAATTGGCCGTTGCCGTCTTGATGAATACTTGCGATGGAAGAATTGGGAAGATAATGTTTAAACTTTCCGGTTTCCGGATTAAGCATGCTTATGCCCCCGCCACTCCAACTGCCAACCCAAAGGTTATGCTTACTATCTTCAACCATGCTGACAACAAAATTTTTCCCACCCTGAATGGTGTCTTCCGGATAAGGTTTGTAATGGGTAAACTCTCCTTTTTCAACATTCATTTTGTCTAATCCCCTTTGGGTGCCTATCCACAAATTGGCGGAAGCATCTTCATAAATACAAAGGACTCTATTTCCAATTAAACTCGTGCTTACCTTTGGATCATGTCTGTATGAAGTAAAGGTTTGAGTATCAGGGTTAAATAAATTAAGGCCGCCACCAGTTCCCTGAGTTCCTACCCAAAGCCTTTCTTTACTGTCCCTCAGAAGACCAAAGGGAAAATTGCCGGAAAGGCTTCCTGGTTTTTTCGAATCATCTACGAATAGTTTGGTGCTCTTGTCTTTTGTATTCATTTGGACAAGCCCTTCTGCAATTCCGAAATATTGAAATGGGTCAGGCCCATCTACAAAGGAAAGCACCAGGCTTTTTGTAAATGACCCAGTGTGTAAAACGTTTTGGTGAGCAGCATCAACTTTGTACAATCCACCATTTAACCATGTACTTATCCACAATACCCCTTCTCTTGAGGTAAATGCCCACCAGGTACTTGACTCGGTTAAATTGCTCTTGCTATTTTTTTCCCCTGAATAGTGCGTAATTTTTTTAGTCTCCGGCTCATATCGGCTGACACCATTTCCAAAAGTTCCTATCCATATTGCCTTGCGCGAGTCTTCCGTAATGAACGTGATATTATCATCTGCATACCCATAAAGTTTTTTCACAGCCGGCCGACTGAGTTTTTCAGGAAGGGCCGGATCGTATGTATGTCGTTCAAAGGTTCCGGTTGCCCGATCCATAGTATGTAAACCATCACCGGCTGTGCCCACCCAAAAGGTGCCGTAGCTGTCTTCAAAAATGGCCCGCACACGGTCATCAATCAGGGAGTGAACATTATTTTCATCATGCATATAGCGGGTAAAGGTTCCCGTGCTGCTGTTGAACCTGTTTAGCCCTCCTTTTTTGACTGGGTTTTCAAAGTCAAAATTCGAACCTGCGCCAGCCCATATTACCCCTTGCTTATCTTCATAGAGCGTCCTTACCTGGTTAAAACTTAAACTGGTGGAGTCATTTTCATTGTACTGGTAATGAGTGAACTTGCCTGTAGAAGGGTCCATCCTGTTTAGGCCACTCCACTTAGTGCCAACCCAAAGAAAGCCCTGGCGATCTTGAATTATGCACATAATGGAATCGCCACTGATGCTGGAGGGATCTTTTTGATCGTGTTTATAGTGGGTAAAGAGACCAGTTTGCGGATCGAATTTATCGAGACCGAAACCGACAGTACCTGCCCATATATTTCCGCTCTTGTCGGCATAAACGCACTCCACCCGATTGTGGGCTAACGAGTTGGGATTGAACTGGTCATTAACAAAAGATTTAAAGTTGGCGCCATCATACTGAAGAAGCCCTGGGGTATTGACAAAACACAGCCAGATATTTCCCTGGATATCCTGAGTGATTCCAGCTACATCTGGACCAATTTCTTCAGGCAGGGATACTTTGTTAAAGCGTATATCTTGTGATAATACCTGCCCACCGCTGGTTAGCAGAAGCAAAGTTAAAAGGAAGAGATTAAAACGGGATTGCATATTGCATTTTGGAACAGAGGCGATACAATTTAACTCTTATATTGGAAAAAGGAAGTAATTTACTGTATCGTACTATGCATATAGCTGCACAACAAATTCTGATCCTTCACCTTCCTTAGTCTCAACTTTT
>JANNSS010000115.1:0-19350 GCA_031402955.1 Saprospiraceae bacterium
TAATCGTCATCAAGGCATCGTAGGCGATGTCCTTAAACTTTCCCGTGACATGTTGGCCCTGACCGGAAGGAGTTTCGATGACTTCGATGGAAGCGGTAGGAAAGTGATGACTTATTTTTTCAAACTGGTCTTTGGTAAATAAGCCATGTATCCTTATTTTGACAGGAACCCATTCATACAGCGTGATATCACCACGGTCAAACTGCAGACGAAGCTCCTGACGGTCAAGCACCTTTGGTTGGTTAAAGCCGTGATAAAAATTTACGGGACTGTTATTGTACAACACCACAGCCTGAACCCTGTCCATGACAGGTGGACTGACAGACTCGCGGGCAATTTCCATAGCATGCACCAACTGACCCGGCCCAAACCAACCTTCGAACATATCGAAGAAGTGAACGCCATGCTCAATAAAAATACCACCGCTTTGATCGCGATCCCAAAACCAATGTTCGGGAACTAGCTTTTCATCGCTGGCATAATTTTCAAAAAACCCATGTACAAAATCACCCAGCCACTTTTCATCGATGATCGTCTTGACGGTGGCATACAATGGATTGTATCGTTGCATGAGATTGACAGTGTACAACAAGCCTCTTGTGTGCGCATAGGCTGCGAGTTCTTCAGCTTCAACGGTCTTTAATGCAGCAGGCTTTTCACAGATCACATGTTTACCTGCGAGAAGGGCCTGTTTCGATTGTGCATAATGAAGATAAGGTGGTGTAGCGATGTATATCAGATCAAGGTCTGTGTCCACCAGCATCTCTTCATATCCGGGATAAACAAGCGCGTCGACCTCGCTGGCCACATGATGCGCAAAGGACAGATTCACATCTGTGACTGCCTTGATCCGGATACCATCGATTTTTAAAAATGCTTTCGCGGCAAATGCCGCAAAACCACCAGCGCCAATGATGCCTATCGTAAGATGATTGTCCAAAGATTAATAGTTGAAGTGTTAATTACACTGGCCTAAAATCAGCCAGATGATGACAAATACAACAACGGTGCCCAGACATCCGCCGCCCAGCTTCTTTGCGCCGTATCCGGCGATAAGTCCTCGAAATATATTATTCATGATACTGGGTTTTAGGTAAGCGAATAAAGATAGAAAGGAATAAGCTGATAATGGTTTATTCTGCAATCTATCCTATGAACAAAAGCAGAGAGTCATGGTATGGGCTAAAGCCCGGACTATCGGTCAAAAAAATACCCCGGCTTGAAAGCTGGGGCAATTATGGTATAACCCTCAAATTCTAAAAAGAGACTTATCCTTTCAAAATTCCGGCTTGAAAGCCGGGGCAATTATTGTTTAATCCATTTAAGCAATCAAAGAGAATGAAGCTATCAAAACTTCAGTTTATAATGCCTTGGCCGTTGCAGGAGTGATGCGGTGAGCGGAGTCGAACTGTTTGCTCCTGCAACCATGAGAATTCCGAAGAGGATTCTCTATGGTATTACGGCCGGTATTTCGGTGGTTGCAGGAGCAAACTCCTGCAACGGCCCTATCATTTTAAGCTGTATAAACTTTAATTGCTAACTTCATTAATTCCGCTTCGGATAAGGCGGCGGTACAGGCAATTCTTTCCTCGTCTTCAACTCTTCGAGAATCACCTCCAGCGCCTTATCTAACTGATCATCTTTTCCTTTGTATTCATCCGCCGGGTTGTTGTATACTTCGATATCCGGATCAACGCCATATCCTTCAATCGGCCAGGTCTTGCCTTCAATATCATAATTGGCAAACTCAGGTCTGTTGAGGATACCTCCATCGACAAAAGGAAGCGACCCCCGGATACCTACTACTCCACCCCATGATCTGCGACCAACTATTTTTCCAAGACCGAGTGATCTAAAGCGATACGGAAAGATATCCCCATCAGAAGCAGAATACTGGTCCATCAATAAAACTTTTGGACCATATGCAGATTCAGGATCTGTATTTGGAAGCGTCACATTCCTTGGCATATCGATAAACACCGGCTTCCTGTTGAGACGCTCTGCAATATGCGGAGATACATTACCGCCGCCATTACCCCGATCATCGATGATGAGCGCTTTCTTCTGTAACTGCGGATAATAGTATTTGACAAATTCATTTAGCCCACCTGAACCCATGTCAGGAATATGGATATAACCAACCTGTCCATTTGTCTTGGTATTGACATATTCAACATTCTTTCTCACCCAATCAAGATAGTAGAGATCTGACTCGTCACCGGTCGGTACCACCAGGACTTTACGACTTCCTGCTTTGTCCGCTTTGCCATTAACAGTTAGTTCAACAGTTTTACCGGCTGTATTGACCAGGAGTTCGTACACATCGTTGACTGATTGGGTACTGACTCCATTCACTTCGATGATATAATCGCCGGTATTGACATTGACGCCTACTTCTGTCAATGGTGATCTCGTAGAAGAAGACCAATTCTCTCCCTTGAATATCTTGTCAATCCTGTAATAGCCTGATGCATCACGGCTGATTTTAGCACCAAGTAAACCAAGTGGAATCCGCTCTGTCTTCGGTACATCTCCTCCACCCACATATGCATGGCCTACACTCAGTTCACCAATCATCTCACCTATGACATACGTTAGATCCTGACGGTGATTGACGTAAGGTAATAACACCTCGTACTTTTTCTTCATCGCGGCCCAATCCACACCATGCATTCCCGGATCGTAAAAGAAATCACGCATCTGTCTCCAGGACTCATTGTATATCTGAACCCATTCTTTCTTGCGATCGACGGTCAACTTCATGTTGGACAGGTCAACCTTCTTATCCATGTTGGCCTTATCTTTTGGAAGATCTATAATTGAGAATGCACCATCTTTGGCCAACATCATCTTCTTCAGATTGGCGGAAATCACATAGCTGTTAAACTCGCCGATTTCTGATTCTTTCTTATCCTTCAGATTATACACCTTGAGGACTGCTCTTGGTGATTTTGTAGAGCTGGCCAGATAATAGACTGCATCTTCAACTGCACTCACCCCAAAATAATTTCCTGCAGAAACAGGAAGAGCAACTACTCTGTCCTGAATTCCTTCCAGATCAATAATCGTTACTGCGGTTTTTACAGCAGGAGTAGGCATATCCTTTCCGGATGCTTCTGCTTCTTTCTTTTTTGCATTTTTCTCTTTAGCAGATGCAGGTGTAGTTGACACAACTGCTGAAGTATCCACCTTGACCAGCACTTCATCATTCTTTGGTGCCAGAGGTGATGTTGTTGTTTTAGCCAGCGTCACAAAATAGACCTTGGACATATCTGCGTAGCTATGGTTCCATTCCGTGCGGCTATAGGTCGGGCTGAAATCGCGATCAGATACAAAGAATAAGTATTTGCCATCAGGACTAAAGACAGCACCTGAGGCTTCATACCAATTGTCGGTCACCAGTGTTGATTGTTTGCTGTCAAGGCTGTAGAGAAATACCTTACTTCGGAAATCATCATCAGATCTTGTATAGGCAATCCACTTGCTATCAGGAGACCAGTTAGCGCCGCCGTGTTCCCAGGTCTTCGCCTGATCAATCAGGGTAACTTGTTTTGACCCGATGTCTACATATTGAAGTCTTAGTTTCTTATCCGACCAAGCCAGTTTTTTGCTGTCAGGAGACCAGGTCATATAATATTTATACGTATCAGCATTTACAGTAAGTTGTATAGGCGCTTCTGCACCATCCTGCGTTCTGATATAGATTTCATCTTCACCCGTTGCATCGCTGATGTAGGCAAGGTATTTACCATCGGGGGACCAGGCTACTGAGCGCTCATGCACGCCTGGTGTCTTTGACAGGTTCCTCGTGATACCGTCTTTTGCGGGAATGGTCCAGAGATCGCCACGTGCGGTTACGGTCATCCTGTTACCGTCAGGACCAAGATCATAATCACCTCCTTCAATAAACGTGGAAGCATCTACTAATTCATTACGGCCGATAGCTCCGTCATCTGTGATGGAAATAGATACTTTCGTTGAGTTGCCTGTCTTTGGATCGAGTACATAAATAAAGCCGCCATTCTCGTACACCATCGCATCAGCACCAAGGGACGGAAACTTGACATCATACTCCGTATAATTGGTGACTTTAGTGATCTGTTTTGTGGCAATGTCATAGACAAAGATGTTCATGGTACGATCGCGGTCGCTGCAGAAATATATTTTATCTCCATACCACATCGGGAAAATATCCTGTGCATCATTGTTGGTGATATTCTCCATTTGCCCTGAAGCAAAATCATAGATAAAGATATCATCCGCCATACCCCCTTTGTAATATTTCCAGGTCCGGAACTCCCTGAAGATTTGGTTCATGGCCAGCTTCGTGTTGTCCGGAGAGTATGAACAAAAACCTCCTACTGAAAAAGGCATCTCGGTAGACATTCCACCATTGATGTCGGTAAAATAGAGCTGGCCTTTGAAGTCATTGAAGGACGTCTTACGGCTCCTGTAGACCACACCGGAATTATCATTCTTCCAGGTCATCACGATATTGTTAGGACCCATTCGATCACCCAGGTCATCGCGACCGAGTGTTGCAGAATAGGTAAGACGGACAGGAACACCTCCTGCAGCTGGCATTTTATAGACTTCCGTATTGCCGTCATATTGTCCGGTAAAAGCAAGTGATTTGCCATCCGGAGAGAATCTTGGAAACAATTCATTTCCGATGTCTGTCGTGAGTTTTCGGGCAGTGCCTCCAGTTCTGGCTACTGAATAAAGGTCACCAGCATACGAAAAAACGATAGCTTCCCTCGATACGGTCGGAAAACGGAGAAGCCTTGCCTCGGTTTGTGTATTGGCCTGATTACCAACCAACAGGAGGACTAAGAAGAATAAAATTCTGAGCATAAAAAATGAGTTTGGCAGATGAAATTCAGGAAAAACAGGTTTTCCAAATGAGGGTGCAAGATAATCTGAATTGCGACGAACGGTAGTGCTATTCTCAGGAAAATCTCAGGTTTTCAACTTCTCAAAATCATCAATTTTGTCAAGTTCAAATACGGTAATTCCATCCTCCCGAAAATGGTAGGGCAATTTGAATTTGGCATTCCAAACCATTTCATTCATGGTGTAGGAACTTTTGACATGCATCGGCTGTGTTGCGGTCAGATTATACCCTTTGATCATCACCATCCATTCAAATTGAGATGTTATAAAATCGGCTTCTGACAACCCAAATAAAGGGCTATTTTCATCGATATAGTGGACAAGGGTCCAGTTGATCGGAAAATAGATGACACGATCATTCTCAAGTACCAATGGTTGATATTTGCGGCTTTCTTTTCCATTATCATTCACCACGACGCTCATCAATATACGTGCTTCCATTTCTGTCAAATTGGTATCTCTTTCATTGGCGATGCGAAACATCAGGGCATACCCTTGCTTATAAGGCGTCATCAGAATGTTTTTGGAAAAACGGATACCCGGTGATGGCTTGGAAAAGCGCCCGTACATGAGACCTGTAAAAATGGCAAAACTCATCAAGCCGATCAATGCTTCCAGCGCTGCAACAGAACTGATCATTGTGTTGAGCGGATACAATGCCCCATACCCAACTGTAGTCAAGGTCTGTGCACTAAAAAAGAAAGCCACCAGAAAACGATTTTGAACTTCAAAATCGGAGGTCATGCCTATGCCATTGTAATCAATCACAATGTAAATGCAGGCAAAGAGAATATTGAGGAGAAAATAGAAGGACAGGATCACCCAAATAAACTTCAACCAATTGATGGTTACGAGGTTGTGAAAAAGTGATTTTTTCTCACCGATTCGTATGACATTAAACGAACCGTCTTTATTGACTATCCGTTTACTCTTTTCGTTGTATTGGTTGGTAAACCCAAACTCATCTCCTTTATTTTCGGGTTTATTAAACCGCTTTTGTATCAGGTCACTGATTTTCATGTTCAGACAGATTTTTCACTTATTTTTTCAAATATATACCACAACATCATCAACCATAAGGGCAGAGAGACAACAACAAGGCTTATCCATTTTTGTTTCACCGAATACCTGAATACGAGGCTACCGGCCATGACGGCTATCAGCACTATAATCACCACGCTATTCAGGTCAACACCGGCACCAAAGCCAGAGCGGAAACCTTTACCAACGATTGCAAGGAAAAGCAACAGTATATTGATGATCCATAGCGTCCAGAATAGAAAAGTCATAATCATGCTGAAAGCAATTTACAGTTCCTTGAAATCAATATGTTTTATCGAGCAAGAGGTTTATGCCTTTCCTTATGTCGCTCAGAAAAGGTAAGATATATATCACATTATATCGGGATGATTGATATTTTTTTGAGCTGCAGTGTTGATTTCAATCCAGGGAAATGACAGATCGGAGGAATCTCTCATGGTTGTATTCTGCACATTACGCACAAACTTCCATCAGCCATGCAGAATGGAAGGGTAGAACGACAGTACGGCGGAAAAGGGGACAGAAAAATATGAATCCATAGAACGGAACTTTCTGGCTATCCGGATCTATATCTTCACGATCATATGTATTACAACATTTCCACCGATGGTAATAATACAATAGTACACTCCCGGCACTAAAGTCGCTAGTTCATCACAATTGAGCACAATAGACGAACCATTCACTGGTTTCTCAAGTAAAGCAACCTTCCTACCGGTATTGTCCAGCACCAGGATGGTTGCTGTTCCTGTCAATTCCGAGGCCAAAGTTATATGGAATGCAATATCCCTTTGAAAAGGATTGGGAATGGCTACTACGTCAAACCTTTCGCTGATCAGGGCATTATCAGATTCTACAGCAGTCACATCGCCGTCATCTTCGAAGCTGGTAAACCGGGTGCTGATGACCCCGAAACAAATACTTAGACTGTCGATTATTGCCTGGATGGAATCTGCTTGATATTGTGATTCAGCCAGGTTAAAATCTATAGTATACTTATCAATCGCCTGCTTGGCCCATATCTTTGGTAAAAATGATTTTTCGATATCATTGGAATCGGCCAGGGGTATTTGAAAAGTATATGCTACTGAAAGATTAAAAGCCTTCCCTGATAAGGTTAGGGTCACATCCGTAGGTTCGCTATATCTCCCGGACAATATCAATTGCTGCCCCTTATAGAGGTTGGGCAAAGGATCAGGATATACAGCGGAGACAATATCGGGTGAGAAATCAAACTGTGTGTTGAGCAAAACCGGATTGTTGATGGTCAGAAAGAACTCTGTAATCTTTTCTTCCAGTTCATCATTTTCCAGGAAATCAGCGAGGCCTCCGTTCTCCAGGGCAAGAAGGGTAAGCAACTTCTTATCCACATCACTCCCTATACCGAAGGTAAACAGGAAAATTTCAGTTTCCAAAACCTGGACGATTTCCTCCACCATTTCTAAAATATCAGGTGTTCCGGTGATCCCTGCCGTGGCCATCCCATCAGTAAAGAAGATGATGATATTCGCTTTGTTGGTATCAACGGCTAAAAACTGTTGGATCGATGTCGTCAAAGCCCCGGAAATATTTGTAGTGCCGCTTGCGTAAATCTCATCAATGTAGGCCAATGCTTCATCCTTATGGCTTAGGGTATACGGGGTCATTTCAGGAAATAATGACTTGACGGTATTTGAAAAATCTATGATATTAAACTGATCTCCGAAATTGAGATGCTCCACGATAAACGTTGCCGCCCGTTTTGCCTCTTCCACTTTTACTCCGGTCATACTGCCGGATCTGTCAATGATCAAGGAGAAGTTCTTTTCAATCACCTCAGTGGTAGCATTGGATTCCGGTTCAATAATCAATGACACATAGCCATTGCCCAGCTCATCACAGTATAATAATGAATCCGGCAGAAATGTACTCATGCTATATACACCCAGTTCTGTTGAAGAAAGTTGATACTGCACTATATAATTATCATCCGCTGCTTCCTCATACAAGTCCAGGGTTATAGAGGCATCATGTGCCGCCAGTTGAACATTGGCATTGAGTCCTGAGATTTCAGCATTTTCAATAGTTCGCTCGGATTCAAGTTCAAATGAGAAATGTTGCTGATCTACAAGCTGATGATCCTGAATTAAACTATAATCATTAGGATAAAAGAAATTGACTATCCCGAATGAATAAGGTAGCAATTCCACATATTTCAACACAAAGGTTACGGTGGAATCCGGTTCTATAGAATCAAGGGGGCTAAAAAACAATGGTGAATCGCCCATATACGCCAGCAGGCTCTGTTCAATCTGTTCACCAGGTTCACCAGGGATAGTATCATTTTGGGTGGATTTACTGATGACGGCTGCATGCCATTTGCCATTGATATACCATCGGAGATCGATGGCATTTGCATTGGCATGCAAAGGAAATGCATATCTCATTGGAGCCTTCCCGCCAGTTGTATTCAGAAAAACCTGGGTGGTTGTCACCACTGAAATTTGGTTTTTGACCAACACACGGACATCAGAGGATTGCATTTGTAAATAAATACCTTGGGTTCCATTGATGATCACTACACCGTTTCCGGATAAGGGCTGCCATAAAAGCAGGCATTGAAGAATATAGATATAGGTAAAAAAGTGTTTCATGGCTTCACGTATTTAGAACCAATGATCAATGTCCGCCACATTTCAATAATGCTCCAAATACCTGCATATTCGGCATGCATCGAAGCTACCCTAAAATCTACAAACCAAGTGCAGAATGTGCTAAAATGTCCGCCATATTACATACAAATCAATCCTCCTCATCCTTATGCACAAAGGTGAGTTCCGCACCAAACAAAAACAATTCCTCGCCATCTACCATTACCGTTTTCTCGAACCTGAACCCAAGCTTGATCAACAACAGAATTGATCTTTTATTGGCCGGCAAGGTAATCGCCACCAGTTTCTCCAGCTTCAGCACTTCCTCGGCGTATGCCATAGCCGCCACAGCCATTTCAATAGCATAGCCCTGGCCAGTATACTCGGGCAAAAAAGCAAAACCAAAATCAGGATGATCCAAAAATGGTCTTTTGGCAAAACCAACAGAACCAATGGGCATCTCTGTATCCCTGAGACATACATTGTAGAAACCAAATCCATGGTCGCGATAGCTTTGTATGGAGCCATCTTGTAAATACTTCTGAGCGTCTTCGAGGGTGCGCACATTCCTGTCCCCGATATACTCGATCCAGCTTGGTTCATTGACCAGCCTGAGCATAAAAGGGGCGTCATCAACAGTAAACTTACGTAGGAGGAGACGGTTGGTTTCAAGGATACCGCGCATAATGAAATAGCTTATTGTATTGAAAAACGTATTGCGTGATAAGAATAGTGAAAATTTGGGAATAGCCCTGCGAAATTTCAATTGGCAGTGACCAGTCTTCAGTCGGCGGTCTTCAGTCGGCAGTGTGCAGTCGGCAGTCTTCAGTAGGCGGTGAGAAGTGAGCTAATAATGTAAGTAGTGAAAATACTCTGGAAGCTGGTAGCTGGTAGCTAAGAAAAGCAGTTGGCAGTGAGCAGTTAGCAACTAGCAGTTAGAAGTTAGCAACTAGTAATGTGCATAAAGCAAATAACCTCTTAAGCCTATAAGCTAATAAGCTTCAACTTATCAACCCATCAACTTATCAACCCATCAACCAATAAGCCAAACCTTTGTTGCTGGTGAGGACACCAGGGCAATGGCCGAAACATCCCAATCAACCTATCAACCTATCAACCTCTTACAACTTATACGGAGTTGTTTTCACAAACACATATCCGCTCTTCACTGCGCCCCATACCTGGACGCCTTTCGTGTCCCATCCGCGATCCCAGCTTAACACTTTGTCTGGTAAGATGGTGACCTCAGAGGTAGCATATGCAGCACCTCGCATGGCACTCATGCATTGTTGATCCTTTGTTGATCCGCGAAAAGACAGATCAGCATATTTTTGAAGATAGATCCCACATCCTTGTCTGTTGATCAGCGAATCCCGGGTTATCACCTCAAGTCTGGTCTGATCTTTCCAGCCGCCTGTATACTGAAGAGGATTCTTAAGTTCATACACCTGACTCACAATGGTGGTATCATCTTCCAGATGCAGATGATATACCCTTTGACGATACGGTTTGTCTTGTGCCGTAGCGATGGACTGCTCTACATAGAGCCAATAGCCGTCCTTACTTTTCTTCCAGATGGGCACCATCCTCAGCATGACATGGAAAAAAGTGGAATCAGCCATCGCCTGCGCTCCGCTGCTGAATTCACCGGCCATGAAACCATACAGTGTCTTCAGGTCCTTTGACTTTACAGGAAGCGCTTGCGTAAAAGCAATCTGAGCGAAGAGGAGGAAGAGAATGTATAAGTGGGATTTCATTTTATGTGAATTGTGAGTTGTGAGTGAAGATGGTTTCGTGAGGCGTGAGGCGTGAGGTGAAAAATAAATTTTGTGTAGAGATTCGATTAATCGCGTCTCTACACAAAATTTATTTTTAATATCTCGGATCAAACATATACTCCTTGATGCTTTGCTTCAGATCCGCAGGTCTTTCTACTCTGGCAAGGCCTTCATCAAAAACTCTTTCGGCGACAGCAGCGGCGATCTCCCATGATATCTTCCGGATATCCCTGAGCGGTGGATATAGTGATCCTCTATCGATGTCTTCCTGGCTTACAATGTGTGCGAGTGTTCGTGCAGCGGTTAGGAATATTTCATCCTTGATAAACCTTGCCTTTGACACAACAGCACCAAGGCCTACGCCGGGGAAAATGTAAGCATTGTTTCCCTGTCCGGGCTTAAATACTTTCCCGTTGAGTGAAACCGCTTTAAAAGGACTGCCACTGGCGAAGACAGCTTTGCCTTTGCTCCATTCATAAGCCTGCTCAGCAGTGCATTCCGCTTTGTCAGTTGGATTGGATAACGCGAAGATGACCGGCCGCTCATTGAATGCACTCATGAGTTCGATAGACTCCTTTGAAAAAGAACCTCCCTTAGCAGTCGCACCAATCAGTGCATGAGGCTGAATGAATTCAATCGCATCATGAAAATCAAGAAACTCAACATCATGTGCGTATGGTACTTTGTGCTCTGCGAGGTCCTTGCGACTTGAAACTACTAAACCTGTACCATCGACAAACCAAAGACGTTCATACGCTTCTTTCGTTGTGAGGCCTTCTGCTTCAAATGCTCTGACTAACAAATCAGCTATACCCGTACCCGCAGATCCAGCGCCGAGAAACATAATTCGCATATCCTTATACGGTCTACCGGTGATCCGCGATGAAGCATAGAGCCCTGCCAGTACTACGGAGGCTGTACCTTGAATATCATCATTAAAGCACAAAACCTTGTGCTTATATTCATTGAGCAAGCCATAAGCATTGAGCGTAATGAAATCTTCAAACTGGATCAATGCATTCGGAAATTTTTGTTGTACCGCCATGACAAATTCATCCACGAGTTCGTCATATGCAGGACCTGTCAGGCGGTGGTGCGGATACCCTAAATACAATGGATCATGAAGGAGCTCCTCATTGTTAGTCCCCACATCTAGCATCACCGGTAAACACTGATCAGGATGAATACCCGCACATGCACAATACAACGCAAGCTTACCGATAGGAATACCCATGCCGTTAGCCCCGAGATCGCCGAGGCCCAGGATACGCTGACCGTCCGTGACGACGATGACACGAACGTCCTTTCTGGGCCAGTTATCAAGAATCTCTGCAATGATGCCTTTGTCTTCGGGCGAGATGTAGAAACCTTGCGTATGCCTGAATATGTGTGAGAACTCTTTACAAGCCTGTCCAACGGTAGGTGTATAGATGATCGGCATGATCTGCTCGATGTGTTCAACCACCAATCTGAAAAAGAGACGTTCATTCCTGTCCTGCAGGCCTGACAACAATATATATTTTTCAATATCAGAGTCTTTTCGTTTCAGGTTTTCCATGATCCGCTGAATCTGGATATCCTGGTTAGAAACTGCATAGGGCAATAACCCTCTGAGGCCCAAGGCATCACGCTCTTCACGGGTGAAGGCTGTGGATTTATTGAGGGCCTTATCGTGGAGGAGCTCAATGTTTCTTTTTGAGGTAGTCATAGTGCCTGGTACTTTCTTAAGATAATCCAGTAAATTAACTCAATTCTTATGATAAGCGATGCCGCCTGATAACCCAGGAAGGCTTTCTTTATCAACCTTCACCCCTATTAACAGATCCTGTTCAATCGCAGCCTGCTAAGAAACGCAAGCTGAATAGCAGAAAATCCTAAATTCAAATTTCAGAATACAACCCAACCCCAACTCTGTACCCCAGCCGTAAAGAAACGGATCATGAAAACACTACTGAAATGCAATGACCCAGGAATAAGATAATGAAACCAGTCTACAGGCAACGTACCGAAATATTTTCAACGAAGTATATGGATATACGCGTAGCGCTGACGGCTAACGTTGTATCATCCGTTTAAAAAGTATACTTCTGCAGAATAATACTGACTAAGGAACACCAGAAACCGGTATACAAGGAAGATGATTATGGCATACATACCGCATCACCTATACTATTAGAAAATTCTAATCCTGCCAGATCAGCATCCATGATAAAATACAATATATACCCAGGATGCAGTAACCATGGGCAAAAGGGGGGATCCAAAAAAAAATAAAACAGGTACTTATTAGAACATCCTAATGCGCCTTAGAGAAATCTAATGGACATTAGAAAGAATTAATTAGCATCTGAATATTTTTAGAATATTTTTGTGGCGTTCAAATTAATCAAGTGTATTTCTACTTTAATTAATTTCGACATTACTTCGTAATCAAAAAACAAAATCTTTAACTTCTAAACATTATCCATCATGGAAAAATCAAAAAAACTACTTTATTTAAGTATCGCCGTTGTCGTACTGGCTATTGGCGGCTACTACCTTCTCGGAGGTAACTTCAACATGTCATCTTCTGATGCTGCGGGCTCAGGTATTGATGGCGTAAATCCTGCCAACAAATATTCAGGAGGCGGCCAGGCTGCCCCACTGGATCTTGATGGTGCTGAAGCACAACAATTATTGCAGAATGATGACTTTCAAAAACTCATTCAGGATAAAGATTTCGTTGAACTGATGAAATCTCCAGCCTTCACCGAATTAGCAAAAAGTGCTGATTTTATAGATGCAGCGAACAAAGAAGCCCTTCCTGATCTTGCGACCGATGCCCAAATGAACGAGTTGATAAAATCAGATGAATTTGCTGAGTTGGCAAACAAAGCTGAATTTGCAGATATCGCCAGCAATAACAAACTTACAGACCTTGCAAATGACGCAACCTTTAACGAGCTGAAGAAAACTGAAGGGTTTGACAAAATGGTTCAAACGGCATCATTCATAAATCTTGCCAACAACGTTTCAACCGCGAGACTGTCAAAGGATGCTAATTTTACAACACTGCTCAAATCAGCTGAATTCGGACCTGTAGTGACCAATGCTGCCTTTACCAAGCTGATTAAAGACGAAGGTGCTTTGAAACTGGCTAAATCCGGTTCATTTACCCAGGTAGCCAAGATGGAAGGTTACAAGGATATTGCAACAAATGCTGATTTCCAGAAACTGGTTAAGAGCCCTGCCTTCCAGGCACTTGCAAAAAGTGAAACCTTCACCTCTTTTGTAGATGTTGCATCTTCTTCTGACTTTCAAAATGTGTGTGGAAATAAAGACGTTTTCACGGCCCTTTCTAAAAATCCACAGGCATTGCAGATTATGAATGCCGCACCTTTTATCGCACTTGCCAAGAATCCTAATTTTGCTAAGATGGCCGGCCAACCGACTATGGTGAACGTGATGAAAAGCAACGCATTCCAGACTTGCGCTTCAAATGCAAAATGCGGAAAGCTGATTTCCAATCCAAATTGGGTGAAACTTGCAAAGTCTCCAGCTTTCACACAAGTTGCAACAGATGCCAAATTCCAGAAACTCATTAAGGATCCAGGATTCAGTTCACTCATGAAAAACGAAACCATGAACAGGGTTATCCGCGCTGACCAGTTCACCAAGCTGATGCGCATGGCTAAATAAACCCCAAATTATTTAAGCTTCCATTACAAGGGAAGGTAGTTTTCAAAAACTATCTTCCCTTTTTTTTTAAAAAATGCCCCTATTGACTTATATTGCCTATACCAAAACGAAAAACTGAAGATGAAAAAAATTCTTCTCACGCTGTTCATCCTGTATTCGATCAATCTCACGGCCCAGTTTGATATGATTGAAACCAAAGAAATGAAACTTGTGACCTATAATTATGGGCACAAATACATCCTGAACCATGCGGGCAGATGCTTTCACAACGCACTGCAGTTTCATGAGAAATTATTTGATTATTCGCCAACAGAAAAAATAAACCTGCTTATCCAGGATTTTGGGGATTACGGAAATGCCGGTGCTACAGCTGTGCCGAAAAACGCAATCAGCATGGGCCTTTCCCCGTTCAGTTACGCCTTTGAAACGAGCCCTGCCGGAGAAAGGGTATTCAGCATGATGAACCACGAACTGGTGCACGTCGTCGCCCTGGACAATGCAACATCTTCGGATAAGTTCTACCGGGGGATGTTCCTTGGCAAGGTTGAACCGGAACCTGCCAATCCTGTATCGATGGTTTATAGCTTCCTGACCAGTCCCCGCCGATATTCACCGAGGTGGTATCATGAAGGGATAGCCTCCTATGTTGAAACATGGATGAGCGGGGGACTTGGGCTGGCCCTGGGAAGTTATGACGAAATGGTTTTCAGAACCAGAGTCCTTGAAAATGCGCGGATCTATAGTGCGCAAGGCCTGGAATCTGAAGGGGTCACGACTGATTTTCAGGGAAGGTCAAATTCTTATTTATATGGCACCAGGTTTATGGGGTACTTGTCCTATTCCTATGGCCCGGATAAAATAATCGATTGGGTAAAACGCAACAAGGGAAGCAAGCCCTTATTTGTAAGCCAGTTTAAAAACGTATTCGGATTTAAGATCACCAAAGCATGGGATGATTGGATCTCCTTTGAAAAAGACTGGCAAAACCAAAATCTTAAAACACTGCGTGAATATCCTGTGACGGAGATGACACCAATTACCGAGGGGGCAGTAGGATCAATATCCTTTGCCTACTATGATAAAAAACGCAATTCGATCTATGCAGCGCTCAACAACCCCGGACAGGTTCCTCATCTTGCTTCTCTTGACCTGTCCACAGCGAAAGTGGACAAACTGACAGACATTAAAGGGGCGGCGTTGTTTTATGTTACTTCCCTTACCTACGATCCTGCCGGCGATGTCCTATACTTCACCACAGACAATGACGCATGGCGTGACCTTAATTCCTATGACCTGAAAACAAAAGAAACAACCCTGTTGCAAAAGGATGTCAGGACCGGGGACCTTGCGTTTAACCGTGCTGATCAGTCCATATGGGGCATAAAGCACCTCAACGGATTTTCCACGATAACACGGATTCCTAAAATCGAAGAAGAAGGAGACAAAGATAAACCCTACAGCAGCTGGGAACAAATCTACACGCTGCCCTACGGCCAGGACATTTTTGATATTGATGTATCCCCTGATGGCAAACTTCTCAGTGCGGCCGTGACCGATCTGACAGGAAACCAGGCGCTGCTTTTTTATCGCATTGAAGATTTATTGAATGAAAACTTCATTTGTGACACTGTTGTTAACCTGGAGGTGGCCTCACCACAGTCTTTTCGGTTTACCGATGATGGTAAGTATCTCTATGGCTCATCCTTTTACACGGGTGTAAGCAACATCTTCAGGGTCGAAGTTGAAAACAAAAAGGTCATTGCTATGAGCAACAGCATCACCGGGCTTTTCAGGCCGACCGTCATCGACTCTAACCGATTGCTTGCCTTTACCTTTAAGAGTGATGGCTTTCAACCCGTCTATATTCCTAATCGCCAGGTGACAGATATCGCCAATATTTCATTCCTCGGAAATATTACTATTGAAAAATATCCGGTACTCAAAGAATGGCAGTTGCCTATATCCAGTGCATCAGAACTAGATATGCAAACCCTCATCACGAATGAAGGAAAATATAAGGCCGGCAAAGAGATGGAAATCAACTATGGTATCCCCATCATTGTTGGGTATAAAAACAACTTCGGTATCGGGTACAAGATGAATATTTCAGATCCTTTCAATTTCAGGAAACTTGAGTTTTCAGTAGCGTATACGCCACGCAGTTGGATTAACGGCCTTGTCACCGCTGAGGAGGAGGTCATTGATACCCTTGAAGATGCGGAATTGTGGCACATGGACGTTGAATTCCTCGCCGGAAAATTTACCTTCAATGCCGGATTTAACGATGCGGAGTTTTATGATTTATTCGGCCCTTCACAGGGATCACGCAAAGGCTTAAGGGCCGGGGTATATTTTGACCACAATCTTCTCTATGACGCTCCGAAATCCCTGGATTTAAGACTTGGCATCAGCGGATTTTATGGATTGGATCAGTCACCGGAGTTTCAACAAATTGTGCTGACGGGCTTCGATAACAACTTTTACACCAACCTTAGTGCCTCCTTATCGTATAGTTCGGCGACCGGCTCTCTTGGCGCAGTGGATGCGGAAAAAGGACTCATGGCAAGTATCTGGGGATCTACGGCGATTTCTGCGGGTAATTTTTACCCCAGAGTGATCGCAACTTTAGACTATGGTATCCAGCTACCCGGAAAGCACTTTTCATTATGGCTCAGGTCCTCAGCCGGAAGCTCCTTCAGCGATATCTTCAATCCATTTACCAGGTTTGGTTTTGCTGCATTCGGCAACAACTACCTGGATTACCAGCCAACACGTCAATACCGTGGGCCTTTTTCATTGCCTGGTCTGAGCTATAGCGCTGACAGATCCGTTATTTCGCAACGATTTGGAAAAGGAACTGCGGAATTGGTGATTCCAGCCTGGCATTTCCGGAAAGTAGGTGGTTTTAATTTCTTTGTCAACTGGATTCAGCCGACCGTTTTTTCCTCCATTGTCTTAGCCTCTTCTGTTGACGATGTCGCCGATATCGATAACGATTTTATCACCAATGAATCTTCCCTCAATAAATTGGTTGACCTCGGATTTCAAGTGGACATACGGATGGTCACATTTTCATTATTGCCATCCACCTTGTCGATTGGTTACGCCAAAGCTAAGGACCTTGATGTTCCCGGGCTGGATAATGGACTCTATGATGAGTTTATGATTTCGCTTAAATTATTACATTGATGCTGCATGCTTAAATTACTTTTTCACCCGAAAAGGCACCATTGATGAATACGATTATTTTATTGCTTCTCGCCATATTACCGGGCTTCATCATTGGGCTGTACATCTACCTGATGGATGTAAGGCAACCTGAATCACCCGGTATCATTATCCAAAGCATTACCTATGGTGCCCTAAGCTTCCTGATATCTTTAGGGATAGGGTACCTTTTGCATACAAACACCAATTTGCGGCAGGGAGACGTGATCCAACAGATGATCAGGGCATTGGTCTTTGTCGGGCTGGTTGAAGAAGGCAGTAAATTTCTTTTTCTACGTGGCATCGTATACTACCACCGCCAGTTTAATCAGCCTTTTGATGCAATCGTTTATTCAGTGATGGTAGGCATGGGTTTTGCCACCGCTGAAAATATCCTCTACGTGTTTAACGGCGACGGAGCAACTGCAATCGTGAGGATGTTTACTGCTGTACCTGCACATGCTGTTTTTGCCGTCATCATGGGATTCTTTATCGGGGAGGCTAAAGTCTTTAAAACCAGTTCAGGCTTATATAGCGGTTTGGCATTATTCTTTGCTGCCTTTGTGCATGGCTATTATGACTACTTCCTTTTTTTACCCTCTATACGTGGATTGTGGATGCAGGCTATCGGGGCGCTGGTCATCGTAGTGGTCATCACACACTTTGCCATTAAATTCAGAAAGGATGAAATCATACGGCCCGATGATTGAGCAATACCCGGGTGAGCACTTTCATCAGCTACAATGCCTTACTCACCTAAGCGCTCTCCAACCACCTTACCCGCCATGGAGCATTGGTTGGGAGATTTAATTAACTTGACACAAATCAACGCATATGGAAGAAAATCTAGTAACCACAATCCCCTCGGATGCCGATAATGGTGTACAAACCCTATTTAATGTTTCTGGAAGAAATCAACTGGAATTGATAGCTATTGCAGACAACAAGGCCAATATGATCACGGCGATTTGTGTAGCTCTTATTTTCCTGATTATTTGCCTATTCGGTTATGGATCCACTGTCGAAGGATTTACGATTATGGACAAGGTGGAATATGTATTGCCGCTCGGTATCCTGCTGGCCTTTTCCTGTGTCTCTGCCATCTGTGCGATCCTGGCGCTAAAGCCTAAAATCATACGGACAAAAAAAGAAGGACGCAGCGCACTCTTTTTCAATAATTATTACCGGAAGACACTGGCCGAATATAAAGCGGATATGTATAAGGTGATGACCTCACGTGAGCATATCTATGATCACATGCTCACCGACATGTATTACAACGGACTTGTGCTGCAACGGAAATATGCCTTGCTGGGATATGCCTATACTATATTCCTGCTAGCTATCGTATGTAGCATCACTTCCTATGTGATCGCTACCGTATCCTAAAGAAAACAATCAAGTGCCCCTATTTGCCATGATCATGGGATGTTTCCCGCGGAGGCAGGTAAGGATAAAGAGCTATTGAGGTGATATGCTCACGTTTGGTTTTGATGTGCGCAAAACTATGTATACAACTATACTGCAGGCTACGCCGAAAAAGCACCAAACGGAGATCAGGCTGGGCTGGAAGAAAATCCGGGCGACGAGATAACCGGCCAGGAGAATAACGCCAATGAATTTAACGCGCAGGTCAGTTGAAAACATTGGAGCTGCCACAGTCGCTGCCAGGTAAAACCCGGCGGCGATCGGAATCAATTGACGGGGAAAGTCAATATCATAAAACACATGATGGCTTATAATCTTAACCTCCATACTGAAGCTCATCAGACAATACATGAAATAGGCCGCGATGATGATCCCTGGAATCTGAAGTAGCCGGATCAACTTTCGACGGGATACATCCTTCTCTATGCGTTGAAAAGCGAGCGGGAACAGCAGTGGCCAGACCATCTGGGCTATGACTAAAAATCCATATGCAGCGGGATATTGATAACCTGACCATTCACTATGTGTCGCGGAAACCCAAACCACCCCTTCAAAAAACTGCTGGACACCAAAAATCAAGGGGATACTGGCAAATGGATATTGTGCAGGCTCCTTGACCTGCTTTAAAGATGCAACACCAATACCCGTGAGGATAATACTGGCCCCAAAACTTGCCGTGGCAGAGAAACACATAG
>JANNSS010000116.1:0-2884 GCA_031402955.1 Saprospiraceae bacterium
GCCAAAATCCATGGAAGTGATGATCTCTTCATTATTGGTCACGCTGGAGAGTGTCAGAGTACCTGTACCCATACGCTTGTCTTGAGATTCCCATTTATAAAATGCGTTTTGGCCAACGGGAGGATTACTAAAGGTCATGACCATGCTGGGGTCCATCCGTTTCCATGGAGCCCACTTTTCCCAATTGCGGAGATCGTTGACCTGCTCGAAAACGCGGTCAATAGGTGCACTGACTTCGATCGAACGCTTTACTTTGATTTCGGAAGGGAGCAGGAAAGAAATCAGGATGAGGGCGAGTAGGAATAAACCGAGCCAGAGGCCGATTTTCTTAAGCACTTTTTTCATAGCAGGTTATTTCAATTCAAATATCTGAAAAATAACGTGCTTTTGCACGCAAGGGAGTTGAAAACAAAAAGGCAGCTGAAAATGAAATGAGATCCAGCATTAATGATGTCCTTTCTGGCAGGCGATCTATACCTCCTGGATAACCTCAAAGCCTTTGTAACTTCCAGTAATTGCATATCCGATAACGACCTCGCCAATTCCTCTGGATTTAATTTTCAAACTTGTCTCATTGATGGTCGCTCCTGAACCAACGGCATCATCGATCAAGAGTATTCTTTTATATTGTCTTTTTTCGGCGAGCATAATACTTGCCCGGGCGTTTTGAATTCTGTCCTCGAGTTTACTCAACGCTTTTTGAGGGACCACAATGTCTCCTTTAACCTTACGGAGATGAACCAAAGGAAGTGTTAGGTTTAATCTGCTCTCTAAGACACTCATAAACTGTACATCCCTTCTGATGGTGGGAGGGATGAATCCAATGGCATCAATGTTAGCATTTACAATCAAGGATAAGATTGATGGCTTTATCTGATCGGCTATCTCATATATCAATTCTCTGCTCTGGCCCTGCTTTGCATAGTGTAGCAGGTTACCAAGTTTTGTCTTACCAAATCGTTCGATGGCATAGAAATCCTGATAGTATAATTCATCAAGCCCTATTTCCTTAAATCCGGTTGTATGCTTTATCTTTTCCAAACCGGAGATCAGTCCGTTTTTATCAAAATATTTCAGATACTTTTTCCTGGTTTGAATGAATTCATCGATCGTTTTTTCCAAGGGAAGCTTTTGTCTCTCACACCATTTGGTCATCGCCTCGATCCCTTCAAGTCGCTCCCCGATGTCTGATATCAAAAAGAAATGCTCCTGTAAAAAGGCAGCTTTCTCCGGGGCAAGAGACACTGAATCATCTTGCTTTACACTTGCATTTCTTAACCTATAAAAGGTGAGCGGTGGTGATCCTAACTTCTCTATCAATCCTTCTGAGAGCAGGAGCGCCAAAATCCGATGGATATATTGCCGTGAAATGTTTAATTCCTCACTGATCTGAGAAACCCTGATTTCACCATACTTTCCTATTAGCCGATAGATTTCGTCTTTCATGATTACCGTTTACAGTTTACTGTAAACTGTAAACGGTAAAATTAAAGGATTTAGTTTACAGTTTACTGTAAACTGTAAACTAAACCTTCAAATTTAGGATGTATTTGTTAGTTCTAAAGTGTTCGGCTGAGGATATCAGAGCAATCCTTCGATGACCTTTTCTTCGTTAATGCCCTCTGCTTCAGCCTTATAGTTACGTACGATCCGGTGGCGGAGGACATAATTAGCTACCGCCTTGACATCTGAAATGTCCGGTGAGTATTTTCCGCTGATAGCAGCATGGCATTTGGCACCCAGTACCAGGTACTGAGAGGCGCGGGGACCAGCTCCCCAGGAAATGTACTGGTTGACCTGGTCAGTAGCTCTTGAAGTGCCTGGGCGTGTTTTAGAAGCCAGTGACACAGCATACTCAAGTACGTTGTCAGCAACTGGAATCTTACGGACCAGTTGCTGGAAATGCAAAATCTCTCCTGCGCTGAGGATATGGCTGAGTTTGGTATTCTGGACGGTGGTGGTGGTCTTGACTACCTGGATTTCTTCGTCATAGGAAGGATAATCCAACGGGATATTGAACATAAACCTGTCCAACTGCGCTTCGGGTAGCGGGTAGGTTCCTTCTTGTTCGATCGGATTCTGGGTTGCCAATACAAAGAAAGGTGAGGGTAGCAAGTGGCGCTCTCCATTGACTGTGACTGATCGCTCCTGCATAGCTTCCAGCAGGGCGGCCTGTGTTTTGGGCGGTGTACGGTTGATCTCATCCGCGAGGATGATATTGGCGAAAATCGGGCCCCGGTTGAATTTGAAATGACGGTCTTCGTCCAGTATCTCTGTACCTGTGATGTCGGATGGCATCAGGTCCGGGGTGAACTGGATCCTCTTGAACTCCAGATCCAGTACTTCGGAAATAGTGCTCACCAGCAGGGTCTTCGCCAGACCAGGAACACCGACCAGCAGGCTGTGTCCGTTGGAAAACAAGGAAATCAGTACGGCTTTGACGACTTCGTCCTGACCGACGATCACCTTGGCGATTTCCTTGCGCAGTGCCTGATACTTACCTGCCAATGCATCAATAGCCTGTACGTCAGATGTATATTCTTGACTCATATGTGCTTTAAATTGAGGATTCTTAATTCCTATAGGAAATAAGAATGCCAAAAATAGCATGAATATTGTCAAACATGGAATTAAGAATCAACCCATCGTGAATAACGGGATTAAAAAATGGATGGGTAGGGGTTCAAAATATTGAACCCCTACTTGTACCTTTTTTATTTCCAACACTGGGCTGAACAGTTGGAACTGATCTTCCCCCCAAAATTAGGACAGTATCTTTAGTTAGATTTCCTAACCTAAACATACTGAAAAATGACAAGACGGAAGTTTACAGCCAAGTTCAAAACCCAGGTGGTCCTGGAAGCGCTAAAGGAGCGCATGACTA
>JANNSS010000117.1:0-5986 GCA_031402955.1 Saprospiraceae bacterium
GTCAAGGATTCCTATAAATATCACTTAAACAAAATAAGCTGGCTTTCCATGGTTGCCTGTACCCAGTGTTTCACCATGGGTTCAATCAGGGTATAATCACCAGGTAGGAGTTCTTCTTTCTGCCCTTTTTCATTTTCAAAAACCACATTTCCTTCGATGCAAACCAGCAGGGCAGGTATCTTAGTAATGTGTTCTTTTAATACTTGATCTTTTATAATCCGAATGGATGTTGCATTGCCAGCATCACCTTTAAACAAGGAAATTGCTGAAACAGGCTTATCATCCTTGTGTACGTCTTTTATATTCACTGTGCCTGGATTTTACGACTAATTCATTTCTATTACAAATACTTCTTTCGGATATTCCGGCAAGTCTTTGTTGGTTGTATAAATGATTCTATTGGAGAAAGGTTTATAATTACAGTGAATCATTATGGCTGAAAAGGCTTGAACATTGCTATATTGTTGATCTCCAGCTCCTCATATATAAAGTCATTCCACTTCTTCATCTCCGGTTCATTCGTACCACGATCCACTTCTTTGAGATATTGCGTTTTTTGAATTTGAAAGCGACTTTCAAACTGTCGGTAGATTACATCAAACTGCCCCACCTCCTTCATAGAGGATTTCAATTCGCTCTCCAGCTTTCGCCTCTCAATTTCACAAATGTCAAAATACATGTTGATAAAGCAATGTGCTTTGTTGTCAATAGGTAAGTGATAAAAACTTACATAGGGATCAAAAATGGTGGCGGAAAACATGGAGGTTGAATCCTGATAGGTATTGATATCCACAAAGAGTTTTACACCCAGGTTGTATTTATCTGCCATCACATCTGCAGAGGGAGTTAAAGTTGATGTATCAATGGCTATATCTTTAAAAAACACCCTATCCTCAGACCATTGAATGTATGGATGCTGAAACAGTTTTGATTTCATCAACGGGTTGGACTCGAAGATGGTCTTGTTGGTAAAAGAATAGGTATCGTTAAAAAACAACTCGTTCGAATTGTCTCCATCTTTCAATCTGTACTCATCATTGTAGCGCCAGAAGAAATCATTGTACGGCATGGCATTGATCTTCCTATAATCGCTGTAGGCATCATCCGTGACATTGAAAGTCGGGATCATAAACGTATTGCGGAAATCATAGGCATACAGGATAGCGTTCGATTTGATGGAGTAGGATTGTGCATAGGCTTCCCCTACCCTGCTGCGATAATCGATGATATAGGCGAAATCAATATGATTAAAGACCGGGTGCCCTTGTTGTGTTGTAAAGGTTTTGGTAATCGCAAAACTGACATTTGCAATCGTATCACCAGGAAAAATGGGCCTGAAGGGATACTTCTTACACTTGTGACAATCGAGGGTGATTTTTAAAATCGTGTTGTTTGTTTTGTTGATCCATACAGTTCCTTTGAAGAACAGTCCGGTAGTATCCGTGGGTTCGTAGCTGATTACATAAATGGAGTCTGTGTTGCCATCGACATATTTCTTATCCAGGGAGAGATCAAAGCTTTTCCTCATATCCCTTTTTGACAACTCCAGCGGGCTATCGGGAAAATTTGAATTGTTGTTTAACAATTTCATTGCAGTGATTGCTGTTGAGCTTTCCATTGAGGCAAAAAACCTATTGTCGTATGGTTGCATCGCCAGTCGTCCGGCTTTGAGGGACAGGCCTGACAATTCATAGCCTGTGATCGCTGCATTGTAATATCCTTCGACCAGTTCGATCTGCTGTTCGTTTCTGAAGGTCTTCAGTTCATAATAGGCCTTTGCATCTGCCTGGAAGGATGAAGCTTTGCTTTTGCATTTCACGAGCAGATCAAAGAGGTATAGATTGTCATTGGGGGTGACTACAATTTCTCTGAGCAATTGAGTACTTTCTTCCAGATAAATCGTGTAGAAATCCTGTTGCCCGGCTAGCTTCACGACCTGTGTTTCATGCCCGATGAAAATAATCAGGATGGAGTCTCGCGTACCGCTGGTCACTATGCGGAAATATCCGTCATCATTGGTGATGGTTCCTTTTTGGAGTGTTTTGTTGTAGACATTGGCGAAGGCAACGGGTTCCTTTGTGGTTGCATTTAAAACTCTTCCTTCGATTTCCCTGTTGGCCTGACCCCAGGAAAAGGAGGTGACTACGGCCAGGAGAAATAGGATGAAGGTTGATTTCATGGTTTAAAGATAAGGTCATGGTGGTCATAAAATATTCCTGGCCTCGGTTAACCCCCTACCCCCCGCTGCCTTCACAGGGCGGGATCTTCGCTTCACTAAGACCTGAAAGGGGGTGCCGTTGCAGGAACATTCGGATGTCGTTTTGGCTCACTCAACGACCAAGGGAATGGAAGGTCGTTTCGACTCCGCTCAACGACCGGGATTTTTACATGGAGCACAGATTTTTTTGATTCTCCACTAGACACAGCTCCTGCTCGATGACGTTTCGGCTCCGCTCAACGTCTTTATAAGTGATTACTTTTTACTCAGGCTCGCTGGTTCAAGTCTTCAGACTTGAACCTCATATATTCTCGTCTCCTGACGAGCGGGAGAAATCATGCTAAATTCTTCCCGATCGTTGAGAACGGACTTGTGCTGAGCGAAGTCGAATTAGCCGAAACGACAGAGTGGGATCACTCTCTCACTCTCTTACAAACTCATGGCTTCACCCTTCAGACGAAATGCTCTTTAAAACTAATTTACCGGTACATACTTGTTGACGACGATGCCACAGCCATAGCGAGTTGAATTGTCCAGTTCAAGTGACGTTTTACCTAGCAGAAGATTTGACTCGCTCGTCAGGAGACGAGCATATATGGCATTCAAGTCTAAAGACTTGAACGAGCGTCATAGTTCAAGTTTGAGACTTGAACGAACGGACGAACGATAGATTATTGTTTAAAATATACTCTTTGGATTTTACCATTCCCGGTGTGAATGAAGATGGTGGCGTCGATCCTTCTGTTTTCGAACCGGACGATTTCCTGATCAATGACCACATTTTCTTCCACGGTCCTGCCGGCAAGTTCACAATGCAGCTCGGTGGCACTTTCAAACAACGCGGAATAGTCAAGCTTCATCTCGGCCTTGCCTTTGTAAAGTAGGCTGTTCGGATAGTTATAGATCTCTACGTCGTCCGCATATGGCTCGAGAAATGCATCAATGTCCCTTAAGTTATAGGCGTTCAATTGTCGTTGCGCTAATGCAACAGGCGTTACAGGAATCAGCGTATCCGGATCGATGACCACGCCTTTATTGATGACGCGATAGATATTCGTAATGTTCTCAAGATCTGCTGCAGGGTCTGCTTCTAATAAAACCAAATTGGCCTTTTTACCTTTGGTCACAGTTCCAAATTCGTTTTCCTTTCTGAGCACTTTCGCACCATTGATGGTCGATGCTTCGAGAATCTGCCAATTGGTCATGCCGCTGGCTTGCATGGCGAGAATCTCCGTCAAATAAGAGGAAGCATGCAAGGTGCCTATGTTTCCGGCATCTGTTCCGGTAGCGATGATCACGCCTGCATCAGATAGTTTCTTGAGATTCGCAAGCATGATACCATTTGCCATTTTAGTATCTGCTATGCTTTCCGGTGTGTTGATATGCCGGTAATATCGGTTGATCATAGCCGTATCCGGCAAATGTTTGAGATCCAGCAACGAACCCAGTTGGATCGGATCGCCCATGCGCTGTTCATGATGACTCATATGCACATGCTGTCCGAATGTATTGACATATCCGTCGTGGACGACAAGCGTAGGACACAGAATCGTCTTCTTGTTTTTGAGGAGTTGCACAAAACCATCTGTCAATAATTCATCATCAACACTGTGTACCAGGTAGTCACAATCATTTTCAACCGCGAGTTGCGCGGTGATGCGTTGTGTGGCATGAACCGCCATGGGCAAATTGTTTTTGTGCGCTTCATCGATGATGGCTTTGATGATGGGCAGATACCGTCGGGCACTTGCTTCGATGTCTGACGTATCACGGCCCACGATATACCAGATCTTGATCAAATCCGGGTGAAATTGCAATTGCTGTTGGACCATCTTTATGCCATCTTCAATAGAAGTGACGAGATTAAAAGGTCCGTCATCACCCAGATTGGAAAGTGCTTGCGGCTGATACGTAGTCAGCAACGGTCCTGACATGTATATGGCTGGTGTATAGCTTGCATCCTTAAATGTGTCTCTGTGTTTAAGGAAATTGACGGTGGTGCCTACATCAATCACCGTGGTGATACCGTTTTGTAAGTATCTGCGAAGCACCTCTTCCATGTGATCATGTGCCCAGTCTATTTCTTCCTGATAGGGTTTGAATTTGCGCAGATCGATCGCGTCCGGTCTCGTATACAAACCACCTGTCTGTGAAAAATGGATGTGCGCATCGATTAATCCGGGAAGCAGGTATTTTCCTGCGCCGTCAATGATATTAGCATTGCCAGGAATACTAGCTTGTCCGGCAGGGCGCACATCTGTGATGAGATCATTGGTGATTGTCACTGTCTGGTTGGGCAGCCATCGTTGTTGCTCTACATCCGCTACGGACACATTGGTAATATACGTTTGTGCGTAGAGTGTGTCCACCAGTAAAGTGAAAAGAAAGAAGAATCGAATGGAAGGTGTCATATTCAAAGCAGTTAATGGGAAAGTGGGAGTGTTAGTGGTCTCCTGTGATGACTCATTTATTAAACTCACCAAAATGCCAGAGGATTCCGGCAGGATCATGCAGAAAACACTCACGGCCCCAGGGATGATTTCTGATCGGAACCAGTCTTACACCTTCATATTTGGAAGAAAGGTCAAGAGCCAGTATTTCGTCATAGTACCTCGCCACATCATCTACCTCCAAAAATATCATCGTGTTGTCAACCCAATCCTTGACATAAGCATCCTGCAAATAAAATCCAGTGTGGCCAGTTTTGAAATATGAAAAATTGCTTTCCAGAACAACCTCTTCAAATCCAAGATCACGATAAAATCGTCTGGACACCTCAAAATCTTTTGCACCGATAAAAGGGCGAATGGATATTGCTTTATGATTCATAGTGTATGATAGTAAAATAGAGTCAACTGATGCAGGCGCAAATAGGATTACTCGGCCTTAACGATTTTAATGACTTGCTGTCCAATGGTCATCATATATATACCCGGTATAACAGATGCCAGATCAAGTTCATTTTTACCAGGTGTTAAACTGCCTTTCTGAACAAGCTGGCCTGTCAATGAAGATAAGAGATAGTCAGTTGTTTCAATTCCCGGCCACACAATGTTTATCGCATCAGAAGCAGGATTAGGATAGACAAGTACGGTGGTTGGATCAATTCCTTCTTCAATCGAAGTAGTATTGATCAATCCATGAATATCATATTTCGAAAAGAATCTCCATATCTCATTACAGGCATCGATATCCTGGTTAGTGCCTACGCCTCCAAAGGCTGAGCCTGGCCAGGTATGTTCGCCATTGATGATTTTAAAATGTTCGACAGTCGACCCGTTGTTACCACCGGTATATACCTGGTGTTCGGCAGTGCAGCCATCGCCGCCGTCAGTGTCAGGGATAGAAGTAATCGAAGGTGTTTGTTCGCAGTTATTATAGTTGACCCAATAAGCAACTGCGGCCGGTGTGGTGCCGAAAATGATATTGCCGGTGTAGGGCACAGTCGCATCAGCGGTGCCATGTATTTCCATGACGGGCATGGGATGGCCGGGGCTACAGGTAGCCGGCTGATTGATATTCATCGTGCCTGTGACAGAGGCAATGGCGGCGATACGATCACTCAATTCGCAGGCCAGGTGATAACTCATAAATCCTCCGTTGGACATCCCGGTGCTATAGATCCTGTCCTGGTTGATGGAATACGAAGCTGATAACGAATCAATCAATGCTGCTGTAAAGCCAAGATCATCTATCTGGCTCGTACCCCAGCCTACATTGAAATGGGTATTGCCCAGGAGATCGACAGTGCCCTGCGGATGTACGACT
>JANNSS010000118.1:0-12749 GCA_031402955.1 Saprospiraceae bacterium
GGCTCATGGAAAAAGGCGGAGGTTAAGTGATTATTACCTGTAGCCAGGAGGCTACTACGACAATTCCGAAATAGAACATGTTCATATGCTTCATCCGTCGGCAGTCAGAGTCTACCAACAACGTCTTTTTTTTTAATAAAAAAAAACAGACGCAAGTCGCAGGCAGAGCCTGCAGAAAAAACGAGCATAACACGTCTGGCATCTGGCGTCTCTTACTCTCTCACGCTCTCACGCTCTCACACCCTCCACTGGCCTGGTGCGCCGCAGAAAGCGTAGCCGAACTTTCCACACCACCAGCGAGTGGCACAGTTTTCTGAAATTTGAATACCTTGAGAACCTGTTTAAATCACCCACATCAATCACCATATGGCTGTCACTAAAAGAGTAGGTTCTTATATCCTGGGGCTGGTCCTCATCGCCATCGCGGTCACTTCTGTCCAGGCTATGGGGATAGGTAGCCTGAACCCAACAGCAACAGCAATCTTAAGGTGGATCGCGATCAGTGCTGTGACCTATTGGGTATGGAAACGCAAGAATCTCACCACCTGGATCCTCTTCAGCATGGTCATCGGAGCTGAGTTCGGTCACGACTTTCCAGCCATCGCTTCTGAACTGAAGGTCGTTAGCAAGATATTCCTCAAGCTCATCAAGACGATTATCGCACCGTTGATTTTTGGTACCCTCGTTGTCGGTATAGCCGGGCACGCCAATCTCAAGCAGGTAGGCCGGATGGGATGGAAGTCTATTTTATATTTTGAAGTAGCTACAACGATTGCTTTGTTGATCGGCCTCGTCGCCATCAATATCAGCAAGGCAGGTGTGGGTATCCAGTTGCCACCAACGACAGAGAAGGAAACGATGGAGGTTCCACCTCCTTCGACATGGGATGAAATTATCCTTCATATTTTTCCTGAGAATATTGCGAAATCCATTGCCGACGGCCAAGTGCTTCAGATCGTCGTCTTCAGTATACTCTTTGCTATCGGACTTGCGCTTGTTAAAGAACCACAGAAAAGGCATATGCTTGATTTCTGCGAAAGCCTTACTGAGGTGATGTTTAAGTTTACAAGCATCGTGATGTATTTCGCACCATTTGCTGTAGGGGCTGCTATTGCTTATACAGTCGGTCACATGGGATTCGGCATTCTCGCCAACTTGTTTAAGCTGTTGGCTACATTATACATAGCACTGATCGCTTTTGTCCTCTTAGTTTTTCTTCCGGTGGCGTTGATTATTAAATTGCCCATCAAGCGATTCCTCCGAGCTATCCTCGAACCAGCCACGATTGCATTTTCCACTACCAGTTCAGAAGCAGCATTACCTAAGGCGCTGGAGAATATGGAAAAATTTGGTGTGCCTCGTAAGATCGCGGCATTTGTATTACCTGCAGGCTATAGTTTCAATCTGGATGGCTCCACATTGTATCTGTCGCTCGCCACCATCTTTGTGGCGCAGGCAGCAGGGATAGACTTGTCGATAGGGGAGCAGATCCTCATCCTCATCACATTGATGTTGACTACGAAAGGGATAGCCGGAGTACCCAGAGCTTCCCTCGTGATCCTGATGGGTACAGCGACAGCTTTTGGACTTCCGGTCGAACCGATTTTTCTCATACTGGGTATTGATGAGTTGATGGACATGGCCCGCACCACAGTCAACCTGGTTGGTAATTGCCTTGCTTCCACTGTCATCGCTAAATGGGAAGGGGAGGAGACTTATTCTGATCCGGAGAATACTTCGTTCACCTAGCCGTTGTTGGTGTCCCTACCAAAAACCACATAATTTTTCTCGCGCAACGCCGCAAAGAAATTAACAAGTGAATGAAATCGCGCAGAGTCGCAGTTTAATGGGATTTAGTTTTTCGCGCAGATCAAAGATCCCGCCCCGAATGTGCAGCGGGAGACGCAGTTGGCACATACTCATTATCTCACGTTCTCACGTTCTCACGTTCTCACTCTCTCACGTTCTCACTCTCTCACACCTCTCACTCTCTTACACTTCAGTAATAAAACCAATCCCACTGCACCCCTCCCTTCCCATTAAATACCAGGGCCGGAGCAGGAAACTTGAAAATATTGAGCATACCCAATAGCATCTTCAAGGGTCTGCTTTTGACATTGATTTTCGTCAGGTCGATATCAGGAGAAAAAATAAGTTGCCTGAAACGTGGGTATTGTTCATCAGAGGTCTGAAAAGTATTGCCGTCCACTTCCCATTTGTTTTCAAATCCACCAAACATATTTTCTCCACTATAGCCTACCCCAATGTTTAGCCATTTTGGAAAACGGCTTTCTTCTTTCATAAACGAATGGATATTGACAGACATCCAGATAGTCTGGGCGTTGTAGTCTTTAAGAAATGATTGAAGTAAGTTTTCTCCAAATAAGTCATCTGTCCTTTCCATCAGCGTAGTAGTCCCGGCAGGCTGTCCCATGATCGGATCCTGAGGATAGGACATGTGCGTACTGGATACCTTCATTCGGATCCTTTGCTCACTCCATCCGGCTTGCTGACCGGCCCATACACCGGCCCCTGCCAGGTTGAAGGCCATATCATACATCGAGAAACCCCAGTCTGAAGAAAATCCATCCAGGACTTCGAGTGTGGTTTGAAGCCCAACCGCCACCAAAGCACCTGTCCAGATGCTTGATTTCCTGTTCATACCGGTCCACCGGGCAACATGATAGGTCCAGTCGGACTCAAAGTAGGTCGTGAACATATGGCCGGCTTTGTCCATCTGCTGCCATTCCTTCATATCATTAAAAAAATGAAAGGAAGTGCGGTCGGTTTCCTTATACCAGAGTTCATTGAGTCCGATGACTGCCCCAGTATACACCAGCAAACCGGTTCCGGCGGCGGCCCGGAAGCGTCCTTTATGAAGGGAACCAGGGGCATCCCAAAAGCTAAGCGTATCTTCTTGCCCTGCGAGAGATATCGACCATAAGATGGCCAGGAGGAGAGCGAAGGGCGGCTTCCATCTGACATTTGTCCACATTATTAGGGCTTTAGGCAACATCCGTTAAGAAAAACAGTAATATTTGATATTTTGCAGGCAATTTAAATCATAAAACCGGTTGAAAGAACGCTTATACATACATATGAAGATACTTCGACTACCACTACGTGTTGTCTTTGGGCTCATGATGGTCATCCAGTTAGGGCAATCACACGCCCAGGATATCCATTTTACGCTCCACCAGATGACACCTCTTGCCTTCAATCCCGCCAATACAGGTGGATTCTACGGCTCATATCGCATTTCCGGGCTCTACCGGGACCAGTACAGGAGTGTCCTGGGTAATGCAGCCTTTACAACACCTACTTTCTCAGTTGATCTCCCTGTAATCCGTGGATTTAAGGAAACAGACTGGGTGGGTGTAGGGATGTTTTTCTATTCTGACAAATCAGGCTCTGGAGGAATAACACAGTCTTCATTTAAAATTTCCGCAGCCTATCACTGGGCGATGAATAAGAAGGGAAACAATATCCTCTCGATCGCTTACCAGACCGGAGCGGTACAACATGAAATAAAAGACCCGAATAAATTAAAGTTTGAAGATCAGCTTGTTCAAGGTATCGAAACCTCCGCTGATCTCGCCAATATTGACAAAATGAAGAAAGGCTTCCTTGATCACGTAGGAGGTCTCAAGTTTACTTCTAAGTTGAATAAGACCGATGAATTTACCATCGGTGTTGCCGCCGGCAAGTTTGGTCAGCCAAACTGGTCATTCTTAACAACGGGAGGTAACTACAGAGTAGACCCAAGGCTACACGCTCAAATAGGAATGTCCACATTGATGTCTGACAAAGTGCGATTCTCTCCGAATATCTCCTATCAAAAAATAATGGGCAGTCCTGCCAACACGTTAGTGCTGCAAGGGATGCTGGATTACCTGCATAGTAAAGAGAAAGGGCTCGTATTGAAAGGAGGACTCGGCTATCGCAGTGGTGCCGGCATTGGTGACGCGTTCCAGCTTATGCTGGGCGCTGATATCAAAGTCATCCGTGTGATGCTGGGATATGATATCAATATCTCCCCGCTTTCGGCAGCCAGTAGTGGACAAGGTGCATTTGAACTTGCCGCTCAGTATGTCGGCACGATCTACAAACGTCCTAATCCGGATCCGATAATCTTTTGCCCTAGATTTTAAACATGAAGATGAGCAGATCAATATATTCTATGCTGCTGGTGATGGCAGCTACCTGGTTATCCGCCCAACCTGTGAAGGAAGTACCAGTCTACATGATGATCGAAACGGCAGAGGCAAGCCTCCTGATACCCGATTATTATACGGCACTCGAATGGTATGAAAATGCCTACAAGGAAACACGCGATCCCGAAATCGCCAATAAGATCTCAACGTTGCAAATCAAGCTTCGCGACTATGTGCGCGCTGAAAAATGGCTCGTGAAAATAGTTGAAAAGGATCAGGGTGTCAATTACCCATATGCTGTGTTCCAATATGCTCAGGTACTCAAAGTAAATGGCAAGTACCAGGAATCCATTGATGCCTTCAATTTTTATGCAGGACTTAACGTGAGTGATAGTTTGCTTGCTTTAGCAGATAACGAAGTGGCAGGAATTCAACTGGCTGTAAAATCAAAACCTCCGATCGACCTGGTCGTTAAAAACGTAGGAAAGAGTGTCAACTATTCCTATACCGACGCAGCCCCATGGCTTGGTATGGATGGCAATCTTTATTTCGCTTCCATGCGCACGCGTGAACTGATCACACTCAATGGAAAGGAAGGAGATTATTACCTCAAGATATATAGTTCTAAGCCCGGCAAAGATGGAGAATGGGAAACGGCGAAACCGCTTGAATCCAAGATCAATCGCGAAGGGTATCATTCAGGCAATCCAAGTATCACTGAAGATGGAAGCCGGATGTTTTTTACCAGATCCCAACTGACAGGTAATGATCTATCTGAGAGTAAAATATTCATGAGTATCAATAAGGCTCAAAACTGGGGTGCCCCGGTGGAGTTGACAGGCATCAATGGAAATTATATCGCGAAGCAAGCTGCACCTGGTGTTGTGTTTGGAAAAGAGGTTTTGTTCTTCTCTTCCAATATGGACGGAGGCTTTGGTGGATTTGATATCTATTATGCCGACCGCATCAATGACGAGTCGTATGGCCTTCCGGTCAACCTCGGTCCTTTGGTGAACTCAACGTTAGATGATGAGACACCATTCTACCTCAACAACAATCTTTATTTCTCATCAACGGGTCATCCAGGCCTCGGTGGGTTTGATATATTTCGTTCTGAATGGAACGGACAGGAATGGGGCAAGCCAGCAAATCTCGGCGCAGGATATAATTCATCCTATGATGATATTTTCTTCTCCGTCAATGAAGATGGCAAGTTAGGATTCCTCGTATCCAATCGTCCTGATGAAGATTCCAAATCACTGAAATCTAAAACCTGCTGTGATGATATCTATCAGTTTCACATCAGGGATATCGTCATTGATCTGATCACAACCGTATATGATGGCACAGTGCCCCTGCCAGGTACAAAGGTTACTGTATTTGAAGTAGACCGCGGGAAGACAGGAAAATCCCAGCAGCAGGTAAATGACAAAATCAATGATTCCCAGTTTCCACTCGATCAGGATAAAGCCTACAAAGTACTCATTGAAAAAGAAGGGTACATGCCAGCTGAGTTTGAATTCAACACGGTGGGCGTTGTAGATAATTTTACGGTTCGCCGGACCATCAAGTTGGCGAAGAAAGTTCCTGATAATTCAGGAATGGAAACGGTGACCATCAATGAACCTATCCGCCTCAACAATATCTACTACGATTTTGATGATGATAAGATCCTTCCTGATGCAGAGAAAGACCTGAGCTTCCTCGTCGAGTTGATGAAGAAGTATCCGGACATGGTGATCGAATTGTCTTCGCATACCGATGCGCAGGGTAATGATGCTTACAACGAAAGGTTGTCCCAGCGCAGAGCTCAATCTGCTAAGAACTGGATGGTCTCTAAGGGGATTAAAGATAACAGGATAGAAGCAGTTGGTTATGGCGAAGAATTTATCCTCAATGATTGTTTCAATGGTATCGATTGTACGGATGAGTTGCATCGGGTCAATAGACGTACAGAATTCAAGATTATTTCCGGCCCTACCACCATCGAGGTAAAGAAATCTGATCTCGGTGATCAAAAGAAAAAAGATCCAAATTCCAAAATACTGATCACACCCAATAAGGGCACAGTGCCTGTAACGGATCCTAAAGTTGAGTTGACATTTGACAAGAAGATTGTTGAGCTTGGTGCAGTCAAGAAAGGGGAGAAGAAAGAAATGAGTTTTTCTTTTACCAATACAGGTAACATTCCGATCGAAATCGAATTGGTGACTTCCTGCGAGTGTACCACACTTGACTGGCCACAGTTTAAAATTTTCAAACCAGGCGACAAAGGAACAATCAACGCTGTATTTGACAGCAAGGATAAGGAGATCGGAGAAACCACGGATGTCGAAATCATCCTCAGGCAAGCTGATCCCAAAACCAGGAATCCAAAAATCTACACCCTGCAATACAAATTTGATCTGATCAAATAAAAATTAGTAGAGAATATTATTCACCCAATGTGGGTTAAAATAAATGATTCCCTTTTTTGTAGGGGTTCAAGATCTTGAACCCCTACAAAAAAGGGAATCATTTATTCCTGATTTCTCATAAAAATCGTTTCTCTTGGATATTTCCCTCCCGTATGAGCAACTATCAGGGCAAGATGCTCTCGAATGGATAGGGCTGGTAACAGGGGTTGTCTATGTCATCCTCGCCACTTATGAAAAGCCTGCCTGCTGGATCTTTGGGATCATCAGTTCCGGTTGTATAGCCTGGAAGAGTATCACAGATTATCATTTGATGGCGGATGCAGGGTTGCAGGGTTTCTATATCGTGATCGGTGTGATAGGTTTGTGGCAGTGGATAAAAGGCCAGTCTGATGGGTTGAAGAAACCGGTTATCATTTCTCCGTGGAAACAACATCTTTTGGTCATTGCGGGATGTGCGTTGTTGAGCTGGCCTTTGTCATGGCTGCTGATCACTTATGCAGATGCCCGGTACGGCTATATAGATACACTCCTCACCTTGCTGTCCGTATGGGCGACCATCCTGCTGATCCGCAAAGACCTGCATAACTGGGTTTACTGGATTGTGATTGATACAGTTTATGTTTTCTTATATTGGAGGAGTGAAGGCTATTTGTTTGCACTCTTATTCCTGATCTACGCGGTGATATCTGTCTGGGGCTGGAAGAAGTGGTCGCGGGAGAATTTCGGTTTGGTGAAGTTTAAAAGAGGGGGATTGCTAAGATAGTTTTGTGATTACATTATAGCTAGCTACTTTTGATTAAAATGCAATTATGAAAGTGTCGGTGATTCGAATCGGTAATTCTAAAGGCATCCGTTTAAATAAGATGTGGTTGGATAAATACCAGATTGAGGATGAGGTAGAGCTCATTCTTGAGGCAGATACCATTATAATCAGGCCGATTATTAATCCACGTCATGACTGGGATATGGCTTTTAGTGCAGTGGGTAAGAATGAAGATGATTCTCTACTGATTGACAGTGTTCTTGACAATAAGGATTGGGATTAGAGGGAGATGATGATCTGGCATATGAAATCGTCGTAGTCAATCTTGAAAAGTTGTAGGGCATCTCAAAGGTGAAACCATTGTTGAATTGAAAGCCATTGTTAAGGAGGCTTTTGTGGATTAAAATAGCATTTCATGCCAGCGTATTTTGTACATCCGGATATCGCCAAAGCAGAGACGATCTCAACTGCCGTCTACCTTAGTCCTGAGGTTTTTGCTCTGGCCAAAGAAAAAATATTTGCTCCTTCCTGGCAGTTTGTCGGAGACACAGACCAGGTTAAAGAAAATGGTTCGGTATTTCCATTTACGTTTCTTGAAAACTACCTGGATGAGCCTTTGATGCTCTCCAGAGATAATGAGGGCAAGCTTCACTGTCTTTCAAATGTATGCACTCACCGCGGAAACCTGGTCGTTAATCAACCTTGCAAACTGAATCATCTTCAATGTAGATATCACGGACGCAGGTTTCAATTGGATGGGACTTTCACCTTTATGCCCGAGTTTAGTGAAGTTGAAAACTTTCCTGCTCAGCGTGATCATCTGAAATCTCTTCCATTGTTTCAGTGGGGTAAATGGCTTTTTGCAACATTACAACACGACCAGCCAGCTGCTTCTTATTTCAATGATATGATTAGCCGCCTGGCATGGTTACCATTACAGGATTTTCATTTCAGGCCTGATTTGTCAAATGATTACACGGTTGATGCCAACTGGGCATTGTATTGCGAGAATTATCTCGAAGGGTTTCATATTCCATTTGTACATGCCGGACTTAATTCAGTCATTGATTACGGAACCTATACTACTGAATTATTCCGCTATTCAAGTCTCCAGTTAGGCCTTGCTAAAGAAGGAGAAATGGCGTTTGATCTGCCACCGTCAAGCCCTGATTATGGGAAGAGGGTAGGGGGCTATTACTTCTGGATATTTCCTAACATGATGTTCAATTTTTATCCATGGGGTTTATCCATCAATATCGTGAAGCCAGTATCCATTTCAAAGACAGTAGTCTCCTTCCTGACCTATGTCTGGGATGAAAGCAAACTGGATCAAGGTGCAGGCTCCAATCTGTTTCGCGTAGAGATGGAAGATGAAGAAGTGGTGCAGGCTGTCCAGAAAGGAATCAGGTCAAGGTTTTATACCCATGGCAGATATTCTGTCACACGTGAGCAGGGTACTCATCATTTTCACAGGTTGCTGGGAGAAACGCTTTCTTAAAACAAAAAATGAAAAAAGAAAAATGTGAGTGGTGAGTTGTGAGTGTGATTTTATGATAACTCACCCCCGGCCCCTCTCTTAACGAAGAGTAATTCATACGAAATTGATACTACTAAAGAGAGGGGAGTGTGATCTACAAATAGCCCGACCGTGTAGTGAGTAGTGAGCATTACTCTGGAAGCAGGTAGCTGGCAGCTTTTTGCATACAATTCATCAGTGGTCCAAAACTCAACTAGATAAAACGAACGCAGATGACGCAGAATTATTTAAAATATATCTTCGCAGATTAGTTTGTCAATGACTAGTGTGATCTCACCAGAGCCAGTAGGATCAAATTAGCGTTAATATTTTTTAAGATTCATCAGCGTAATCTGCGTTCAAAAAGTAAGGGTCACTCTGGAAGTAGGAAGCTTTTTATATACTTCTGAAAGCTGATAGCTGTCAACTGATAACTTGTTTATGAACAAACTCACACCTACTTTAGGATTCTGGTCTGCTGTCTCCATTGTCATCGGTAGTATAATAGGCTCGGGGATTTTCATGAAACCCGCTACGATGGCTGCACAGCTTGGTTCTCCGGAGTTGATGATAGCTGTTTGGGTTGGAGCAGGCATCGTCACTTTATTTGGCGCCTTGAGTAACGCAGAAGTGGCCGCCATGATCCCGGAGACAGGTGGACAATATGTGTTTTTTCAAAAAATGTATGGCGATTTTTTTGCGTATCTCTATGCATGGTCGGGCTTTGCGGTTTTCAATACAGCGGGTGTTGCTTCTATCGCTTATGTAATGTCTACGTACGCTGAGTATTTTGTCACACTGCCCAGGTTCGATACGGTGAAGGAAAAATCAATAGATCTGTTTCTTCCATTGATTGGACACATTTATCCGCTGGAAAATTTGGGTGTAAAGGCGCTTACCATTTTGGTCATTATTTTATTGACATTGATCAGTTATCGCAGTACAAAGCTTGGAGGCACGGTATTGATCATCTTCACCGCATTGAAGATGGCAGCTATAGGTCTTGTGGTGTTAGCTATATTTTTCTCAGGATACGGATCTACGCACCATTTTGTCCAGGATTCAATAGTGATTGATAAAAGTGGGTGGGCTCTAATTGGTGCCATCATGGCTGCGACCTCCGGGGCTTTCTGGGCTTATGATGGTTGGATCAATATCACCTCTGTTGCCGGAGAAATACAAAATCCGCAGCGCAATATTCCAAGAAGCCTATTCCTCGGCGTGACGACATGTATCATCATCTATGTGTTGGTCAATCTGGCTTACCTGTATGTGCTCCCTATTGAACAGGTTGCAGCGTCTTCATTGGTGGCATCTGATGCTGCACGAGTGATCATGGGGAGTGTAGGGGGCGGCATCATCGCCCTCCTGGTCATCATCTCTACGCTGGGATCAACACATAGTAATCTGCTTTCCACGTCGAGGATATCATTTGCCATGGCCGGACAAGGCAGATTTTTTAAAAGTATAGGTGTTGTTCACCCTCAATTTGGGACACCGGGCAACGCATTGTTGCTGCATGGCTTTTGGGCATCTATATTAGTCATCAGCGGTTCGTTTGACATGCTGACTGATATGCTGATTTTTATCAGCTGGCTCTTTTATGGAATGAGTGCCTTTGGCGTTTTTATTCTGCGTAAGACCATGCCCTTGACCGAAAGACCTTATAGGGTTTGGGGATATCCATTTGTACCTGCGGTATTTGTCATTTTTACTTTGTTTTATCTGGTGATGACACTGTATACGGATATCACTAATTATGTGGAAGGAAAAACAGTGTTTGTCAATTCAATCATGGGTATCTTTCTGACATCTCTGGGGATACCATTATATTGGTATTTCAAAAGAAGGAAATAGCCCTGCGTATAAATTTCATTTATGAAAAATCTATTGTCCATATTGCTCATATCAGTATTTTTCAACACCGGGTGGAGTCAAAATCCAACTTTTGCCCCACAGGATGAAACTTATACAGACCCCAGTCTTGCTGCATTTGTTGATCGGTTACTCGAAGCCATTGATAAGCGTGATCAACACTTTTTATATGATGTACTGGATTATGATGTTTCAGGGATCAGGGGTGAGTCGAGCGGCACCTCGGATTTTAAACAGGAATGGGAATCTGACAACGATTCCAGCAGGGTATGGCTATTGATGAAGCGAGCCATTGAACTAGGTGGTGTTTTTCTAAATGATACCAATGATCTGACAGGCAGGTATCAGTTTGTTTTTCCCTATGTATACAATTTACCGCTGGAAGTCGAAGACGATTATTTCAACATAGGTGTGATCACCGGAAAAAACGTGAATCTCCGTGATGGGCCGGATACAGCCTCGCCGATAAAGTCACAGCTGAACTATGATGTCATTTGGTTTCTGCATGGCGATCAGTATGGTAAAACCCGATCAGGTACCAATCCTTATGGTGATCCCGAATGGTACCAGGTTGAAACGTATGACCGCCAGCAACGGGGATGGGTCAATTGGAGATATGTATACAGCCCTATGGATTATCGAATGTTCCTTTTCAGGGATGGTAAAGGGAATTGGAAGATTTCCGCTTTTCTGGCAGGAGATTGATAATATTGACAGGTTATTGTTTTATTTGTCGTTCAATACGATGCAACAGTCATCTTTAGACATTCATGACGAAAGACGAAAAAACCATCACGGCTAAGATTGTCACCCCTGCCGTCATCGTAGCCGCCCTTGGCTATTTTGTGGATATCTACGATCTGCTTTTGTTTGGCATCGTCCGAAAGGCAAGCCTTATAGACCTCGGCTTGGTTGATCAGGCTAACAGAGATGCCGGAGAGCACCTGATCAGTATGCAGATGTATGGGATGCTCCTGGGAGGCATTCTATGGGGTATCCTGGGAGATAAGAAAGGCAGGCTTTCCGTATTGTTTGGTTCCATTTTTATGTATTCCATTGCAAACATTGCTAATGGTATGGTTCACTCTGTGGAGGCCTATGCTTTCTGGCGCTTTATTGCCGGCATAGGCCTCGCTGGCGAGTTAGGGGCTGGGATAACCCTGGTGGCTGAATCCCTGCCAAAAAATAAAAGAGGATATGGTACCATGATCGTTGCCTCCGTAGGACTGACAGGGGCGATCGTAGCAAATCTGGTATATCAGATTTTTGAAGATTGGCGATTGTGTTATTATGCAGGTGGAGTGCTTGGATTATTACTCCTGTTCCTGCGTGTGAGTGTAAAGGAATCTTTGATGTACAAGCAGGTTGAAAGTAGTGTTGAAGAACGAGGTAGGTTTCTCTCTCTGTTCACGGATCGAAAACGCTTCACCCGATACTTACAATGTATCCTTATCGGTATTCCATTATGGTTTCTCGTTGGTGTGCTGATTACCTTTTCACCTGAATTTGCAAAAGCATTGGGGGTAGAAGGCGCAGAGACGATCAAAGCGGGCTCAGCCATTGCCTGGTGCTATGGTGGACTCGTGATCGGGGATATCATGAGCGGCATGATCAGTCAATACCTGAAGAGCAGGAAAAAAGTGATGGCGATCTTTCTGACGCTCAATCTGCTCATGGTTTTTGTGTATCTCAATGCACATGGCATTACCACAAGTATGTTTTATTTGCTTTGCATGGCGATGGGATTTTCAGTTGGGTATTGGGTGATCTTCGTCACGATTGCAGCCGAACAGTTTGGAACCAATATCCGGGCCACTGTTACCACGACTGTTCCAAATTTTGTTCGCGGCTCCTTACCTGCCATTATTCTAATGTACCAGTTTTTCAGAGATAAGACGTTTTCAGGAAATATCCTTCAAGCCGGTATGGTGGTAGGTACTATTCTCGCCGTGATTGCCTTCCTCGCGCTGTGGAAGATGAAAGAAACCTTCACCGCCGATCTGGATTATTCGGAGACGATTTGA
>JANNSS010000119.1:0-2377 GCA_031402955.1 Saprospiraceae bacterium
GGGGTATCGATTCTGTTAGCCCCGCTAAGCAAGTCCTTATACTTTCCTTATACTCCGCTACCTACCTTTTATATTATACAGATAACGCTCTCCCCACCTTTGATGCATAAATCAACAACGCATGAAAGGTCATCACATTTCTCAAAAAGTCACTGCTGCCTCACTTTTAGTTGCCCTCGGGATTATCTACGGAGATATCGGTACAAGTCCATTGTATGTATTGAAAGCCATTGTAGGCGATCGTCCGATTAATGAAATCCTTGTGTACGGCGGTGTGTCGTGCATATTCTGGACATTACTTTTGCAAACCACGATCAAATATATCTGGCTAACCCTCCGGGCTGACAATGATGGGGAAGGCGGCATCTTCTCCCTCTATGCATTAGTCCGAAGATATGGCAAATGGCTCGTGATACCGACCATTCTTGGCGCCACTGCATTACTAGCTGATGGCATCATTACCCCACCCATATCGGTGGCATCCGCTATTGAAGGATTGAGATCACTTGAGGGACTTGAACATCTTCAGACCGTTCCAATTGTTATCGTCATCCTGTCCCTGCTTTTCTTTTTTCAGCGATTCGGGACGCAGAAGGTTGGCGCCTTTTTTGGCCCAGTCATGGTGATATGGTTTTCTATGTTGCTCGTGCTTGGATTGAGCCAGATCATGCACTACCCTTCGGTGTTGAAGGCTATAAATCCAGTATATGCATATGAATTGCTCACACATTACCCTCACGGATTTTGGTTACTCGGTGCCGTCTTCCTTTGTACTACAGGAGCTGAAGCATTGTACTCTGACCTTGGACACTGTGGCAGAAAAAATATCAGGATCACCTGGATCTTTGTAAAAATTAGTTTGCTAACTAATTACATCGGACAGGCAGCATGGTTGATGCACCAGGGAGATGTAAATCTTGGCGGACGAAATCCTTTCTATGAAATTATGCCTGGTTGGTTTTTGTTTCCTGGAATCATCATAGCAACAGCTGCTGCGATCATCGCTTCACAAGCGTTGATCAGTGGTTCATTCACCCTCATCAGTGAGGCGATCAGTCTAAACTTCTGGCCGAGAGTTGCTTTACGTCAGCCTACGGAATCAAAGGGACAGGTATATATCCCGAGTGTCAATATCATTCTGTGGATAGGCTGCATCCTGATGATCCTTTACTTCAGAGAATCCGCTCACATGGAAGCAGCTTATGGATTCTCCATCACCATTGCCATGATGATGACCACGATATTGCTGGGATTTTTTTTGCTTTACAAACTTAAATGGAACTCCTATGTAGTATGGGCTATCCTGCTCTTCTTTACGATCATTGAGACTTCTTTCTTTATTGCCAATGCGGCCAAAATAAAAGAACGATGGATGTTTCTGTTTTTTGAATTATTCATCTTTCTCATCATGTACATCTGGTACTATGCCCGAAAAATAAACAACAAATTTACACGGTTTGTGCAGGTTGGAAAATACAGTGAACAAATCATCGCTCTGAGCGAAGATGACGAAATCCCTAAAACCTCTACGCATCTGATCTACTTGACCAAGGCAAACCAACGTCATGAAATTGAAGAAAAAATCATTAATTCGATTTTCGCCAAAAAGCCCAAGCGAGCCGATGTCTATTGGTTTGTGCATATTGATCGCACTGACCAACCCTATACCCTCACGTATGATGTGACAGAGCTGGTCGACAACAAAGTGATCAAGATCAACATCCATGTAGGGTTCCGAATACAGCCAAAAACAGAACTTTACTATAAAAAGATAGTACAGGACCTGGTGCGTCAAAAAGAACTTGACCTTCATGTCAGACCTGATGGCTCGTCCCGATATAATGCAGAACCTGACTTTAAATTTGTCATCATCGAGAAATTCCTTTCCGTTGAAAATGAATTCACCCTGAGGGAAGGACTATTGCTCAATATGTACTTCTTCCTCAAGCGATTGGGGCAACGGGATGAAAAAGCATTTGGCATAGATAAGAGTGACGTGGTGATCGAACATATTCCACTGGTATACCAACCCATCACCAATGTTGAACTCAAACGAATTCACTAATTTGATTCACTATTTCATCACTAATCATTCTTATCTACGCACCCTAAACCGATTCGATGAAACCATTAATGATCGCCATACTCTTGCTCCAATCAGCTTTCCTTTCGGGGCAAGCGGATACAACTGACGCCCGGCTGGAGATTTCGGGATATGCCGAAATCTATTATGCCTATGACTTCAATAAACCTGCTGACCATATTCGGCCAGGGTTTCTGTATAGCCATAACAGGCATAATGAATTCAACCTTAACCTGGGATTTGTAAAAGCCGCTTATTCCACAAAGCGCGTTCGTGCCAACCTCGCCTTGGCAG
>JANNSS010000120.1:0-10676 GCA_031402955.1 Saprospiraceae bacterium
GGATTCTATTGAACTCAATCCTGGATTTAATCCATTGTATAATTATGTCTGGTCACCTGCTGCATTTCTTGATGACCCGAATTCACCAAATCCAACAGCCGGCGTTGAAAATGATACCTGGTTCTATGTGACCATCACGGAAAATTCTCTGCCTGGTTGTCAGATCGTAGATAGTATCCTGCTTCAAGTGCCTGATGATTTCGAAATCAGCACCGGAGACGAGACGATCACCAGTTGTGATTTTAATGAAGTGACGCTCACAGCAACAGTTACCGGAAACCAGAATGTTGTCATCACATGGACAGATCTTGATGGTACGGACCTTGGCACTGGACCAGTGTTAGTGGTAAATCCAATAAATACCACAACCTACATTGCAACAGGCACAGATACGTTAGGTTGTACCAAATCCGATACAGTAACTGTGTTAAAACCCGATCCAACTTTTGAAGTCAATATCATACCAAATGATACAGTCTATTGCTACATCCAAACTATAACTTTAGTTGCAACATCAGTTGAAGGTGTAACCTTTGAATGGTACAATGCCAATAATGAATTGATAGGTACTGGTAGCACAATTGAGGTGACACCTGGTGTATTTAGTTGCTATTACGTGATAGGTACTGATCCGCTTGGATGCCAGGCTTCAGACACGGTCTGTCTGTCTCCGACCTATTTTGAAGTAAATATTTCTTCAGCGGGTGAAGATTTTTGTCTTGGGGAAAACACAACCTTGACGGCATCAACCTCGTCTGTGAATGGAGTCACCTATGAGTGGTTTAATACACTGGGTGAATCTGTCGGAACAGGTGAGTCGCTTACAGTTTCTCCTCAATTCACTACTTGTTATTACCTGGTAGGAACTGATACGCTGGGCTGTCAGGATGCAGATACGATTTGTATCAACCCGATTCCTTTTGATGCTTCGATAACAGGTGACAATGCGGTATGTCCTGGTGATCCAACTACATTAACGGTGACAAGTAATAATGCAGGTCCACTGACTTATATCTGGGATCCAACCGGAAGTACCGATCCTTTCATCATTGTATCCCCGGAGGTAACCACGACGTATAGTGTAACAGTTACGAATACTGAATTTGGATGTGATACTGTACTCAATGTTACAGTTGAGGTGTTTCAGTTCGAGCCTGCTATTGTGATTGATGCTGATCCTGATACTGTCGACCTCACGAAACCAACTCAACTTACCGTTAATCAGAACCCTGATTTTGACTATGTCTGGGAGGCTATTCCGCCTGGTGAAAACATACCACCGATTTATAATCCACTGGTTACACCATTGGAGACCACGACATACTGTGTGACTGTAACGGATGATAATGGTTGTACAGGTACTGCATGTATCGTTGTCGCTGTCAATGATCTGTTCTGTGATGATCGTGATATTTTTATTCCAAATGCGTTTACACCTAACAATAGTGGGGTGAATAATGTGCTATTTGTGCGGAGTAATTTTATAGCCACGATGGAATTAGTGATTTACAACCGTTGGGGAGAAAAAGTATTTTCAACCACAGATCAGAGTATTGGATGGGATGGCACGTTTAATGGCCAGTTATTATCTCCGGATGTTTTTGGCTATTATCTGTCAATCACCTGTCCAAATGAAGAAACCTTTACTAAAAAAGGGAATATTACCCTTTTGCATTAGAAACGAAACAATCTCATGAAAAAAGCAGGCCCGGAATAATCTATTCCGGGTTTGCTATTTTTTGCCCAATTTTGCAGCCTCACTCAAAGGAAATATGCAGGAAGAATCTAAAAGCTGGTACCAACGACTACGCCATGGCATCCAGACGGCTACTAAGTCGAAGAAGGAAACCCCTGACGGCCTGTGGTATAAATGCGAGCAGTGCAACGAGACCAGCACCGTAAAAGACCTCAAGGAGAATTTCTACAAATGCCCGAAGTGCCAGTACCATGAGCGTATTGGCTCAAAAGAATATTTCCAACTCGTATTTGACGAAGGCTATACCCGGTTGTTTGATGATATCATTTCCTATGATTTTCTGGAGTTTACCGACCTCAAGCCATATGGGGAGCGGCTTGTAGATGCCAGGAAGAAGACTGGTCTGGATGACGCCCTGGCGGTTGCAGCAGGCACCGTGGATGAGCAACCTCTGGTTATTGCTGCCATGGACTTCCGCTTTATAGGCGGAAGTATGGGGTCAGTTGTGGGCGAGAAGATCAGCCGGGCCATCGACCATAGCCTTAAGAATTCCATTCCCCTGATGATCATTTCAAGGTCAGGTGGTGCCAGAATGATGGAATCTGCCTTTTCCCTGATGCAGATGGCCAAAACATCCGCAAAATTGTCACAATTGGCAGCTGCTAAGATTCCTTATATATCCCTCATGACCGATCCAACTACTGGCGGTGTGACAGCTAGTTATGCTATGCTTGGGGATTTTAATCTGGCCGAACCAGGAGCTTTGATTGGATTTGCCGGTCCACGGGTAATCAGGGAAACGATCAAAAAAGATCTTCCGGAAGGTTTTCAGACCTCCGAGTTTCTACTCGAACACGGTTTTCTTGATTTCATCGTCGACAGGAGTGAACTCAAGACCAGGCTTGCGACTTTGTTGATGTTGATTGAGAACAGGGCAAAGCCAAGAAAATCTGTTACGCCTGTAACTCTACAACCGTAAATTTTTCAACGAAAGGATCGCAAATCGTGATCATGGAGTCTATCCATGATGGACCATATTGTGCATAGAAAGCCAGAAAGTTTTCCTGCCTTTCCTGTAATCCATTTTCGGGAAATAATTTCTCCTTTAATTTCTGGATTCGTTTGATATGTGTATCCTGCAGTTGTTTCTCTGCACGCAACAGCCTCGATGCTAACTGTTCAAATTGTTTGGTCTGCTTGATTTCTTCGGCCAGAATTGCTTTGGAAAGTGTCGGATCTATTTTGTCAGCTTTGGCTGCTAATTCATCATAGGCGGATTTAATTCTTTTAAGCTCATCTTCAAATCCCAGGTCAGTCTGGCTATGACGTTTCAAATAATTCTTAACAATAGCATCAATGTCCATCAGCATGTCTTCCCATGTTATATCAGATTTTTTCATCTGTGTAGTGGAAGACTCATCGATGAGTAATAACGAGTTTCTCCTGATGAGCATAGGATAGTGAATACCTGCCTCGGCAAATTGTGCTTTGCGTTCCAGCCAATAGGCGATTTCTCCACCACCACCTATATACGCCAGGTTTGGTAAAATACATTCCTGATACAAAGGACGCATGATCACATTCGGACTAAAGCGCTCGGGGTATTGATCCAGTTCCTGCAATATTTCATCCAGTGAATATTTCACTCCGCTTTCCACCCTCATGAAACCGTCCCCTGCCTTGTCTATTCGCTCCCTTTGATCACCTGACATATAGAAAAGGTTGACCTGTCTGCAATAAGCCTGAGCTTTGTATCCTGCTTTTTCAAGGGCTTGTTGAGTGGTAGTAACATGCTGAAAAGAAAACTGCTCTTTGAGTTCTTTTTCCATTATCGGAGCAAAAGCCCTCTTAAGTTCAGGATCATCCATTGTCAACACAATCAACCCGTGATTGCTGAATATCGTATGAATGAGTAAATGATGAAACTGACCGTAGTTTCCAGCCTTTTGCAAACAACTCTCCAGCAATTCTTTGATTTCCTTGCCATGGGCACTGTTCGAAAATAGATCTACCACCGATTGGATGAGCGTGTCGAGGCCATCAAGCGATAATCTGCCACACGATCCGGAAGCACTACGTTCCCATTGGTACTTGCGCCCGAAAAGGTGAAAGTGATTAACCTCAGCCCAATCATGATCTTCACCACCGATCACAAATACCGGAAGGAAATTTTGATCCGGATAAGATTGGGTAAGTTGTCTGGAAACATTAATCGCACAGGCTATCTTGTAGATGTGGTACAATGGGCCTGTGAGCAATGTCGGTTGATGCGCAGTCGTAATAGTGAACGTGTCTTCACTCAATAGAATTTGGTCCGGATATGGGAATTCGATGTCCAAATTTTCATATTGTTGTTTCAAAACTTTCAACAATAGCTGGCGATCAACTTTATAGTTTTTACGATTGGATATCATTTCCGTAAAGGATTCCTTTACAGCGGGGTAGGCGATAAACGGATCCAAAGATGGATCGTGTTTAAGGTAGGCCAGATCGGTGTGGCTCCAAAGGCCTATTCTTGAATAATCTGTATGGAAAACATTCATAATATTCCGGAGTGATGTCGTTGACAAACACCCTTTCCTTGAATTGGTTCAGAGGGCAAGTTATCAAATCCAGCGTGGCTGGCTAAATGCGGATATGTTCTTTTAGCATTCTTTATCTTACGGCCGCTAAATCTGATATGTTTATGATGCTTGTAAATCCATTCGGTAAGTTTCTTGCCCTATTTATTATCCTGCTTTCTATAGTGATTCCATGCAGCTATGGCCTGGCTCAAAAGCCAAAGTCCGAGAAGCAATCGAAAGCGACCCAGCCCAAACCAGTCAAAACAGGATTTGATACTCTAGCTATTTCCGGACTCAAATTCAGGAGTATCGGACCAGCACTGACTTCCGGGAGAATCTCAGAGATCGCCGTGGATCCACTGAATCACAAGCGATATTTCGTGGCTGTAAGTTCTGGGGGTGTATGGCGCACCATCAATGCAGGGACCACTTTTGAGCCCGTCTTTGACCAGGAAGGATCTTATTCCATTGGAACGATCAGCATTGATCCCAACAATCCAAATGTGATCTGGGTTGGATCTGGAGAAAATAACAACCAGCGTTCCGTTGCATATGGTGATGGGGTCTATAAATCCATAGATGGCGGGAGCTCGTGGCAAAATGTCGGATTGAAAAACAGCGAGCACATCGGCCGAATCCTGATTCACCCGAAAAATTCAGATATCGTTTTGGTAGCCGCTATCGGGCCACTTTGGTCTGCTGGTGGTGACCGTGGCCTTTACAGGACAAAAGATGGCGGTAAAACATGGGATCAGGTGTTAAAGATCGATGAGCATACGGGTGTCAATGATATCGTTGCTGATCCACGCAATCCTGATATTTTGTACGCTTCATCTTTTCAACGCAGAAGGCACGTATTCACCTACCTGGGAGGAGGACCTAATTCAACCATATATAAATCTGTCGATGGCGGATTGACCTGGAATAAATCAGCCCAGGGCCTGCCTGCAACAGATATCGGCAGAATAGGTCTAGCCATTTCGCCTATTGATCCAGAGCTAATTTACGCCATGGTAGAAGCAGCCATGGGTAAAGGCGGTTTCTTCCGCAGCACAAACCGTGGAGGTTCCTGGGAAAAGATAAGCGACTATGCTTCATCAGGTAATTATTATGTTGAGCTCGTACCGGATCCAGTCAATAAGGACAGGATTTACTCGATGGATACCTGGATGCAGGTTTCCAATAACGGAGGCAAGTCCTGGGAGAATGTAGGTGAAGATTTCAAGCATATTGACAACCATTGTATTTGGATTGATCCTTCTGATAACGTGCATCTGCTTGCCGGTTGTGATGGCGGTGTGTATGAGTCCTGGGACCTGGCGAAGACATGGCATTTTAAAGCCAACCTGCCCGTTACCCAGTTTTATAAAGTTTCCGTTGACAATGCGACGCCTTTTTATAATATCTATGGAGGTACGCAGGATAATTTCAGTCTGGGCGGGCCTTCAAGGACTATTTCAGGAAATGGGATTTCCAATGAAGAGTGGTTTGTTACACACGGAGGTGATGGATTTGAAACACAGGTGGATCCGCAAAATCCAAATATTGTTTACGCTCAGAGTCAATACGGCGGGCTTGTGCGCTATGACAAACTCAGTGGCGAAGAATTGGGCATTCAACCGCATGAACGCAATGGCGATCCAACCTATCGATGGAATTGGGATGCACCATTAGTCATCAGCGCTCATCAGCCGGGTCGGTTATACTTCGCTGCCAACAAAGTTTTTGTGAGCGAGGATAGAGGTAATAACTGGACTGTACTGGGTGGAGACCTGACACGCCAGATTGACCGGAATAAATTGAAAGTGATGGGTAGAGTTTGGAGCGTGGATGCTGTTGCAAAAAATCAATCCACTTCTCAATATGGTAATATTGTGTCTTTAGCCGAGTCACCGCTCGATGCTAATTTACTCTATGTAGGGACTGATGATGGATTGATCCAGGTGTCTACTGATCGCGGAACCACATGGAAGCGCATTGATCATATCGCCGGGGCACCAGATACGTCTTTTGTCAATATGATCGTTGCATCAGCGCATGATGCGAATGTGGTGTATGCATGCTTTAATCATCATAAATATGGTGACTTCAAACCTTATCTCCTGGTGAGCAGAGACAAGGGTCAGACCTGGTCAAATATTTCTTCCAACCTGCCTGAACGTGGTTCTGTGTATGCTATAGCTGAAGATCACGTAGATCCGAATTTGTTATTTGTCGGGACTGAATTTAGTTGCTTTGTTTCCAACACCGGTGGCAAAAGCTGGAAGAAGCTGGCCAATGGACTTCCAACTATAGCCGTAAAAGATATTGCCATTCAACAGCGAGAAAATGACCTTGTCCTTGGGACTTTTGGACGTGGGTTTTATGTGTTAGATGATTACTCCGTATTGCGTCAACTCAAAGAAGACAATATCAGTAAAGAAGCACTGATGTTGCCGATCCGAGATGCCTTGAGTTTTGAAACCAGCTACCCGCTAGGTCTTCCAAAAAATGGGTTTCAGGGAGACAGTTATTACAGGGGAGCAAACCTGGGCGCTGAGGCTTTGATTACGTATTATGTAAGAGATAAAATCGTCTCCGTAAAAGATCAGCGTATTAAAGAAGATGAGAAATTAGCGAAAGCAGGAAAAGACAATGCGTATCCGACTTTCGAACAAATGGATAAAGAAAGGAATGAAGAGAAAGCCCGGCTGTATATTATGATCAAGGATGATCAAGGTAATATTATCAGGAAATTACCTGCACCTGCAGATCAATCTGGTTTGCAGAGAATATCATGGGATCTGAGGACTGCGGCAAAGGACCCTGTAAGGGCAGGTGGGCCAGGTTTTTACAACCCTTTTGCCGGCATTACAGAAGGTACGAGAGTTGCCCCTGGCGCTTATACTGCCTCATTGTCAAGATGGCAGGATGAAAAAATGGCCATACTTGGTGAGCCTGTTTCCTTTAAAGTTATTTCACTCCAAAACAAAGTCCTTCCTGCTGATGATCCGGATTCAATGGTTGAATTCAAGCTTCGGGCAGAGGAATTACAACGGCTGCTGCAAAGTGTTTCCAATCCACTCAATGCAGCTTCTGGTGAACTGACCCTCATTCGCAAAGCGATTACAAGCATGGAACAGCCGGAAGAGGAATGGCTCGTATCGGTCTTAATGTTTGAAGAGAAAATTAAAAACCTGCAAGAGATACTCTATGGTGATCCTTTAAAGACGCAGCTTGATTTGATGACCTCACCATCGATCGCGGATAGGATCGGTAGAGTATTGTATGAAAGTAAGTATAGTTCTTCTGCTCCGACGGGCACGCATCAGATGAGTCTTGATCTTGCGGAACGACAGTTGAATGAATTGATACCAACTGTAACTAATTTTTTAGATCAGGATTATAAACAATTCAAACTTCAATTGCAGGAAGCGGGAGCCCCTTATGTACCCGGTATGCTGCCGGCATTGAAAAAAGACTGATCATATACGACGATTTCAGGTTACGGGCATGATCATTATCCCGATTTTTGCGTTACACTAGACATAACTTAAAGGAATGCATCAGGTAGGTATAGCTTTGTCAGGAGGAGGCACACGCGGTGTAGTCCATATTGGGGTATTACAGGCTCTCGAGGAGCATGGCATTTTCCCATCCATCATTTCAGGCACGAGTGCGGGAAGTATCGTTGGTGTGATGTACGCGCACGGATATACGCCTGCGGAGATCATGACAATCGCCAGTGAGCGAAGCCTGATCTGGATGTTTTCATTGCGGCTGCCCAACAGAGGTTTTGTGCGCCATTCCTTCTTGCGCAAAATGCTGGGCCGCTATATAGCCGAACAGACATTTGAGGAATTGAAAAAACCATTGTATGTGGCGATCTCCAATCTCAATTCGGGGAAAGCTGAAATCATCAATACAGGTACGTTGCATGATGTGATTGTTGCTTCTGCTTCCATTCCGGTATTGTATCAACCGGTACACATTGGAGATCATTGGTATGTAGATGGTGGTTTGTTGATGAACCTTCCGGTTTCACCCATCAGGGATCTTGCCTCCTATATTATTGCAGTCAATCTTATACCGAGGAAAGTACTTGCCTTCGATGAAGTCAATACGATAGCCGGTGTTGCAGCCAGGACCTTCAATCTAGCCGCCATTAATACGATTGAACCGGAGCTTAAATATTGTGATATCATCATTGAGCCTGAGGCTATCTATCAATACAGCCGCTTTAATTTTACCAAGATCAAGGAAATGTATGATATCGGTTATGAGGAGGCATTGAAGATGATCCCACAGATCAAGGAAGACCTGAAGGCATTGCAGGAATCAAACGCAGAATAGTGGTTAGGATCGGAATAGTATATAAATAAGATGGGCTAAGATTTAGCTTAGGTAAACACCCCATTCCTCAGTATTGAGGATCTTGATTTCGATGTCTTCTTTCAATGTGGTCGCCAGTGAAAAACCCACATATTTTGGATAGATGGGAAATGTCTTGTGTTTGCGATCGACGAGTACGGCAACTTCAAGTTTCTTTGGAATGATATCCAGGATAGGTTTGCAGGCATAAAAGGTCGTTCTGCCAGTATTCGCTACATCATCTACTAAAATGATGCTTTTGCCTTTGAGGGATTCAACAAGGGTATTTATTTCGATAGGGATTGAAAGGGGAGCGGCAGGATTGAGGCGTATGGTTACGATCTGAATGCTGATTTCTGTGATTTTCTTCAGTTCCTTCTCCAAAAGCTTCGCAAAACCGGTCCCGTTGTTATTGACACCGGCCAGGACAATGGACTTTTCCTCAAAATTGTTTTCCAGAATTTCGATAGCTAATCGCTTGATTTTCTGCTTTATCTGTGCCTGATCTAATATTTTCATCGATACATATTGCTTACTTCAGCCTGGTATGTCATTGAACATGATGGTTGAAAGTAATGTTTGGCGAAAGTAGGCAGAGATGTGGAAAATTACTAATCTTTGTTTGCCGATAAGTCAACACGCTGATGCCTGTCAATATCATTCTCTTTACTATCCTTACGCTGATCACCTTTAGCTGGGCAGGAAAACAATTTTACCGGATTTGGAAAAACGTCCATCTTGGAAAACCTGAAAAAATTTCAGGTGACGATGCACAGCGTTGGCGAAATGTGTTGCTCATAGCATTCGGCCAGCAAAAGATGTTTAAGCGGATCATTCCTGCAGTCTTGCATCTTTTTATTTATACAGCCTTCCTGCTGACACAAGTCGAGCTCCTTGAAATTTTTATTGACGGATTTTTTGGAACCCATCGCTTTTTTGCGAACTATCTGGGATGGTTTTATACTATGGCCATAGGCTTGATAGAAATCCTTTCTGCCTTTGCTTTTGTGGCTACGATCATCTTTCTGGTCCGTAGAAATATTCTAAGGCTTTCACGTTTCTGGAAACCTGAGATGACTTCATGGCCCAGGCTTGATGCTAACCTGATCCTGCTTGGCGAGATCATCCTCGTGATCGCTATACTGATGATGAATAGTGCGGATACTGTCCTGCAGCAAATGGGCCAGGAACATTATCCCTCCACAGGATATCTGCCGGTGAGTGGATGGCTGGGACCTATCTTATTCAGTGGTTGGTCAGCTGATTGGCTGATGTGGATTGAGCGACTAGGGTGGTGGATGCATGTATTGGTTGTCTATGGGTTTATTGTTTATCTCCCGTATAGCAAGCATCTCCATATTTTTCTTGCATTTCCCAATACATGGTTTGCCAGGCTGCGCTCCAGAGGAGAGATGTCCAATATGCCTGTTATCATGCATGAAGTTCGTTCTATGTTGGGAATGCCCTCGACTGATGAATCTCAAACTACAGCAGATGTTAATCCGGAGTTTGGTGCTAAAGATATTTCCGGTTTATCATGGAAGAATATACTTGACGCTTACACCTGCACCGAATGTGGTCGTTGTACAGCAGTTTGTCCAGCTAACCTGACCGGCAAGAAATTGTCTCCACGTAAAGTCATGATGGACATACGTGACCGCACAGAAGAAGTATGTGATAAACTACACTCTGGTTCTGAACAATACATCAAAAAGGAAAGCAGAGGTGAACATGTAAAGCTGGACATATCGAATTTTGAAGATGGTCTTTCCTTATTTGATCGCATCACGCCTGAAGAAATCAATGCTTGTACTACCTGCAATGCATGTGTGGAAGCATGTCCTGTGTTGATCGATCCGCTTGAGCCTATTCTCCAGATGCGCCGGTATCAAATACTCATGGAATCTAAAGGACCTGCAGAATGGGTGCCGATGTTTAATGCGCTGGAAAGTAGTGGGTCAGTTTGGCAGGTGCCGGAGGCGAGGAGTAAGTGGACAGAGCAAATAAGTGAGCAGTAAGCAGGTAGAAGTGAGCAGTTAAATGAAAAGTGAAAAGTGAAAAGTGAA
>JANNSS010000121.1:0-7876 GCA_031402955.1 Saprospiraceae bacterium
ATGGTCATGCGAATCATACCTATTTCACAACAAGCATCCGGGGCGTTTAACAATGGGAAGATCATAGAAAACAAGCCCATCGGTTTTCCCCAGGACGGGGGATTTGTGCGTCCTTATTCGTCGCTTTTTTACTGGGCACGGGCAGAAGGTCTGCTCGATAGCACCATTGGATTGCACCCTCATCAGGGATTTTAGATCATGTCATTTGTCCTTGAGGGCAACATCCGCCACTTCGATACCAAGATGAATGCTTGGAAACCGCTGGAGGCTGGAGATGTACAAATCATCCGGGCCGGTAAAGGAATTTCTCATGCAGAACATATCGAAAAAGGAGGAGTTATCTTCCAGATATGGGTGGATCCGGATCTTTCTAAAACACTTCAGCAGGAAGCCTCCTATGATGACTATAAGGAGGATGCTTTTCAGGTCACAGCAACAGAAGGGACATCTATTATTCACTATGCCGGAGAAAAAGGAATTATGCATCTCGATACTCCAGGTGTAGATATACGCAGGATCAAAATGAAAGAAAGTCCTTTCACCTGGAGTGGTAATAAAAATGTGATACGTTCGCTTTATGTGCTTGGCGGTTCAGGTATGTTGGATGGAAAGACGATCGAGCAAGACGATTTTATCATCATCGATGATGGTTCCGATATTTCGATGTCCGCACATCGTGACGGGCTGGATGTTTTCGCTTTTACGGTGCCTGCAACCACCGGTTATCCAACCTATGCCCACCGATTGATGCATCAATAACCTCAATCTGATATCTTTGAGGAACAACCTACACAAATGGACCTCAAACCTGATACACTGGAATCGAATGGCTACATGTTGCTCGATAAGCTCGAACATATGGAGTTGGTGCCCTTTGTCCGGACGTATATCAATAAAAGGACACGGTTTTCTAACCTGTACATGCTGAGCAACCTGCTCATCTTTGCCAGTGTCGGTTATTCATTAGTCAGCCATTTTAAAATGGGCACCTTTGCAATCAGCGAAGGACTGTTGAATCTCTCTTACGGTTTCGCCATAGCCTTTCTTCTGCTTCCGGTACATGAGTTCATCCATGTCCTGGCCTATAGATCACAGGGTGCGCAGCACACTTCCTATGATGCCAATCTGAAGAAATTTTACTTTTTAGCCGTGGCGGACCAGTTTGTAGCGAATAAAAAGGAATTCCAGATTGTCGCGCTTGCTCCGTTTGTGGTGATCACATCAGTTGGGTTGGTCCTTTTATTATTTACTACACCTCTATGGACCATGACCGTGTTGGGTGCGCTGTTGACCCATACGGCTTTTTGTTCAGGAGACTTCGGGTTGTTGAGTTATTTTGATTTCCACAAAGACAAGGAGATCGTCACCTATGATGACAAGGGAAGCAGGGTGTCCTATTTTTACGGTTTTAAAAAAGAGTCATAGGGAGCATCAATGAAATAAAAAAAGCCAACCGGAAGGATGGCTTTTTCTACACTCAACATCTAAATCACATCACTTGATCTCAATCGTTGTGGAACCAGGTTTCTTCCAGTTCTCCTCTTTCTTTGGAAGGGTGATGCTGAGTACTCCATTTTCATAGGACGCAGCAATGCCTTCGCGGTTGATTTTTTCGTCCAGTTGGAATGACCGTTTGAACGAACTGTAATTGAACTCCCTTCGGGTGAACTTGCCTTCGTTACCGGTTTCTTCCTTTTCCGTTTTCTTTTCGGCGGAGATCACCAGGTAATCGTTTTCGATATTGATGCTGAAATCACTTTTCTGCAGTCCGGGCGCGGCCAGCTGCATGGTGTAATGTGCATCATGCTCCACGATATTGACGGATGGAGAGGAATTTGTAAAATCCGTGCCCATCGCATCAGCCAGGGTGGTGTTGAAAAGCGTGTCAATCCATTTGTTGAGGGAGGTAGACGGCGCAGCTGCATTGAATTTTGAATAGGTCATGATCTGATAGGTTTTAAAGGTTATACAATATTGATTTTTGTGGTCACAGGTACTTTGTCCGGAATGACGAGGGTTAAAATGCCCTGATCAAAGGTGGCGTTCATCGCATCTGTGTCCGCGCTTTGATTCAACCTGAAGGCTCTCTTGAAGCCTGTGTAGTCAAACTCCTCCCGAACGAATTTGGGCTTTGCGTCAACAGAAGGCGCTGGACCTGTGATGACCAAATGGTTTTCCTGGAGTTCGATTTTGATCTGATCCTTTGCCAGTCCGGGCACGGCCAGCTCAATCTTGAAGCCATTTGCCTCCCGGATGATATTTGCAGCCGGACGATTGGCTATCGGGAATTTACTTGTTGCTTCATTGGTAAAACGGGGAAAATAAGGGTTGATGAACCCTCCAACTGGAGCATTGAACCTGTTCCTGGCTCCGGGATAACATGCGTATGATTTCATTTGCTTTTTAAGTTTTTAGATGAATCGAATATTCGCCTAAACTCAAAACGCATTCCACCACGTTCTAGCATGCCAAAATGACCTGTTAATTGAAAAGCGAATGCCATAATGACACGGCATGATTAGTAAATCTGAAATATTGGCTTGAAAAGGGGGCTTAGGGGAGGGATGCCGTTGCAGGAGCGTATAAACCTTTTTTAAAAAGTTTCGCACAGAGTACACAGAGTGCACGGAGAAATAAAAAAGCTTCTATTTCATCAAAAGATAATCTGTCTCCAGGCAGTCTCCTTGCTCCTAGCTCCTAGCTCCTACTATGGTTTGGAAATCTGGAAAACAATCGGAAGCTTCATCCTCACCTTCACGTTTTGTCCATCTTGTTTGCCGGGAATCCAGGCTGGCATCAGAGAAATCACCCGAAGCGCTTCTTCATCACAGCCTGAACCAAGTCCTTGTTTGATCACCGGATTGATCACTGCTCCGTTGGTGTCAATGACAAACTCAGCGACAACCTGGCCCTGAACTTTATTTTTCAAAGCCTCTTCAGGATACTTCAGATTGGCCTTGATGTGGCTGACTACCTTTAAAAAAGAGCAATCGATCGAATCATTTACGGCTGCTTCACAACCCGCGTATTGCGGCATTATATCCACAATATCAAAGACCTGATTTGAATGGTCAGTTGATTCTTTAGAGGGTTTGGTCTTATCGGTTGCTGGCAAATTCAGATTGAAACTAACAGGAACGGTGTATCTGAAAGTCACCTTTTTACCATCATTTTCGGCCGGTGACCATTTTATTTTCTTGGTTTTCATGAGGTTGATCACACGGGTAGCTTCAGTGCCAAGTCCCAACCCCGGATCATGGAGCGGCTTTACTTCGCCAATATTCCCGTTTTTTTCAACCACAAATTCCATCATGACCACGCCGCCTGCTCCCTGAGCTTTAGCATCTGGTGGAATCTGCAGATTGGCTGCGATAAAGTCCGCCATCCTGGATTTGGTGCAGTCTGTCAGTTTAGCATCACAACCAGGCCAGGCCGGTGAAATATCAGCCCTTCTGACTGCTTCGTCCAGGGTGGTTTGTGCAGTGATCATGGACGCCAATGAACTGAAAATCAGTGCTAATAGGAGGGTGTATCCAGTGGAAAATTTCATGTTGTGTAGAGTTGAAAGGGTTGACAGATGTCCTTTAACGAAGGTGCAAAGGTAAAAATTCCATGGCTGGAAATTTTACCCCTGTGTTTTGTAATAGGACAGTGTTAATGAAGTGCCATCCCAGACGGCATAGGAGTTATACTTTAACCAATCTCCGAGGTTGATATACTTTGCCCCTTTGATGCCGAGGTCAAAATTAATAGGCAGATGACGGTGGCCGAAGACAAAATAATCGATATCCTCTTTCTGGAGGACTTCAAGGGCGTATTGTATGAGCCATTCCTTTTCAGGACCGAGGAAGGTTTCCACTTCTGTATGCTGCCGGCTGGTGCCTGAAAAGAACTTCATCAGCTTTAGTCCCGTATTCGGATGTATCCTGGCAAACAACCATTGGCTGACCGAATTGGCAAAGATTTTTTTAATCATCTTATACCCATGATCCCCTGGGCCCAGACCATCGCCATGACCGATATAGAATTTTTTTCCATCGATCGTATGCGTAACCGGCTCGCGGTAGATAGGGATACCAAACTCATCCGTCAGGTACCGGAACATCCACATATCGTGATTGCCGGTAAAATAATAAATAGGAATGCCGGCATCTCTCAACCGTCCGATACAACCTAAAATCCTTGAATATCCTTTTGGAATGACCTGGCCGTATTCAAACCAATAATCCCATACATCCCCGACCAGGTAAAGGGCTTGCATATCCGGTGCCGCAGCATCAAGCCATTCCACGATGAGTTTTTCACGCTCAATGCTGGTCTGCGCACCATCGATACCCAGGTGAAAATCAGAAGCGAAATAGGTCTTTTTCATCAATCGACCGCTAAATTAACTTGAAATCGGGCAAACTGGCCGAAACAAAAAGAAGGTAGATGTTTAAAAAAGAAGTAGGGGTTCAATATTTTGAACCCCTACTTCTTTTTTAAACATCAATTCAGCTCACAAACCTCGGATCTGCTTCCATCACATGTCCGCAATTAGGACAAGTTCTGGCTTCTTCAGAAGCATAATATTCTTTAAACCTCGGGAGGAAATCTTTTTCAATATCCGTCAGGTGAAAACGGGTATCATGCAGTTTGGTATTACATTTTTCACAAAACCACATCAACCCATCATTTTCATTTTCGCTCCGCTTCAATTCAATGACCAGGCCAATGGTGCCTTCCGGACGCATCGGACTATGCGGTGTATTTCCCGGGAGTAAAAACATCTCTCCTTGTTTGATCGGTATATCCACTGCTTTTCCATCTTCCTGGATGCGAACATTGATATCACCTTCGATCTGGTAATATAATTCTTCGGTTTCATTAAAGTGATAATCTTTTCTGGCATTTGGGCCAGCTACGACCATGACGATATAATCGCCGGCATCGTGGTAGAGGTTGCGGTTAGCTACCGGTGGCTTGAGCTCATGACGATGCTCGTCGATCCAGGCTTGAAGATTGAAGGGTCTGCGTATCATGGACTAAAATTAATAAATTTTGGGCTTGCCTGCGGCAGTGGCCAATAATCGGTTATCGTGAGGCGTCAGTCGTGAGGCGTCAATAGGGAAAGGTAGATATGACTATTATTTTAAATTTCCACGGGAAATAAAATCGCCGCTGGATGGCGTTCTCGCCGCCTGCAATGGTATTTCCAAAGAGGAATCTCTTGGGTAATGCGGTAGGTATCGCATTGGTTGGCGGAGAGAACTCTATCCAACGGCCTGGAACAGAAATTGAGCTTTAGTGGAAACCCAATTGTTACCATTGATTGACGGAGAAAATGCCAATTAATACTATTCCTAAAAAGATGTGTATAAACGGTAGACCTTTAGGTAGCGAAAAAATGTTTCTCACGCCTGACGATTCACGCCTCTCGTTACACGTTCATCAGTGTCCTGTACACCCGCTCCAATTCATCCGCTGTGATATCAGCCGTATTACCCCGATTGCAATAATCCAGCAACCATTTATCCTGCCGGTTTCCCTTTTCCTTAGCTACGGAGTAGGGTATGTGCTCGCAGAAAGTAACGAGGTTATATTTTGATGCATATTCCGGATAGTTCTTTTCCAGTTTCATTTCGATAGCACGCTTTGCGATGAAATCAGGATTGTCGACATGATCGCGCATCTCGTAATAATTTTCTACAGCGAGATCAGCGATGGCATCGGCATCTTTTTTTCTTCCTGCGTAATACAACGCAAACGCCTGTGACCAGTTTTCATTAACCTCATCGAGGCAATGATCCAGTTTGAGGACATCTTCCATGGCGCAATTCATCCCCTGACCATAGAATGGAACAACTGCGTGGGCAGCATCACCCATGAGCAGCGATTTTTCAGTATTCCATGGACCACATTTTACCGTCCCTAGTGCGCCTGTCGGATGATGTTTGAAATCCTGCACAAGATCAGGCATCAGCGCGACGAGATCAGGGAACTGATCCTTGAAAAAATCAAGTATCTCCTTGTCTGTATTCAATTGATTAAATCCAGGGTTACTATCAAAGGCCAGGAATAACGTGACTGTAAAACTACCGTCAAGATTAGGCAAGGCAATGACCATAAAGCTCTGACGCGGCCAGATATGCAATGCGTTTTTTTCGATCTGCCATGTGCCATTTGGACCGGCAGGGATTTCGAGTTCTTTGTATCCATGATCAAGCCATTGAAGGCTGTAATTAAAGCGGATGGTGGAGCCGATCTGCATGAACCCGTTCCTCACTTCCGATCCTGCGCCATCTGTCCCGATCAGTATATCTCCGGTGAGATCAAAGGTCTCCCGGGTGGTGCCTTTTGTGCCAATGACTCGGGCGGCTTTGACGTCGGCAAACTGGACCCCGTGATTGAAAAGAATTTCGATAGCCGGGTGATCAGTGGCGGCATCCAGCAGCAAACCATTCAGACCGGGACGGGATATGGATTGGATATACTCCCCATCCCTGCCACTATACGGAAGCAGCATGGTGGTACCACCACCTTTGATATGGACCATCCTGCCGAGCATAGGGATCGAAATATCAAGGGCTTTTTGTTTGAGACCGATAAGGTCCAACGCTGCAAGACCCCGATCAGATAAGGCCAGATTGATCGACCTCCCAGCGGACATTTCTTCTTTTCGAAGGTCACCCCTTTTTTCAATCAAGGTGATTTTGTGTCCGCGGTGGGCTAGCTGGAGAGCAAGTAGGGTGCCGCAAAGTCCGGCGCCAGTGATGATGACATGTGAAGACATGCGGAAAAGATAGGAAAATCGGGTAGGCTTCTGGAAATTTCTTTTTACCAGCCAGTATGATCCTGGGAATAGGAATTTAATGGTGACGCTTAACGATCTCCATCATTGCTGACAGGCTGTCCATAAACGGGATGATAAATAAAATCATAATTTTAGTAGTTCAAATTACTTTCAGAAAACCGCTTACATATGAAAACCGCTTTCACATTCCTGATGCTGTTATGCTCTTTTTTAGATCTGGCTGCACAATCTGTTACCATTTCGTCGGAGTCGGCACCGGTGGAATATTATCGTATGCCCGATTACCCGCTACCTAAAGAATATGCCACCTATAGTTCCAATCTGGATATGTCCTTTACAGAGCTTTCAAAAAGTGGATTTACGGAGTCCTATCTCATCGATACCTATCTCAAACTGGAAGGCTATAAGCAGGTGAATAAAAATCCGGATGTAGAGATCACCGCTACCATCGGAGAGTTCATCGTCTGGAGTGAGTTGAGGAACACAAACAAATCCAGGACCAAGGACAAGAATGGAGTAGAGCAGGTCAGATACACGTACAGTATGACCGTAAAATACAGCCAGCCGATGGGCATTCAGGTATTTAATAAGGAAGGCAAAACACTCATCGACGAGTATGTTTTTACCATGTCTGATACCCGAAGCTGGACTTCCTCCACCTACAGTAGTATGAGTGATCTCGATTCGTATTGGCGCATTCAGCGAAAAACAAAACTATCCGATTTACAAAAGGACCTGATGAAGGAGGGGATGAATATGATATCCGACCGTATCAATGACAACTTCGGATTCCAGTTGAGTAATGATAAAATCAAATTTGCTGCTATTGGCAAGAAAAGTCATCCAGACTATGACCGTTTTCAAAAGAACGTGGAGATCATGCAGGCGGCCTTTGAACTGATGGATGCAGACAAGAGCCTCGATGCCGTGAAGGCCAAAGCAAAGCCGGCCCTGGAGTTTTATGCTGCCACTGCAGTAAAATATAGTACCGGGAATAAGGACCAGAAGAAATTGAAACACATCTGTCTTTACAATCAAGCCCTGGCTTATTGTTGGCTCGAAGATTTTGATCAAGCCGAGACT
>JANNSS010000122.1:0-5301 GCA_031402955.1 Saprospiraceae bacterium
AACCTCTTTTTTATGGGTGCCCGCTATTGCAACTCCCTCAATATCTTCAAACTATGTACCTCTCTCAGGGATTCTACATGCAATTGATAGTAGAGAATCAGCAGATCTACGAGCCTCTTCCTGACATCATGGGTCACCTCCGCTTTTGTTTCAGACCCGCTTTTCATGATCTGACCAAGAAGCCGTAGGTCATCCATGTCCATTAGATAATTGTGTGTCGGTCTGAATGACACGATATGCCCCTCAAGCAGATTGAAATACTTTCCATCCACACCTCCGATCTCAATGTCCATACCAAATCCCAAATAATGGGACAGGGATACCAGGAACCTGATCAGGAAATCCCGGTCAAAGCCCCCCGGACTATCATAACCTACGAGGGAATCGTGCAGAAATGTAAATAATTCCGGATGCGGCTCAGATGTATTGATGCATTTCGAACACATCTCTGCCAGGCAGGTAATGACTGCAGACTTTCGCATGTCAAAAGGTATGCTTTGCCAGGTGTGCTCCAGCCGGGCTTCCTTGATCCGGTGGATCTTTTTATGATCGTGATGGTAGGCAACCAATTCGACCAGGCTCAACAATTGGAGAGATGAGGCAGGCGTAACCGCCTTTGCTTTCCGAACGCTATTGATCACAAAGGTCTGGTGTCCTTTCTGTTCGGTATACATATCCACGATCAAGCTGGTCTCGCCAAACTTGACAGTCCGTAATACGATGGCGCGGGTTTGATAGATCAAGGGGCGAAAGATCGGGAAAATAAGACTAAGGCTGAGGCTGAGGCGAAGGAAAGATCGATGATTGCAAATCATCGATCCAAGTGCCGTAGGCAAGGCCGATCTTGTAAAGTGGGGTTTTAACCTCACTAAAAAAGGCGAAGGCTAAGGCTAAGGAAAGATCGATGATTGCAAATCATTCGATCCAAGTGCCTTAGGCACGACCGATTTTGTAAAGCGGGGTTTTAACCCCACTAAAAAAGGCGAAGGCGGAGGCTAAGGCTAAGCAATAAAAATCACAACAATCCTTCCGTTATCAGGTTATATTTGGCCGAAATCACAAATCAAAACTTAAACAACAAAAACATGAAAAGATCAGCAACAGCCAATTGGAAAGGCTCAGGAAAAGAAGGAAGTGGAACCATGACAACAAAATCCGGTATCCTTAACACAGACCAATATAGCTGGCATACCCGCTTTGAAGACGGTATCGGCACAAACCCGGAAGAATTAGTTGCTGCAGCCCATGCAGGTTGTTTTTCTATGAAACTCAGTTTTGTGTTAGGTGCCGCAGGCTTTACACCTTTGTCCATTGATACGAAATGTTTTATTACACTTGAAGGTGGTGTCATTACAGAAAGCCATCTCGCTGTAGCTGCCTCTGTCCCCGGGATTGATGATGCTACATTCCAGCAATGTGCCGCAGAGGCTAAAGCCACTTGCCCGATCAGTAAGTCATTAAATACAAATATAACGCTTGAAGCGAGCCTTGTTTAAGTGAGTAGTGAGCGGTGAGCTGGAAATTCCCCTTTAGGGGATTTAGGGGCAAAATGGTGAGCAGTGTGTATTTTTCTAGATGCTGAAAGCTGACAGCTGACAGCTATTTTAATGATCATTCCTCCGCTTTTTTTCCAAATTTGTAACCTGCATACAATTGGAATAAATTATTCTTTGCATCGATGTCAGGAATAAAAGGAGGTATGGGAGCCTCGGGGTCCGGTTCTTTGTACAATTGTCCATAGAACAAATTGAGTCTGGCACCTACTACAAGAAAATTAAAAGGATGGATTTCTACACCGCCACCAAATCCAAAATCAAAGCGATTATAGAGTTCGATAATATCGTTCTGGGAACCATTGCCTGTAGAGGAGGTGCTATCTACTGAGGCGTTGAGGAGATAGGCAATCTGAACACCTACCTGTATCTGCACAAACTTCGTGATGTTAATGGCCATAAACTGGGGCAATACGAGGTAGTCGAGATTAACGGTACCGGTATTGGTGTTTGTAGAGTAATTGTATCCTTGTCTTGAATACTGAAGTTCTGTAAGCGAGCTCAGCACACCTTTAGTCGTACCGGCCAGGAATATTCCGGCATGAAATCCGGTGCTTGAGCTGCTGTTGATTGAGGAAGCATTTGTTACATTGGCAAAATTGAGACCTGCTTTTACACCGAACTGGGCAATCAAAATGCAAGGGGAAATCAGCAATAGGCAAACCATTGATTTTATCATGGCAATAATTTTTATGGTTAGAATATTTTAATGCCCGGGATCGTCAAAACCTAAGTTACTTGTTTTTAGCCTGTAATTCCCGCAATGCCAAAAGGATTTCTTCATTTTGTTTTTTTAATTGGTCGATTTGTTGCTGTTGTTCCTTATCATGTTGTTGGAAAGCTTCAATTTGTTTTTGTTGCTCTTTAATGGCTTCTACCAACACAGGGGTCAGGCGACTGTAGTCAACCGATTTATATCCTGCTTCATTCGTCATGACCAATTCAGGAAACAACGTTTCAACCTCCTGTGCTGAAAAACCTAATTGTCTTTTATCACTAAAATTATTTTCTTTGAATTCTTCTCTTTTCCAGTCATAATTTATTCCGTGCAGTTGCAATACTTTATCCAACGAATTGGACAATGGAGACAAGTTTGTTTTATAACGAATATCTGAACAAGAAGAGTTACTATATGAGGTAATATTTCCACAAGTCCAGATGTCGCCATTCACTGTTAATTTTGGGCCGCTACCTGTTCCTATGATCACTGTGCCTCCAGGTATATCATTTATAAATACAATCCCGTCATTCTTTCCAGCTCGTATAAACGTATTCTCGGTACCACTAAAATTAAAATGGCTGATATGATTCGTGCCATGAAAAGCAGCAGTACCAAAACCACCTGTACCTCTCGCCACATGCAATGAAGCATCCGGAGCATTTATACCAATGCCTACATTGACATTTGAGGAGGCCCCGTTTACATTTGTGACGGATCCCAGCACCATGCAATTGCTGCAATCAACCTGGGAATTCGCCCCAATGGCTGTTGCATTCGTCAATGCTCCTGTATTGACATCCGCCTGAAAACCTAAAGCTGTGTTACGTGTTCCTGTGAAATTGCTGTTTCCGCTTCCCTGCCCGAAAAAAGAATTGTCTAAACCCGAAGTGTTAGCACTACCAGCAAATGAGCCAAAAAAAGAATTGGCAGAACCGATGTTGTTTACACCTGACCATACGCCAAAAAATGAATTGTCATTACCTATCGTATTTTGAGTGCCCGAGGATGTTCCAAAAAAAGAATTGTAATCACCGCCGGTATTATTAGCACCTGTACCGGATCCATAAAAAGAATTGGAAAATCCGTTGACATTTAAGTGCCCGGAGTATATGCCGCTGAATGTATTATCATATCCCAAATTATTTGTACCTGCATCAGTGCCGACAAAAAGATTACTTGATCCATCCAAAGCAAGTACAGTATTGCCTCCAATACGATAAACCGAATCAGTATTAATACTTCCATATACATCGAGCTTAAATGCAGGATAATTAGTGCCAATACCCATCTTGTTTGCAAAAACATCCCCGTTAAAATAACCGGCCCAAGTAGATCCACTTGGACCATCTGCTGCACCGTATACACCATAAGAATTTGTTCCTCCACTTGCACTCCCGTATACTCCATAAGCATTTGATCCCCCATTGGCATCTCCCTTAACTCCAAAATTTTGCGTACCCGCGTTGCCATGTCCTGATACGCCAAACCGATCCCCCTCACCCGGTAAATTAGCTACTCCTTCAACACCTACACTACCTCCTTCACCATATACACCCCAACCCTGGCCAGAAGTACTGAGACTGCTTCCGACCACGCCTGTACCATTGGTGCCGGTATTCAAAAAATTTCCTGTTATGGCTGAATTACCTGTCACATCAATTTTGGCATTGGTGCTATTGACCCCTATTCCAACGTTGACTCCAGAAGTTGCGCCATTGATATTGGTGACAGAACCCAGCACCATACAGTTACTGCAATCAACCCTTGCAAGCGATCCAATGGCTGTAGCATTAGTTAACGCACCTGTACTTACATTGGCTGAGTCTCCGACAGCTGTATTATGTGTTCCGGTTGTATTGGCTATTAAAGCATGATATCCGGTAGCCGTATTATATCTTCCTGTCGTGTTATTGAAACCGGTATTTCGGCCAAAAAAGGAATTTTCTGATCCTGTTATATTGCCATTACCTGCAGACTGGCCAAAAAAGGAATTGTAACTACCCGTATTGGTTGATAAACCGGAGAATCGGCCAAAAAAGGAATTTTCTGATCCTGTCGTATTGCTGTTACCAGTTCCCATTCCGAAAAAAGAATTAAAATTACCCGTGGTATTGAACTGACCAGCATTCCCGCCAAAAAAGGAATTGCTTACACCTGTTGTATTGGAGAGACCAGCAAAGAAACCCAAAAAAGAATTGTCTATACCTGAGGTATTGGAAGCACCGGCATTGTATCCCAAAAAAGAATTTTGATACCCTGTTGTATTGGATAAACCTGAAGAAGTACCAAAAAAGGAATTGGCGTAACCTTCGGTGTTGTCACGACCGGCTTGAGAACCAAAAAATGAATTAGAATTTCCTGTGGTATTGAGGTATCCAGCTAAATAGCCACTGAATGTATTGTTCGTCCCTGTATTAATCTGGCCTGCATAGTTGCCAATTAAAAGATTACCAAACCCTCGCACGGAAAGAACAGTATTGGTACCTATACGGTAAACGGAATCCGTATTAATGCTTCCACCTATTACATCAAGTTTAAATAATGGTGTAGTTGTCCCTATGCCTACTTTTTGTGAAAAGGCAGATGAATAAATCAGCAGGATTGCTGCACAGAGAAAAGTAATTTTCATCAGAGAAAATTTATTTGATACAAAATTCTAATTCTTTTTGTTGCTTCATAAAAAGCATCTTTCGATTTTCGACTCTCGTGCTAAGCGTGTGCTGTGAGGCAGCCTGAAGGGAGTCGAAGCACTCGACTCACGACTGACGACTCACGGTTGACGACTCACGGTTGACGACCAGTGTCGTTTCAGTTTTGGTTGATAAAAACACTTTACACAAGGTCGGGGGAAAAAAGGCGGGCTGCAATAGAATGAAAGTTATAGCGGGACGAGGGATCAATGCCAATTGAAAGTCTTCAGTCATTGATCAATGATCATTCGCCCTTCAACAAATCTGGCATGGATCAATTTGACTGCTCACCTAATGTCCAACCAGAACCCTCACCAACAGGAACAGCACTACTAAG
>JANNSS010000123.1:0-16207 GCA_031402955.1 Saprospiraceae bacterium
AAGTGATAGTTGGTTGGACAGCAATGTTACAGCTTATTTCTAAGTCAGGCAATACATGGCTGCCTGCTGAAATTCAGAACTTACATTTTTTCGCAGGGGCCCTTTGTATAGATCTTGATACCGGCACATTCCGCTGCACATTCATTGCTATACGTTTTGTTGTTGCAGCCACAGACAGGATCATACTGCATTGTACAGACACAGTCTGCAACTGGTTTCTCTATACACCGCTTGGTGGTGCAACTACCCAGACTAATCAACAGCAAAAATTGAAGAAGAACGATAGCCGTAAGGCTTGATTTTTTCATGATATAAGGTTACCTTTTATTTGTGCCGTTGAAAGGTAACCTTATATCATGTACTTACGATGTTCCAGGGCAATGAAAAATCAGAATTTCTCAGCCCACCAATACTTGACATTGTGCCCGACAAGGTACATCGCTGGTAAAATAACCAGGGTAATGAAGGTCGCAAATCCAAGTCCAAAAATGATGGTCCAGGACAACGGGCCCCAAAACGCTACACTATCACCTCCGAGGAAAATCTTTGGATCCCCTGTGGACAGCAAACTGGCAAAATCAATATTAAAACCAATGGCCAACGGAAGCAAACCAAGAATAGCTGCTGTAGCAGTCAGTAAGACCGGAGTCATTCTAATCCGGCCGGCTTCAATAATCGCCGCCTTCACTTCCATCCCTTCATGCCGAAGTTTGTCCGTAAACTCTACCAGCAGGATTCCATTCCGTACCACAATTCCTGCTAAGGCTACAATACCAACCCCCATCATGATGACCACAAAATCCATATTGAATATAGCCATGCCGAGTAAAACACCAATGACAGAAAAAACAACTTCAGTCATGATAATAAGTGTCTTTCCGATCGAATTAAACTGGGCTACCAGAATCAATAATATGATAAAAATCGAGATCACTAGTGACCGTCCAAGGAAATTGATGGCATCCATCATCTCCGCATCTTCACCTGCAAAGCCAATCGTTACACCTTCTTGCTGCGGCAATTGAGCGATGGCGTCCTTGACAGCATTGACCACTTGAGTTTGCTTTGGCTGAAACTCTGCAGTGATATTGGAGGATATAGTTACAATACGCTCAAGGTCCTTTCTTCTTACTCCACCGAATGTATTGGTATAATTAATATCCGCCAGCGAACCCATCGGGATGGATCTCAATACACCCCCCATGTTCATATCTCTGAACGTAATATTCAGGTTTTCTACAGCATTAATATTCGTGCGTTGGTCTTCCTTTAAACGAATCATCACAGGTATCTCATTTTCTCCATCTCTGAACTTGGTAGCTTCTCTTCCCAGGATCGCGGTTCTAAATTCAGATCCGATCTGAAGTGTACTGACCCCTTCTCTGTTGGCACGATCCCGATCGATCTCTATACTTATTTCTGGCTTGCTGACAATCATGTCGCTCCGTAGTTCCTCCACGCCCGGGATAGCAAGTGAATCAAGATAGTGATGCACCAGTTTGGAAGCAGCAATCAACTGATCAAAATCATCGCCGATGATTTCCACAGAGATTGGTTTTGGTGTTGGTGGACCTCCCTGTTCCTGGTCAACAACGATCTCGGCACCAGGTATTATTCCGCTTGTAGCCTTACGTATTTTGTCCATGTAATCTTTTGTACTGACTCCATTTCGTTGGCTAAACTCAACAAATGCAACCCCTACTTTTCCTTTGTTCGATGTCGCAGCACGATCGAACTGATCTTCAGAAGCACCAAGGGCTACATTGGTAATGACTGATTCTACCATCGGATTATTCTCGCCAAGGGTCTCAATGACTATATCTTCAATGACACCAGTCAGTGAATCCGTAACATTCACATCAGTTCCTACCGGCAATGTCAGATATACATAGATAAAATTCGGGTCCGCTTTAGGAAAGAGCACCACATTAGATTGCCTTGTCAGCGTAATCCCGCAGGAAGCAAAAAGAAGTATGGTCATTCCAAAAAGAAGCTTCCACGGATGGCGCAAAGCCCAGGCAAGAAATCCTGCATAACTGCCCTGGATACCTGGCCAACCCTTTTGCTGAAACCACTTTACACCTTTTGATAAAACATATTTGTACAGGAATGCGAAAACAATACACACCAACACAAAATTACCCATCCCTATATTGCCCGACATATAAAAAGCAAGCGTGGTGAGGACGAGCAAAGCATAACCAAAAATTCTTCTTCTCTTTTGTTTTGCAGGGTCGATTATTTTTCCTTCTCTGACCGGATCACCCATAAACGAAACAGCAAAAACGGGATTGATCACGTAGGCCACAAGAAGTGAAGCAGTCAACGTGATAATGATGGTGACCGGAAGATAATGCATGAACTTACCAAATATCCCACCCCAGAATACAAGGGGGAAGAAAGGTGCAAGTGTAGTAGCGGTACCCGATAAGACTGGTAAAAACACTTCGCCGGCAGCTTTCTTGGCGGCCTGTACAATGGTTAGTTTTGGCTCATCGTGATATATCCGGTGAGTATTTTCTATCACCACAATAGCATCATCCACGACAATCCCCAAGGCAAGTAAAAAGGCAAATAACACAATAAAATTCAATGTGAATCCTAATGTAGGTAAGATCATAAAGGCAATACACATTGACAATGGAACGGACATCGCGACGAAAATGGCATCCGTAAGTCCCATAAAAAACATCAGAATCAAGGTCACCAGGATAAATCCGATGATGATCGTATTGATCAGATCATGTAAGGTCACACGTGTAGCCCGGCTTTGATCACCGGTAATGGACACCTCCAGGTTATCCGGAAATTCATTTTCCTGAAGCTCTTCGACGATTACTTTAATCTTATCAGAAGCTTCAATCAGATTTTCTCCAGTTCGTTTGATAACATTTAGTGAAATGACATTTCTTGTATTGAGGCGACTAAAACTCTCTTGCTCCTCATGCCCCATCTTCACCTCTGCCACATCTTTGAGGAACATAATAGATCCTGCCTGGGATGTGATTACAAGGTTCTTTATTTCTTCTACACTTTGAAAATCGCCTCGGATGGAAACGGATCTGGTCATCCCACCGATATCTACATTACCGGCTGATATCGTTGCATTTTCATATGCCAGTGCATTTTCAATATCGCGGAAAGTGAGTGTGGCGGCTGCCAGTTTGTACTTATCTACATTGATCTGCACTTCTTTTTCGAGGGCACCAATCATGTCCACCCTTGTAATCTCCCGCAACTCTTCAATTCTATCCTGTACTTTGTCGGCAAAGTCTTTGAGTCTGTCCAGGCTGTAATCACCTGCTATATTGACATTCATGATCGGAATCTCCGAGATATCGAATTCAGTGATCGTAGGATCATCCAGCAAATCAGAAGGCAGATCCCGCTTGGCCTTGTCCACACCGTCCTTTACCTTCTGCTTGCATTGAGCTACATCAAGATCGGTATTGAACTCCACGATGACATTGGAGAAATCCTGTACGGAGGAAGAAGTGATTTTCTTTACCCCACTCAATCCTTTTAATTGTTTCTCAATGGGCTTGGTGACTAATTGCTCGATATCCGAGGGCGAAGCTCCCGGATATATCGTTGTCACAAAGATCTGCGGCACGGTCACATCCGGAAACTGTTCTTTAGGAATTGCCATATAAGACATGATACCCGCAAGGGTAATCAAAACCGTAATGATAAAAATACTTGTACGGTTATCTATTGACCAGGAGGTTAATTTAAACTCTTTCATAGCAGATATAATAGCTTTAACAAAAGCTTTGTTGATAATTCAATTGGTGTCAGGTATGTGGGTAAAGTGTATTTTAGAAAACAACGGTCTCTCCGGTATTCACATCCTGATAGCCCGAAGAAATCAGGATATCACCCTCTTTCAGTCCACTCAGGATTTCTACATATCCATTATAGTTCTGGCCTTGCTTAATACTTGCTTTTTTGACCATAGCTTCTCGTCCGCTGCCGGTCTTTTCTACAAGTAATACAAAATCGCCATCTTCAGCTGTCTGGATGAGATTGACAGGAATAGTCAACGCCATCGACTTTTGATAATCTACAATTTTCATCACCGCGATCTGGTTGGCCCGGTAATCTCCACCTTTGAGATCACACTCGATGATAAATGTTCTGTTGACTGGATTAATACTCTTGCTAACATAACTTACGCTGGTGGTGATCTCTTTGTCAAGATCAGGAAAATAGATTTGCACCTCATCCCCCTTCTTCACCTTTGCTGCATAAGCTTCCGTCACCGCGCCTATAATCTTGAGGTCATTGAGGTTTAAAATATTACACAAAGGCATACCAGGTGCAATTGCCTGACCTTGTTTCAACATCACCATATCTACAGTACCTGTGGTGGGGGCATATATTTTGGTCATCGCCATATTCTCCTTGAGCGTGGAAATCGCCCGCTCCGTTGATTCCTTATTGTTCTTGGCCTGAATGTATTGCACTTCAGAACCAATGTTTTGATCCCACAAAGATTTTTGCCTGGTGTATAAATCAGTTGTCAAGGCCAACATCCCTTCCAGTTCAGCAAGGTTTTTCTGTAAAACAGCATCTTCAATCTCGGCAAGTAACTGGCCCGATTTGACAAAATCACCATTGTCCACCAGAACCCTTTTAAGCGCACCTGGGATTTTGGAAGTAGCTGCAACGCTTTCGGAAGCATCCACCCTACCCTGGAGATCAATAAAATGTTTGAAGGGTGCTGATTTCAATTCCTCCAATCCTACCTTTCGCAGTTTCTTTTCAATCAGACCTTGCTCTAATAATTGCTTCTCCAATGTTGCGATTTGAGCATCGATCGTTGACTTCTGTTCCTTTAAATCATTTAATTGCGAAAGTGGGTCTGCCGAACCGGCTTTTGATCCACATGCTACAATTGTTAAAACCAGAAATACTCCGGTTATATAAGGTATGGCATGAAATTTTCTCATTGGTTAAATGCTGTATTTAGTAAATTCAATTGATATGCTATATTGATTTTCTGTCCTAATTCTTTCCGAGGGCTTGCTTAAACGCGACCAAAGACTTGAGGTAATCAAACCTTGCGTTGACGAGATCAGCCTGTGACCTGTACAATCCTGCCTGAGCCTGCGTGACTTCAAAACTGGAGCCAACACCTTGTCTGAATTTTGTTTCTGAGGTTTCAAAGATTCGCTCAGCCAAATTGAGGCTTTGTTCTCTGTCTTCCATCTTCTGTTTCGTACTGTAATAATCCTTTCTCGCCGTTTCGATCTGCAAGTCGTAAGACATCGTAAGCATTTTCCGCTGTTCAGCGACCTTCAAACTCTGAATCACCGACCTCTCCTCTTTGGCTTTGTAATAACCCCCATCATAGATTGGCATGTTGAGTTGCACACCAACTATAGCAGAAGGAATCCAAAAGAGCTCGTCATTACCCTGAAACCCTGGATCATACGATCCAAAAAATGACAGGACAGGCCACCAGTCTTTTCTGAAAGCATCTGTCTGAATATCATTCAATTCAGTTGCCTTAAGGGTAGCCACATAATCAGGCCTATTCATATAATTTAACTTCTCTTCGATATCAATATCCCCATAGATAACAAGTAGTTTATCCACATCATCTATCAGGGTGATCTCCTCTTCATTCGGCATGTTGATCGTAAACTTCAATACATCTGTGAGTTTATCACGTTGGCGTAGTAAACTCTCCCGGTCTGTTTGAAATGTGGAGAGGGCATATTCAAGGCGATCAACATCAAGTTGTTCTACAAATCCTGCCTGGTAATTCGCTTTAGTCTCGAACACCAGTTTTTGCTGGCTTTCTATATTCTTATCCAAGATCCGGACTCCTTCAGCAACGACCAGCGCCGGGATATAGGCGTCCGTTACTCTGTTACGTAACTTTTCCACAACACCCTCGAATTGAATCGCCGCATAATCTTTGTACATTTTTGCCGCCTTGATTGTTGCCAAATACTTGTTATCAAACAACAATTGATTAAGTGTGACCGATGCTCCGATATCATTCTTCAATGCGAAAGTGAGTTTTTGGCCCGGCTCTCCGAAACCCAAAGCTTCAGCAGGTATTGAAGGCTGCTGGATAAAGCGGTTAGCGTGTAACCCAAGACCGATCTGCGGATAGGCTACGGCCCTGTTTTCCTTGATCTGCCACTCCGCATCCTTCATGCTGTATTCAGCAATCCGGATTTCAGAATGGTTGGCAAGGGCATAATCTATGCAATCAGACAAACTCATACTCTTCTGTCCATGCAGGACAAGAAAAGACATGAAAGAGATGAGTAGCAGTGTGATTCTTCTGTACATATCAGGAAAGTTTCTTTGTTAAATAGGTAAGTCCTTTGGGGGACACAATGCCATGCAGGTAGTGCAACATATATTCTTTAAATAACTCAAGTCGGGTGTATGCTCCATCCGGAAATATCTGGGGATCAAACAAACTGAAAGCGGTTGCCAGGTGAAGCTTTGCAAGGATTTCGATATCAAAATCCTCACGGTATAACCCCTCTTGCCTTCCCCGAAGAAGGTTATCCCGGATTACCTTGAAAACAAATTCAAAATGAAATGTTTGGATTAATTCCCATGCCTCCCGGTGATACTTCTGCAGATCATTGATGATATTGTGCTTCATCTGCGCCATTTCCTGGGAATTGGAATCCATGATGATGAAGATTTCTTCCAGCGCATTCGGTGCCAGCTTGGCGAGATCAAGGCAGGTTGCTTTTTCCCTTGAAATATGATGCTGTAAAACACTGACTACCAATGCATCCTTGCTTTCAACCATCTGGTAAAGGGTCTTTTTGGAAATACCCAGATCAGCAGCGACATCATCCATAGTAATACTTTTTATACCGTAACGTATAAAAAGCTTTTCTACCCTGTCAAGCCAATTGTTTGTCTGTGGAGATGATGTTGTCATGAATTGAAGGTGTAAACATAAGAAACTTTTTTTGGTTCAAAAGTTTACTACATTTCTCTATCAACGCTTGATCCCCTTAGACAAAACACCTGAAATACCCCTTTAAATTACTTCAGACCGGGCTTTTTCCGCATTGCTTTTTTTTCAGATTGAGCCTTTTTCTCTTGAAGGCGTTCTTCGACAGATTGTTTTGACGGCTTCGTTCTGATTCGTTTGACCTTCGGCACAATGGCTCTTTCAATAAGATGTTTTAAACGCTCTACAGCGTGTCCTTTGTTAGCAAACTGCGATCGCTCCTTTTGAGAGGTGACACTCAATATTCCCTCATCGTTAATCCGAGCTGCTAGCTTTTCATAGACAAGACCTTTCTCGGTTTCAGTCAGTCCTGCTGAGGGCTGGACATCAAAGAGTACCTCAACTTTAGTTTCGGTTTTGTTGACATGTTGTCCTCCCGCCCCGGAACTCCGGCTGGTGCGAAAGGATAATTCACTGAGAATAGTTTCCCAATCCAACTCAATTGTGTTTGTGAGGAATAATAAATTCCTGGCTAGATGAATACTTAAACAGATCTATGTTCATCCGGTCGATCATTCATGATGTCAGATTGCCCGGGCAAAACATACGCTAATGTCTACAAAGGTAAAAGGATGTAGTTGACTTTTGGTTCTGTTCCTGTGTTCAATTAAAAAGGTCACACGTATTTCGGAACTGTCTGAAGTCTTATTTGCTTCCAGTCCTTCAGAAAATAGAGAGGTTCTAAATAAATAAATGATCATCCAATGTACAATCGGAATCCTTATCTGAAAGAAGTAAATAACTTAAATTATTATCCTATAATAGGAAATTATAAGATTTGGACTTATCTTAAGAGTTGAAAAGGTTGATGTAGGGTAATTGAATAAATAATCATTTAGATGTCTAAGCTATGATCTCCGTAAAAAATTTGCTCGAAGGAAAACAAAACAACAGGATTCTCGCGCTTGCACCTGATGCCATGGTCATTGATGCTCTTGAATTGATGACAAAAGAAAATGTAGGCGCTGTCATGGTGGTCGAAAACGAAAAACTGGTAGGTATCTTCTCTGAGCGCGACTATGCGAGAAAGGGTATCATCATGGGCCGCAAAGCTAAAAGTACTCCCCTGACAGAGGTGATGACCAGTAATGTATTCACAGTCACTCCTGATATGAAAATGGAAGACTGTATGCAACTCTTTAGTGATAAGCGAATCCGGCACCTTCCAGTCACAGATGGCAATCAATTGCTGGGTATGCTCAGTATTGGAGATATTGTCACTGCGATCATTGTTGAACAAAAAGAACATATTCAGTTTCTTGAAAAATATATTTCAAGCTGAATGAGTTGGTAACTTATCGGTTTAAGTGAGTGCGTCAGGTTGCGCCATTGAGCCTATATGAGATCAAATAGACTGGTCTGTGGTTTCCTGGCTTTCTCAAATTGGGTAAGATCATATTCAAAAGGCTGGATGACAGGCAAATGCCTCTTTAGCGCAAGTTGAAACTGTGCTGCTATCATCTCTGCATATTTGCCCTCCCCTTTCATACGTATACCCGGGCGACTATCATTGAGTTTTCCACCGTGGATATCCATAATACGGTTGAGGATTCTGTCAGCCCGATCCGTATATTTTTTTCGTACCCAATCGGTAAAGATTGGGCCGACATCACCATTAAGACGGACGGTTATATAGCCTGCATTTTTTGCTCCTGCATTGGCAACCGCTCCCATGAGATCCATTATTTCATGATCATTGAGGCCCGGAATGACAGGCGCCAGCATAGCAACCACATGAATGCCTGCTTGTGACAATTCTTCAATGACCTGCAACCGGCGGGATATTGATGCAGTCCTTGGCTCAAGTTGTCTGCGTAAAGATTCATCAAGTGTATTGATCGAAATGGCGACACTAACCAGGTTTTTCTCAGCCATCCTGCTCAAAATATCCTTGTCACGCAATATCAGCGTGCTCTTGGTGATCACGCCAACAGGGTGATGGAATCGTTCCAGGATTTCAAGTAACTGCCTGGTAATTTTCAATTTGGCTTCAATTGGCTGATAGCAATCCGTATTTCCGGAAAGCATTATGGGTGCGACCACCCAGTTAGGCGTCGACAATTTTTTAGCGAGTAGCTGGGGAGCATCCCTTTTGATAAGAATCTTACTTTCGAAGTCAATTCCGGCGCTATAACCCCAGTACGGATGAGTATTACGGGCATAGCAATATACACATCCATGCTCACAGCCCTGGTATGGATTCATGGAATACTCGAGACCGATATCAGGGCTATCGACCTTATTGATAATCGTTTTAGCGTGAGTTTCGAGATATTCGGTTTTGACCTCCTCATCCGGTTTTGAGAAGGTGAGGTCCGGATGCCTTGCGGATCTGTGCTTTGAAAACGGATTGTCTGGATTGATTTGAGCTCCCCTGCCTTTCATAAATCGTATTTTGACTTAAATGTAGTCATTTTATGACTTATTTGCGGTCTTTTTTATGATTAAATCGAAATTTAGTTAAAACACCTCCATACGCATTGATAATCAGACAGTTAGGACAGTGTGGCACACCTAGGTGTGCCACACTGTCCTAACTGTCTGATAGTCTGGGCCGTAGGAGCTGTTTTAACTAAATTTCGCTGCGCCATTTTTCCCTCCCATTTTCCTGGACAACTACCTTTTAGGCATATTTCCAGTCATTTCCCATATTACAGCCGGATAGCTAAAATCTCGCCCAAAACGTATAGCTTTAATGTCTCCTTTTCATTTTTAAAGAACAGCACCCTTGCCCAAATCGTTAATCAACTAGTGAACCTGGATCCCAAAAGGCTTTTTTTACGATTTAAAGCAAATAAATGAGCTGCAGGGGCAGCGGATTTTATGGATTTGTATCATTACTCACAGCATAAGTAAACATTCCTTGCAGGAACAGGAACTGATCAGTCGATGCGGAGCAAATGACAGGGTGGCCCAACGGTTATTATATGACCGGTTTGCGCCATTACTTTTAGGTATATGCAGACGCTATACAGGCCAGCAAAATGCAGAGGATGTGATGCAGGATAGTTTCGTGAGGGTCTTTCAATATCTCGCCCAATACCGCAACGAAGGTTCTTTCGAAGGATGGATCCGAAGGGTATGTGTCAATACATGTATCCGCCATCTTGAAAAAGCTAAAAAGATGACCGTAGATTATTATGGCGATGGACTTCCGGATCACCCCGTGGAACCTGATGCCATCAGCCGCATGAGCGCTAATGAACTACTGGATCTGATTGATAAAATTCCTGAAGGATATAAGACCGTCTTTAATCTGAATGTCATCGAAGGCTATAACCATAAGGACATAGCCCAATTACTAGGCATAGAAGAAAGCAGTTCAAGATCACAATTGACAAAAGCAAGAAAATACATCCAGCGTTCACTGGAGGCTACTCAAAAAGTAGAATTATGAAAAACGAAAACATATTCAGAGAAAAGCTATACCATCATACCGTCCCGGTAAGGGAGGGTTTATGGGACGCTATTGAAGCCCAGCTACCAGCGGAGAAAAAGCGCAAAGCCTTTCCACTCTTTTGGTTTACACTCTTTGGCACTACCCTCCTGGGAGCCGGAGTGATGATTGGCATATTTAATAATAAAGTCTCCGAACAACCTCTGCCATCAAGGCATCAATCAACACCCGCATTGATTACCAGCAATACGTCGGACGAATTGACAGAAAGTGAATCTACTCCTTCTTCTTCAGCGATTTCATCTACCTCAACTTCATCCACAAAAACATCGACAACTACTTCATCTCCATCACTAGGTTCATCATTAACTTCTGAAAAAACTACACCTGAATTTCACACAAACAAGACCTTCAACACAGATACTCCTGCCAGGAATAAAAGCCGGAAGGTTACAACCCCACCTACAAAAGGTCACTCTCAGGTAAAAAATACATACATCAATCTGCAAAATCAAACCCCGTCGGAAAATACACTTCCTGCCCCCGTACAAAACACCGAGTATAGCGAAGGTACAGCGGCAGGAAATACAGCTATCGCTGAAATTTCCCTCCTACCAAATCTACAGATGGGTGAAATCTCTCAGGTAAAGGAATCAACGCTAGCGACAGAAACCGCATCATCAGAAATCTCCTCCGTAAAGCCTGATCCCAATTGTTACAAATTCAGTGGTCCAGGCAGCAAATTTGCCATTACTGCTGATTTCCTTGGCGGCCCGGGGTATAGTCCAAAATCATACACGCAAAACAGTAGCGAATATTCCATTTATGCTGATGCCCGTGGAACGACGGAGAATAACCAGTATGCCTGGTCTGCCGGAGCTCGAATCAATCTGCATCATCGAAGCGGATTTAAAGGGAGTTTAGGATTCTTATACACACAGGCTGGAGATGTATTTGATTACACTGATTCCCTGGCGACCCAATCCACCACCCGGATTGACTCCTTTTTTGCAGCTGACGGTACTTTCCTCTATGAAGAAACCAGCCAGGTGCTGATCCTTGGGACACTGATTAAGAGAATCCACAACACCTATAAGTATGTTGATATCCCCTTATTAGTCGGATACGAAATGCCAATGGGTCGTTCCACCATCATGCTGCATGCCGGACCTGTGATAAACCTGACCACTACCCGGGAAGGCCAAATCCTAGATCCTATGCTCCACCCACGGTACATCACTGAAGGTGAACCAGGTGCGATTGATGTATATAAGACCAACCTTGGTATGAGTTTATATTTTGGAGCCGGTATGCTGTTCCCGTTGACAGACCACCTTTCCGGGCTTGTAGAACCCAGTTTGCTGTACCGGTTGAACCCAGTAACCCTGGACAGCTATCCCTTGAAGGAACACAGGCACAATGCGGGCCTCAATGTGGGACTTCGTTACCATTTTAAATAAACATTTACCCCACTAAGCAGCGAAATCAACATGAATAGTCTCTATACAGTAAATAACAGAGTAATGGGCAAGTATTTTTTTGTAATTGGAATAATCGTCATGATGATGTCGTGTGGCAAGGACATCGACGAGTTTATTCCAAGAGCAAGCCAGGTTCCTACCGGAGATATCTCCCGGTTGATGACCAGGTTACAATCCGACATAGCAGGAGACGTTTCTACGACTGTCTCCTGCCCTTGTTCGGGAGATCAGGTTTATAAAATAGACAAAGACCTGGTATTAGTCATTCCTCCGGATTTTGTGGATTTATCACAATATCCTTGTACAAACGGATCATTTGATATCAAGGTGACCGTTTGTGACACCAAAGGGGAAATCCTTATTGGTGGTATCCCTACTATTTCAGAAGGTAAATTGTTAGAGTCCCGTATTGAACTCAATATCGAGATTGGCGATAGCTTCACGCAGGTGAAACTTGCTCATGGCAAACAAATCAGACTATTGGTCAACGATCCTGATCCAAGAGACCGTATGGAACTATTTTACGGTGACGATGAAGTATGGGTGCAAGCAGACCAGAATCCTGACACATGGGACAATGTCACCAATAGTGAATGGTGGTTCCAGGACAGCGCACAGCAAATCATCACTGGTTTTGGTTATGAATGCTTTACCGACAGTCTGGATTGGATAAATGTAGATGTGTTTTTCGAGGTTCCAGCTGAACAGCGCACTGCAGTTTGCATAGATCTTCCGGATGAATTCACAAATACCAATACGATTGTATTTATGGTATTTGATGATTACAAGAGTATCCTGGCTATGCACGGGGAAGCAGAAACAATGGAGTTTTGCGAGCCATATGGTGCGACGCCACTGGGTTTCAATGTGACATTTGTAGTACTCTCAGAAATGGGAGAAGACAGCTATATGTTTGCTCAAAAAAGTACAGTGATCACACCAGGGCATGTAGAAACCATCACGCCAAAGAATACCCCTTATGAAGAAATCAAAAAATATATCACAACACTATAACCCTCATTAGAAAGTAAACTCCCCGGACACCTGAAGCAGGTGAAACCATAAGACAAATCCTTTTTTTCGCCAACAACAAAAGTCCTGCAATAGTGTGGGGCTTTTTTCATTATTAGGAGCAGTATAAAAAGAGTACGGGCAGGATTATAATAAAGTACGGGCAGGTCGCGACCTGCCCGTACTTTATTATAATATTTCCTGTGGGCTTTTAGACGGTTTCAGTACCCACCTGAATAGCCTTTTGGTTCTTCTTGCGCTGATCTTCGTTGAGATATATCTTCCGCATACGGATGCTGGCTGGCGTGACCTCGATACACTCATCCTGTTGTATGTATTCCATACATTCTTCAAGCGTCATCTGGCGTTTCGGTGCGATATTCGTTGCAGCATCACTTCCACTGGCACGCATGTTGGTGAGTTTCTTGCCTTCCGTGATATTGACGACAATATCGCCCGGGCGGTTATTTTCACCGATGATCATACCCATATATACCTCTTCTCCTGCGTCGACAAAGAAAAATCCACGATCCTGAAGTTTGTCAATGGAATAACCTGTTGTAGACCCTGGATCCTTGGCCAACAGTACGCCATTGGTCCTTGCCGGAATATTACCTTTCCATGGTTTGTATTCAGTGAACCGATGACTCATGACAGCTTCGCCCGCTGTTTGGGTAAGCATGGTGGATCTCAATCCGATAAGTCCTCTTGATGGGATATCAAACTCCAGATGCTGGTAGTCACCCTTGGCCTCCATGACATGCAACTCACCTTTCCTGCGGGTGACCAGATCTATAGCACGTGATGAATATTCTGTGGGAACATCAATCACGAGATTTTCATATGGTTCGGATTTTACACCGTCTATATTCTTTATAATAACCTGAGGCTGACCAACAGTAAGTTCATAACCTTCGCGTCTCATCGTTTCAATCAAAATACCCAGGTGCAAAATGCCACGACCATACACCAGGAAAGTATCTGCGCTGTTGGTCTCTTCAACCTTCATGGCAAGGTTCTTTTCAGTCTCTTTCCATAAACGATCCCTGAGTTGACGGGAAGTAACGAATTTGCCTTCCTTTCCAAAGAAAGGTGAATTGTTAATTCCAAAGGTCATGCTCATGGTTGGTTCATCCACGGCGATGAATGGAAGGCCCTCAGGAAATTCAAAATCTGAGATGGTCTCCCCAATCCTGAAATCATCCAATCCGACCACCGCGCACAAATCACCAGCACTCACTTCCTGTACCTTCTTCTTGCCCATACCTTCAAAGATGTACAATTCCTTTACACGGGCACGTTTGATCTGACCATCAGCCTGCACGATGCTAATTGGCTGATTTTCACGAATGGAGCCCCTGTTCACCTTACCGATAGCAATTCTCCCCTGATAAGAGGTAAAATCCAAAGAAGTAATCTGCATCTGCAGCGTTCCTTCATAAGCGATCGGGGGTGGTACCAGCCGAAGGATACCATCTAGTAAAGGAGTGATATCTTCACAAGGCTCAAGAGTGTCATTAAACCAGCCATGTTTGCCGGATCCATAATATGTGCTGAAGTCCAGTTGCTCTTCTGTCGCATCAAGGCTGTGGAAGAGATCAAAGACATCATTATGTATGTCCATCGGCCTGCAATTCGGCTTATCCACCTTATTGATGACCACAATGGGCTTTAAATGCAACTGTAATGCCTTCTGCAAAACAAAACGGGTCTGGGGCATTGGGCCTTCAAACGCATCTACCAGGAGTAAAACACCATCAGCCATACGTAATACCCGCTCCACCTCACCTCCAAAATCGGAGTGACCTGGGGTATCGATTACGTTGATCCGTACGCCTTTATAATTGACAGCCGCGTTCTTGGAGAAGATGGTGATCCCACGTTCACGCTCAAGGTCATTGGAATCCATGATGAGTACACCCGTTTCCTGGTGATCCTTGAAAACCTTGGTAGCCTGCAGGATTTTGTCTACGAGCGTTGTCTTCCCATGATCGACGTGTGCGATAATGGCGATATTCCTGATATTTGCATTAATCTGTGACATAGTATTGTTTGGATTCTCAAAAGCGGGTGCAAAGGTAGTGATATAATGCCAAAATCCAGCATTTGGTTCCAGATGACTTGGTTACACATGAACAAATGAGGTAATAATTGGGTATTACCATATCTTACATTCCTTCAACAAGGCTCTGTAGTACAACGGATAGTGCGTAGGTCTTCGGAACCTAAGATCGGGGTTCGATTCCCTGCAGGGCTACTTCAAAGGCAAGGAGCAAGGGGCATGGAGCAAGGGGCAAGGGATATGCAAGATCGTTTAGTCTTTGCATTTAGTCATAGGCTCGTTTGCAATCTGCCTACCTTAAAAAGAAAAGAGCCCAACCAGATCAACTGTTTGGGCTCTTTTCTTTTTAAAGCAAGTTAACTCAAATCTCCTTGCTCCTTGCTAAATCATTGAAACAGGATCAGCTTCCAGCGGTCATGGCAGGCTTCTTTGGAGAAGCGGCCAAAGGCATAATTCAATTCCATTTGTAATTGTGCCGCAGTCGCCAGTGTCTTTTTGCTTGGATCTTTTAATGGTTCTACTACAATAGGATAACCTGCATCTTTTCCCGCTTCATTGACCATATCAGTAAAGCCCCAATGAATTCTTATGCCCAAATTAAGGGTTAACAACTCACTGCCCATGAGATATGATCCAAATCCGAAGATACCTGAGGTATAATTTTCATTAAAATATTCAGTGGCATCGGAAACACCATCATAAAAATTATCAAGTTCTACTTCTTTGACACTGCTGAACTTGGCACCCGCTTCAATGTATGCACCATTACCGGAATAACGGAATAATGTGGAGATGTCATTGTGCTTCCATTTGAAAGCATTGAAATCATCAATGTTATCATAATTAAACTCCTGCTTGGAGGTAGCTCCTGCATATTCCAAAGATAAGCCTACATGATATCCGTAATTAAAACCGAGGCGACCTCCAAAAGAAGTACCTGTACTGATCGCATGTTTGTAATCCCCATCATCAAATACATTCTGATCATACATCATGGTAGGTCCAAAAGAACCTTTCAGTCCTGCATCAAACCACCACTGGCTGTGGGCTGATACTGCCAGGGTCATCATGAAAGAAAGTGTAATTAAATACTTCATACGTTGGATTTTAATTTGGCCACCAAGATAGGCTTTATTTCCCTTCTCGCCTCTTCATTTCGGTAACGATCAGACTGAGTTCACGGCTCATTTCCCCGGTCACCGCGGAATTTTCCCTGGCCCTCCGGATCAGGTAAGGGAGTACATCCTTGACAGGTCCAT
>JANNSS010000124.1:0-6049 GCA_031402955.1 Saprospiraceae bacterium
GTATGTGGCTGGTGCGGGTATCCTTTTTCAAGGTAGCACATACTTCAAATCCATCCTTGAGCGGCATCATGACATCCGTGATGATGATATCCGGGATGATCTCCAGTGCTTTGTCGATGCCGAGCTGGCCGTTCAAGGCAGTTACAATCTGATATTGATCTTCAAGACAAGAAACCAAGTACGTAGTTACATCGGCATTGTCTTCAATGATGAGCAACAAAGGCAGTGTTCCGTTTACAATTTGTTGTCCATTTCCATTTTCTTCTGCCGTACCATTTGATTGAATAAATGGAAGTGCATCCATCTCGATGATGTGATCATCTGTTTGAATGAGTGCTGTTTTCTTGATGGGTAATTCAACAAAAAAGGTGGTACCCTCATTCATCTGGCTTTCCACCGTAATTGTACCACCTAATAATTTCACCAATTCCTGCGTGAGGGTAAGGCCGATCCCTGTTCCCTCCCCCTGACGCGTGCTGGAAGAATCTGCCTGATAAAAACGACTGAAGATGAAAGGTACCTGATCGGTATGAATACCTATTCCTGTATCGGACACTTCTATGTTCAAATGGTCATCTTGCTGATTGATCGCCAGGTTGATTTCCCCTCCGGCCGAAGTAAACTTGATGGCGTTGGACAATAAATTAGAAATGATCTGCAAGATTTTAACAGGATCATAATCCATCATGATAGGACCGGGAGGATGAATGACATTGAGCTGGATATTTTTTGCATCCGCCATAGAGTGAAAAGACTCTACGATATAACGGAGATACGTAATGATATCCGACTGGATTTCGTGAATCTGCATTTGTTGAGATTCAATTTTACTGAGATCCAGCATTTGGTTGACAAGGGAAAGGAGTTGTCGTCCATTGCGACGGATGAGATCGATGCGCTCGCTGATAGGTTGTTCTGGTTTTTTTTCGATTTGCTCAGCCATACCCAAAATGACCGTCAGTGGCGTCCTGAATTCATGTGTAATGTTCGTGTACAACCTTGATTTGACAACATCAAGCTCTTTGAGTTTATTAGCCTCTACCATTTCCAATTCAAGATGGTGTTTAAGTTCCTGGCGGTGCAGATCATATCGTCTTAGAAAATAAAAAACAGCAACTGCTGAAAACGCATATAAGAGGTAAGCCCACCAGGTCCGCCACCAGGGAGGACGAATCAGGAATGAAAACTCAGAAATGTCACTCCAGTTCCCATACCCGTTTTTGCCTTTCACCTTAAACGTATAATGGCCCGGTGACATGTTTCCGTAGTTAACTTCGGTATTTGTCGTAGGGGAGCTCCATGTGTTATCTACACCATCAAGCTTGTATTGATAAATAATGTTTTTCCCTCCGGCCAGGTTGATGACATTGTATTCAAAGTTGAGATTGTTATCTGAAAAGGGTAAACGTAGATTCACGGGTAGATTGAACAAGCAAGTTGTGCTGTCAAAATTTATTTGCCCCAAATCAATATTATCAGCTACTGTCCTTTGCGTTCCATTTTTCACAGCCATCCAGTCCACCCTTTCGTTAAACAGCTTTACCGCTGTCACATTCATCATAGGAGCTACTGTGTCAACCAGCTGGTGGGCGATATTGACCCTAGTGATTAGGTCTTTGGCACTAAACCATAGATTTCCTTCCCTATCTCTTGCCGCTGTTCTTGCTATAACTGTTGTGGCCATAAATCCTTCTTCCGACCCATACCGGATAAACAAGCTGGAGTAGTCAAGAGGTTGCCATGGATTCTCTGCGGTAAAAAAAGAATCCGCTTTCATTTTCCAGGCCTCAAATCTTTTATAGTCGAGCTTGAAAAGACCCGATGCAAATGTGGCAAACCAAAGATTTCCCTGTGTATCCTCGACACTGCTAACAAATGAATTTTGGACGCCGAACCCATCAGGTGTGAAATGATAACTTCTCTTTCCGTCAAAACAGACCAGGCCATTTTCATAACCCCCTAACCAAATAAATTCATTATGGTCTATCAAGATGGATTCCGCATCCAATGCTATCTGGCCATACCTAGTGATCTTCATTTCCTGACCAGCCTGAAAATGAAATAATCCCTTTCCATTACCTGGGGCCCAAACATCATTGTCCTTTCCTGCCGTGATGGGGCGATACTCCTCGTCAAACCCACTTACCGGTGTATAATTTGTAAATGCGGAGCGGTCGGATTCCAATCTGGATATCCCTAAGCGGGTGGCACACCAAATATTACCCTTAGCATCAGCCGCAATACTCCAAATACTATCTGTGAGCAGCCCTTGCTTTCTTGAATACGTAGAAAAAGTCTTTCCATCATACGCACAAAGACCCCTGCCCCAGGAGGCGAACCATATCGTCCCGTTTTGATCTTCAGTAATGGTCGTCGTGTTAGGAAAATTAAGGCCTTGTGGTTGGCGATAATGATATACTTCATTTCCAGCAATACATGATAAACCCCCGATATCAAAAGAACTGATCCACATCCGATCTTTAGTATCGAAGTAAACTGCCCTTCTACTACCTAAATCGAAACCAAAGTTTTGGAGATAATGGGTGAATACATTTCCACCATGACGACATAGGCCTTCCATATATCCGATCCAAATGGCTCCTGATTTATCCTGGACAATTTTTTCAATCGTTACTCCGGGAAGTCCGTGTCGTTTATTAAACATGGATAAGGATTTTCCATCAAACAGGGCTACACCACTATCCATTGTACTTACCCATAGGTGATCGAAGGAATCAAAAAAAAGCTGGTTGATTTGCGATTGGAACAAGCGGCAATCGGTATTCCATTTTACATATCCGGAGTCATTAGAATGATACACTTCATTTTCAATACTTAGCCAAATCTCTCCCTTTTTATCTATGGTCATTGCTCCACAAGGCTTTGAAACGCCAGTGCTGTTTATATTTTGTCCGTCATAAATGAAAACACCATCCTCTGTGCCGATCCAAATATTCCCATCATCTTTCTCAATAATAGTATTGATCATATCCGGGTAAAACCCTTGTTGCTTGCCTATAAAATAGAAATCACTCCCATCGAAGTAATAGATTCCTCCTTCTTTGGTGCCCATCCAAATATTGCCTTTAGTATCCTGGGTCATGCATCGGATGAGAAATTCGTTGCATTGGTATTGCGTCAGTAACTTTCCATCAAACCTGGAAATCGATCCGTTATACGAAGCAAACCAGATATGGCCATTTCGATCTTCAAAAAGTGTTGTTATATCATTTGATAAAAGCCCTTGTTTTTTGGTGTACGTTGACATCGTTTTTCCATCATACCTGCACACGCCACCTGTAGTTGCAATCCATAAATGGCCATGTCGATCCACCAGCACATCCCGAACGACGGAGGTAGGAAGCCCATGCAAGGAATTGAAATAGCTGAAGTTGCCTGGATTCACTTCCTTGCTATCCATGTCCTTGGCGATCACTGCCTCTGGAACACCCATATCAGTGATGCGTGGCTCAATGTGCACCTTTTGGATTGATGGAGATCCATTTCCTTTCGGCCTGCACGGAGAAAGCGAAGCCAGTTTGCCCCCAAGGTCAGCCAACACTTCATGCACATGAAAGGTATCGTGGCTATAAGCAGTTCCGCTTGGTTGCCTGGCAGTAACCACTACTGGTGCTCTTGCTTTAACGATAGTTGGCGGCTTAATGGAATCGTTGAAAACTACAGGAGTGGCTGTCACATCCTCTATTTTTACAGCTCGTGAAGGATCATTGATTCCATCGTCCTGCCTTTGATGGCAGGCCAGGCATAGAATACATAGTACACAGGATAATAGAAGCCTGGAGTGCATTAGATATAAAGGAATGTCCTGCAAAATAGAAAAAATATGTTGCCAGCATCGAATGATCATCTGACCCTGGAGACTCTCCTTCAGCCTTTTTCCATACATTTATTGAAAATCTACATGATGCACAGCAGATACATGAATCATCTGATGAAAGCCGCTTTCATACTGCTTATCACTGTTATTTCAAGTGATCTGTTTAGTCAGGTCAACTGGAATGAACCCATAGATGTGGCTCCTTCTTCTTTCGGAAATGTTCGCCCACGGATCACCCATAATGCATCTGGAAACCCACTCATCATTTGGGGTAAATCTGCTGATCTGATGTATACGCGATGGGACGGATCAGCATTTACAACCCCCATCCGACTAAATCCAAATGGTGTAACAATCGCTTCTGCTACCTGGATGGGACCAGAGCTCGCGGCACATGGCGACACGATCTACATCGTCTACAAACAAACGCCGGAGGACCTGGCCTCAAGCCATATCTGGCTCCTGCGTTCTTTTGATGGAGGCGCAACTTTCTTAGCACCTGTACAGGTCGAAAACACCGGAACGGATAAATCCAGATTTCCGACTGTAACAACGGATGATGAAGGTCATCCGATCATTGCCTTTATGCGCTTCAATGCTGCGTTTCATGAAGCAAGATGGGTTGTCACCCGTTCATATGATTTCGGGGAAACCTTCACAACAGATGTGCTTGCAAGCGGATGGAGCAGCCAGCAATCTGAAGTTTGTGATTGTTGCCCAAGCACTGTTCATAGTTCAGGTGATAATGTAGTCGTTGTGTATCGCGACAATAATGAAAACCTGAGGGATAGTTGGGCCGGTGTGTCCGCAGATGGTGGATTAACATTCACCAGAGGCGTCAATATTGATCAAAACAATTGGATGATTGAAGCATGCCCTGCCACCGGGCCGGATGCCGTCATCATCGGGGACACATTGTATTCTACCTTCATGAGTGCGGCTAATGGCCAGGCACTCGTCTATTACAACGAAACACCAATCAATGATCTCTCCACTCCCCCATCAACACCTGTTCCAGGATCTGGCGAAGCACTCCAACAAAATTTCTCTCGTTTCGCTTCTTCTGGAAACGCTGCTGCATTGCTATGGCGTCATTCTGCTGAGTTTTCGACCGGCCTGGCCCTGATGTTTACGAATGATATCACCAAAGGCTTTTCAGGTTCCTTCGACACCCTGGCATACAGCCTGGTCGTAAATGGAGATGTAGCTGTTACGGGAAAAGAGGTGCTGGTTGCATGGCAGGACAACGGGACGTCTAAAGTAAAATTCAGAAGCGGCACCTACGAAACGTCAACAGGTATTGAAGAAGAAATCATAAACGCTCCACTCGCATTCTACCCTAATCCTGTATCCAGTGAGTTAATACTCTTTAAAGCAGCCACTCAAATCTTTATCACTGATATGTCTGGCAGGGTGATCCTCATCGGGAAAGGCAGTCGGATGGATGTACAGTCCCTTGCAAGCGGGATGTACCTGATTTCTACCGAGGATGGGTGGGGAAAATTCCTCAAGAATTAAATCCAGGCGCTGGAAAATGGCTCTACTCCGCTTCTGACCGGTGATGGCAATTTAACCACTTTTTCCATCAGGCATTTTTGGATTAACGGATGAAAACTTATTCTATCTTCATCACCTTAATCCAGCAGTTGATGTATATTCAACTGGACATTTTCTCTTCACTTTCTCATTATAATCTCTTCACATTAAACATAACCACATGAAATTATACCAAACATTAGCGGGAGCAGTGGGCACCATGTTGCTTACCTTTTCCCTCCAGGCGCAGACTGACATGGTCTGGGACACACACGGCGTTGGGTTTTCCGTGCCAAATAATTTTAAAATCGAAACCAACAATGCAGAAGAGTTCACGGCCGGCAACGACAATCTTTTCCTGAGCATATTACCTATCCAGGATGAGTGGGTGACCGAAGATGATCTCGCAGATGCTGTAGTCGAAATGGCTGAAGGACTGGAATACGATCGGATCCAGGAAGGTGACGCCATCGATATCGATGATTTTACCGGCTATTACATCAAAGGAAGAAAAGACGGCGCCAACGCAGTCTTCATGGCCCTGCTGGACAAGGAAAGCAGCACCAACCTCCTGGTGGTCATCGTCTATGCAGACGATTACGAAGACCAGGCTGTGGATATGGCGGCCAGCTTCTATGCGTATGACTAACTAAGTTCCGGGAAACTGAAATTCTA
>JANNSS010000125.1:0-14618 GCA_031402955.1 Saprospiraceae bacterium
GGGGGGAAAGCTTTTGGAGCAGCTTTTGGGATAGTTGTTGTCGAATCATAGTGAGACCTGTAGTACTATAGGCAAATATACCAAGAATTTCATATTATGAAAATATTTAATTTGTTTTTTGGGGATTTTACGGTAATTATACTTTCCACCTAGCCATTTCACCTTCCCGGGACCATATTTCAATTCTCATAAAACAACCAAAAAGCCTTTCTCGTTTAACTGTCCTCCTGTTTTTAAGCCCCGCCCCTCACCTTATAAACTCAACAAACCCATAAACTTTAGCCTATAAGCCCTTAGAATTAAATAACATCCTAAGCCTCTAACCTCCTAAACCCATAGCCTATAAACTTATCAACCTATAAACCCATTAACCCATAAGCTCATAAGCCAATAAGCACATAATCCACTATCAGATAATCTATATTCCTACCATTCCTTACCCTACTTTTGCATCCGTAATTGAATCATGCCCATCATCGTGACCACTAAGCACCCGGATACATCTGATATCCCTCTCCTGCTTGAGGTTTTCAGATCCAGAAGTGAGCTGCAGAAGATTCTGTGGATCACAGGGATATGGGTATTTTTCTCCATGGGCCAGTCCATCTATGATTACATGGTCCTGCTCGCGGTAGATGTGGCACCAGAGGGATATGCCTTCTGGACGAATTTACTGATCAATGCCCTGGCGACTAGCCTGGCCGGTCTGATCGGTGGTGCTATCCTGGTGAGTTACCTTCAGCGATGGGTGAGAAACAATCCTTACGGACAGGCCATCCTTTTTATCCTGCTGGCTTTTACACTGATTATTTGTTTTGTGACTATCCTCGCTTTCGTCACCAGGGCAACCATCACCGGAGAGGACCATATCGTGCGCCAGGATCTGCTGTATCACATCGGTGCCCATGTCAGAAGCCTGCGCTTCCTCAAGGACTATTTTCTTTGGCTGTTTATCGTGCTGTGCACGATTGCAGGATTTATGGTCAACGACAAATATGGCCCGGGCAACCTACGCAGTTTCTTCATGGGTAGGTACTTTCGTCCTCAACGTGAAGAACATATTTTCATGTTCCTGGATCTCCGTAGCTCAACCTATATTGCACAGGTGCTTGGCGAACAGCAATATTTTAATTTTATCAAAGATGTCATCAGGGATGCCACCCCTGTCATTCTCAAGCATAAAGGAAGGATATACCAATATGTCGGCGATGAAATCACGGTGAGCTGGTGGATGAACCAGGGGCTCAACAAACTCAATTGTATCCGTTGTCCGATGGAGATTAGAAAAATATTTAATCACCGATCGTCATACTATACCGCACAATATGGGGTGGTTCCTGATTTTAAAGCAGGCCTGCATTGCGGTCCGGTCATGGTCGGTGAAATCGGTGTAGTCAAGAGAGACATCGCTTTTTCAGGTGAGGTAGTAGGGACCGCGGCACGAATTCAAAACCGGTGCAATCATCTTGAAGTAAACCTACTGATATCACAAGACCTGAAAGACCTGTTACCCTGGGAAGGATCCAGGCTGATACCAGAACACAAAGGGGATCTGCTCATTAAAGGGAAAATGGTGAATCTGCCACTATATACCGTGAATGCAGAATAGCGGCAGCAAACCTAGTCAACTATCTTCTTTCGTTTCAGATCATTGAGGTTTACTCTCAATCCAAGATGTTTACTTGATCCTGCCTGATGATATACTGCAAAGCCATAATCCAGGATAAAGCTTTTAACATTTATACCTATCCCTGCAGAAAATCCAGCAAGACTGCGGAGATTGACGACTGACAATTCCTGATGTCGCTGATAATTATAACCCAATCGTAACATTAGGCTTTCCTTCTTACCAATGAGAAATTCACCACCAAAGGTCAGATGTTTGAAGAAGTTGTCTACACTTTGTCCAAAGTCACTTGGCTCAGCAGGCGCTTCGCCTCCGAAATCGATACTCGTCTCCTCATCAAGTGGGCTGGTATAGCGAAGATCCCAGCGGTTGATATCATGCATCAGAATCGAAAGCCTGAAAGGCACATACTTCAATCGCTTAGAAAATCCAAACTGAAAGTCTACTGGCATCCTGCCTGCCTCATCACCTTCATAATATCTGGAAAACTGAAAACCAACGCCACGCAGCACAAGCGCATAGTGATTGAATCCATCTTCACTACTATAGGTTATACCACCATCAAATAAAAGTCCATTGGAAGTATAGGTCTCCAGCGTAGACTGAATATACTGCACTTGCACACCAGCAGTCATGCGTTCATTCAGCTCCTTCGAAATACCTGCATTGATGGAAAGGTCTTTTGCTTTAAACTCCCCTTCGATATTTCCCATCTGATCTGCGGCGGTAAACTTACCATAGGATAAGTAATGAACACCACCGTGAATCATTGATTTCATACCAGGGATATACTTTGCAAAACCTGCATAGCCATTGTCAATACCGGCAAAATAAAAATTGTGTTGAAAAACAAATGAGTTGTCCATGGACATATTCAACATACCTGGATTACCTCCGACCAGTCCATAATCATTCGTAGTAGCAGCGATTTGGCTTCCTCCCAAGGCAGTTGCTCTTGCAGACGTTGGCAGCTTGACAAACTCGAATACCTGCTCACCTCCACGCTGGCTCCAGGCCGCAGACATGCAACTAACCAAGAGGAAAAGTATACTACTACTCCTTCTTCCAGACCGTATAGCACCGGCCGGAATCGCAAACCATTTCTTTTTGTAGTTGTCCTGATTCATCATAGAGTTTTAACCTTCCATCTTCATTCGGGCCATGAAGATAAGTTCCTTCCGCTTGTATCTTTCCGTTTGGGTGATATTCCTTAAACGGCCCCATCTCTTCATTGTTGATCATGGTCACTTCTTCAAACAATTTTCCATCACTGGTGTACTTCCTCCATTGGCCATTCATCGCTCCATCGATATAGTACCCTTTGAGTTCAATGGTGCCCTCCGGAAAATAATACTCATACAGGTCGTCCAGTATGCCACTCTTGTAGCGCTCCCTGATCTTGACCTTGCCATCAGGGTAGTAGAGTTCGCGTACACCATCAGGCTGGCCCTGGTTCAACACCCCTTTCTCCATCAGGATTCCGGCTGAGTCTGTTTTGGTATATGACCCATGATGCTGCCCGGTCTCAGGGTCATGCATGTAGGTCGTTATAAATCCTAAATCCGGGTCTGTTTCTACAACGGTCTTACCTTTTGAACAACCCATGAAAATGAGTGCAGGCAATAGTAGGAATCGCAAGATTGGGGACATCATCCTTAGAAAACGAATGACTTAAAATGAAATTGCCCGGGCACTATATTGTACCCGGGCAATTTTTATACAGTATCGTTTATATCCCTTCTATTAATAGAAAGTATACCTGTTGTCCTTAATTTCGGCTGAATTCTTAATCGCTTCCATCAATCTGCTGTCAACACTACCTCTGGCGGTCATGGATACCTGGCGGCGGAAAGCTGCAATATCCGTAGAGATACTTGCTTCAGTACGTTGGATGACCTGTACCATGTATACTCCATTGACACCGATGATCGGGCCTGCAGTTTCACCATTGTTCAGTGCTGTAACTTTTCCTATCAGTGTACTTTCATTACCCAATCCCTGGAGATACGACATATTGAAATTGACATTGTTGAAAGTATCTATGGCAACGCCAAATTCACTGGCTAAGCTATTCATGTCTTTGCCTGACATTTTAGCCGCCAGGATTTCGCCTTTCTTTTTGGCGGTCACCTGGGCAGTATTTGCTTCTTTGGCTTCTGTTAATGTGGAAACACCTGCTTTGACAATCGTTTTCAATACAGGAACCACATAACGTGCATTATAGAACAAGGTAGGTTCATCATAAACAAATACCTCCGGAGCAACCATACCTGCCTTTGTGCCTGGTTCAAACGCCCAGCGAATGATATCCCTTGATGTACCGCCACTACCAAGTGTGGAAAGCTGGTATTCATTTGCTGTCAATCCTTGTGCTGTTTCCAGACTCAGTTCAGGTTTCTTTTCAAGAGCGACTTTGAGTTCAACAAGATTCCGGTTTTGACCACTAAACTCAAGAGCATCATCATAAATCGCTGCCTGTGTTTCTTCTGAAGGCACAATAGGCTCAGACAAATACGCAAGTTTTACACCTTGTGCATTGTCCAGGTATTTGCGACCTGTGATTTCGATCAGGTGGACACCAAACTGAGTAGTTACAATGTACAATTCTCCCGGAGTGCCTGTATAAAATATCACATCATTGAAAGGCTTGACCATCCTTCCATTTTGCGACCAGCCCAGCCCTCCACCTTTCGGTCCGCTACCATCCTGGCTAAAACGCATAGCTAATGAATCAAACCTTCCAGCTCCAGCTTCGATAACTGTTTTAAGACTGTCTATTGTTTTTGTCGCAGCCACAATCTGGTCAGCAGTTTCTGCTCTGATCAGGATATGACGGGAATCCACTGAATCCGCGATTACCTTTTTAGCAAGGACCTTCACTGCTTTATAGGCTACCCCATCAATATAGGGACCATATACAGTGCCGATCGGAAGATCGAAGATGGTGTCTGCTATTGCTTCTACCAGGTCTGCCTTTTTAAAATAAGTGGGATCCATCACACCATAATTATTCTCCACAAACTGGGAATCATTATCAGTTGAACGGAATGCCGCGATACGCTCTGTGATCGCATCACGAACGATGACTGAATCCTCAGGAGTTGGGGTTACGTTGAAGACGACAAAATCAATTGTCCTCATTTCTTCTTTGCGTTTGATCGCGCCCTCATTCTCCTTCATCCAGGCTTTGTAATCATCATCTGTCAGTTTGACATCCGCATCGGCCACCTTATCAAAAGGTACTACCGTGTACAGAAAATCCAAAGAAGATCCCTGCTCAGCCTGAAGCTGTTGCGCCATCCATGTTGGTGTGTAGATTGTTTTCTTAACCAGGGTTGCCAATTTGTTTTGCAGTCTGTCCTTAACGATTTCACCTGTTTGAAACTTCCAGAACTCTTCGAGTTGTGGCTGGAGTTTGCCAGTCCCAAGATTAGCTTTGATCTGGTCCAGGGTAGCTCTATCCATCTGGCCGGTATTCGGGTCACGGAAATTACGCTGGATGATTGGGCTGAGGCGCTGACCAAACTGAAGTTCTTCCATTTCTTCCGGGCCTACATGCAGACCGAGAGCTTCTGATTCTTCTTTAAGCAATTGCTCCTCGACCATATAGTTCCATATATAGTTGCGCTGGCCGTATACGTCATCGGTGGCATTTGGATACAGGATGCGTTCAGCACGCTGAAATTCATTCCAATCCAGTTTTTCACCATTGACCTGCCCGATAGTAAATTGATTGCCACTTGCCTTCGAAGCGGCGCCTACCATATCCATGGCCACAAAGCCTCCAAGGCCCAATGCGAGCATAAGGATCAGGAGCCAGCTGTGTTTACGAATCTTACTGATTAAAGCCATAATAATAAAACTATATATGTATATTGTTGTTTATCTTGTATTTGCACAATAATTTGGCGTTGATTTTGCCCGATTTTGTGCAACTTTTCCAAAAAAGCCCTGCAAAAGTACAATGTTAAGCATGGATTATCAAATCTGGAGGACAAGAAAGGCTATGGAGCAGGCGGAGGCTATACTTCGACCTGCTCACCCACATCCAGGTGCGACAGCTCAGCAACCGGCTAAGGTAATGGCAGCAATTTGGTTGTTTCGGCGATCTTCCCTCCCATAGTTTTCCCAAGCGCAGCAAAGGCTTAATTTTGGCCCTTGAAGGCTGGAAAGAAGACGAAGGAATTCCAATTAAGACATCAGATGCCAGACACGCAGATACCAGACTCGTAACACGTTCATTATAGACACTCATTTTCTCACGCTCTCACTTTCTCACTCTCTTACACATGAGTACCCGCAAAGCCGCCATCGGATTCATCTTCGTCACCCTGCTGATTGATGTCATCGGCTGGGGGATCATCATCCCTGTGATGCCGACGCTGATCAGTACGATGGAGCATGTGGAAGTAGGTGATGCATCCAGTCTCAACGGATGGATGTTATTTGCTTTCTCGCTAACCCAGTTTCTATTTGCTCCGCTGGTGGGCAACCTGAGTGACAAATATGGACGACGCCCGATATTGTTGGTTTCACTTTTCGGATTTGGACTTGATTATATCCTGATGAGTTGGGCACCGTCCATTGAATGGTTATTTCTGGGAAGGGTTATCGCTGGGATCACTGGGGCCAGCTTCACTACTGCCTCTGCGTATATCGCCGATATCAGTGATGATAAAAACAGGGCACAGAACTTCGGAATGATCGGCGCTGCTTTTGGAATGGGGTTTATCCTTGGACCGATCATAGGTGGATTACTTGGCACCTTTGGTCCTCGTGTACCTTTTATCGCTGCTGCAGCATTGTGCTTTCTCAACTGGCTCTATGGATATTTTATACTCCCTGAATCTTTGTCAAAGGACCATCGCAGAGAACTTAACTGGAAGAGAGCCAATCCGATTGGTTCACTCCTTCATTTGAGAAAATATCCGGACGTGAGTTATTTACTCGTAGCCATGGTCCTCGTTTACCTGGCCGCGCATGCAGTACAGAGTAACTGGTCCTTCTACACCATTGAGCGCTTTGGTTGGGGTGAAGGAATGATCGGTGTATCACTGGGCGTAGTGGGTTTATTAGTAGGGATCGTACAGGGAGGACTTACAAGGGTCATCAATCCAAAACTTGGAAATGCGCGAAGCATATATATCGGTTTGATCCTGTATGCTATCGGTATGTTATTATTCGGCCTTGCTACTTCCGGATGGATGATGCTGGTTTTCCTCATCCCCTATTGTCTGGGGGGTATTGCAGGTCCAGCCCTTCAGGCCACCATCACCAGCGAAGTGGATGTACGTGAACAAGGTGAATTACAAGGAGCACTGACCAGCCTCATGAGTGCGACTTCCATCATTGGCCCTCCGATGATGACTAATTTATTTGCCTGGTCGATCAGGCCGGGCAGTCCTATCTATTTACCCGGTGCTCCGTTTTTCCTGGGCAGCTTTCTCATGCTGATGAGTGCTGTTGTGGCTTTTATCTCGTTTAAAAAACATCAAAAGAGTGAGCAGTTAGAAGTTAGAAGTTAATTTCAAGTCCCCTTCAGGGGATTTAGGGGCAAAAGTGAGCAGTTAGCCGCGTAAATAAAATTCTATTGAATTGCCGCGGCTTTCAAGCCGCGGTCGAAAATTCCTGGAGAAAATCCTTTGAAGACAATTTATAATTTCCACGCCTTTCCTAAAAATAATCTCCAAATAAAAATCTATTGAATTGCCGCGGCTTTCAAGCCACGGTCAGAGGTGTGCCGTTGCAGGAGCGATGCGGTGAGCGGAGTCGAACTGTTTGCTCCTGCGACCATTAGAATTCCAATATTGATTCTCAATAGGATTTCCATTGGGTATCCATTTGGTTGCAGGAGCAAACTCCTGCAACGGCACTCTTTTCTTGAGTTGTGCATAAACAGTAGGGCTGAAGCCAGGGGCAATGATGGATCAAGCCCTCACTAAAGAAATGATTGAAACTGATTATCTCAACATGATTATTTCCTTCTTGTAAAACCTGTTTTCAGCAAAATGAAAATAGAAAGCTACCATCAATGACAAGACTGCAAAGGAAAAAACAATATTGACTGCAGGATTAAATACTGTCGAAATACCAAACCAATCCCAATGACTACTGATCAATATGCTCAGCACAAGAACCAATCTTGCAGCCTCTGCAATGGATGCATAGCTGACTTTATCCATCAAGGATGTGATGTTGAAAATGGAGACAAATAAAAATAGTCCATAGACTAAAATGCCAGGGAAACCGATAATTCCAATCCTCAGAAAAAAATCCATGGTGAAACCAAGCAGCACCCAAAGTTGTATCCATGACCATGTCATCAGTTTGACAGAGACATGTGTATCATATTTATTTAGTCGAAATACATCCTCCACTATCTCCACAGGATACATCACTTTGACATCTTCAGGTCTCCAGCCAGTAGGCATAAACCATATTTTGATTTTGTCCTGCCAGTTTTTTGTCCGTATCGCATCCTTCATAATTAGCCAGATATGCTGCACACCGATGAGTAAAGGATTCCAGGTATGGACCGGACGCTTGACACCATACACCGGGGGCACCTCTTTTAACTCAGGTTGGAAGGTGCCGAAGAGCTTATCCCAGATGATGAAGATCTGCCCATAATTCTTGTCAATGTACGCTGCATTGATCGCGTGATGCACACGATGGTGGGATGGTGTAACTATGATGTATTCCATAAAGCCCATCTTATCGATAAGCCTTGTGTGATACCAGAACTGTGCAAATAGTTGAATGGGTGCTATGATCGCAATGACCTGCACAGGCACACCGAAGATTGCTGCAGGTAAAAGGAAAATCCCAACAAAAGAAAATACCTCGGATATGCTCTGCCGCAACGCGCATGAAAGATTAAACTCTTCACTGCTATGATGGATGATGTGTCTGTTCCAGAACACATTGACCGAATGTTCCATCCGATGGATCCAGTACCCCGCAAAATCCTTTGCGATAAAGGCAATTACAAAAACATACCATTGCGTACCGATCTCAAACAAAGCTATGTGATCCACCAGCCATGCATAGCTCACGATGGCAATAGAAAGCCCCAGCACATCTTTGACAATATTAGATATCCCCGAGGTCAGACTGGATATCATATCCGGTCCTCGGATGATCTTTATGCCCATCTTCCATGACACTAGTGCTTCCACGCCAATCAAGGCAAGGAAGAAAGGTATAGCATAGGTGAGGGCCTGGGCGTAGGATTCCATGGAGGATAAAGGTAAATCAAACCAGGGAAATTGGAATTCTCATTTATAGGATACACACTCTGCGCTACGGTCGTTTTTAGTCTTGAGGTAAGAGTGAAACAGTGATTGCTTTGACACTTTTACCCCTAGCTCATTTTGCCCCCTAGCCCCCTGAAGGGGGTAAAGATTGTCATTAAAATTCAGGAGTACTTCCGGAATCGATATTGAGATATTTTTTTCTGCGTGCAGAAAGAGTCTCTTGTATTTGAAGCATGACTGTTTCGATATCATTTAAGACTTCCTCATTAGAGAATCGTTGAACCAAAATACCCTTAAACTCAAGATCTATGTCTTTGTGTTCATCTTCATATGGATGCATATCCTCCTCATGGATAGCTCCATCCACTTCAATGACATACTTCATTGCATGACAATAAAAGTCAACGACGTATTTAGAAAAAGGATGTTGTCTTCTGAATTTATATCCAGTCTGTTTTCCTCGAAGGCGGGACCACAATAAAGCTTCTGCTTCCGTAGGATTATTTCTCATCGTCCTGGCAAAACCAAATAAACGCGGGGAAGCACTAAAGTGCATGTTTGTTTTCATGGTAAAGGTTTAAATTAAAAGACTAATTTATTCCTTCAACCCATACAAGTCAATAGCCAACTTCTAAAAATTAAGAAATTAATATAATTTCTTACCCCCTTCAGGGGGCTAGGGGGCAATGGCCTCAGCACACGCATCCAACTGCGCATAAAAATCCTCACCCTTTGCGCGGATGATAGCGTTCTTCAGAAACTTGTATACAGGCACCTTAAGTTTCTTACCATTTTTACACGCCGGTGCGCAGATCTTCCATCGGTCGTAGTTCCATGCTTCGGTGCCATTGTTGAGATATCTTACCCGGATAGGATACAGATGACAGGAAATGGGTTTGGGCCAGTCAATCTTGCCTTCTTCAAACGCTCTTTCAAATGCGCATTTTCCAATTCCTTTTCCATCCCAGATGAGATAAGCACATGCCCCGCCTTTTACAAGTGGCGTACCCAGCACTTCATTTTCTCCAAAGTGTGTTCCGAAGCCTTGCTCTTTAACGGCCTCTTTACTTTCTTCACTCAGATATGGAGCAACTTTCTTCCACACTCTTTTGATCGTCGCCGGCTCTCCCTCCAACAAAGGCGCCCCCCACTCTCCTTCCCAACAGCAAGCACCGAGACAAGCGTCGAGATCGCAGACGAAATCTTTAGTCACTATGTCATCGCTGAGCAATACATCATCTATCACGATCATCTGGTAAAGGTAAAGAAAAGGCTAAGGCTGAGGCGAAGGCTAAGGCAAGGAGCAAGGGGCAGGGAGCAAGGAGACAAACCCATAAGCTTATAAGCAAAAAAGCCTATAAGCTTCTAATCTTCTAAGCCTTTTACTAATCAACCCATAAGCCCATAAGCTCCTAACCTCCTAATCTTCTAAGCCATTTACCTATAAACTTATCAACCCATCAACCTATCAACTTATCAACCTATCAACCTATCAACTCATAAGCTTATAAGCTTTATAAGCCTTAAATTTGCCAAATCATTGACTCCTTGATAAATCACCAACAAACTCAAAACATGAAATACCTCCTAATCCTCCTCTCGATAACAATCCTCTCCTGCAGTGACCGTGCTACCAACTTCAACGCACAATCACCTGCAGCACCTAATACACAAAATGCTCCTGCTGCAAATGAAGCTCCAGCCGCACCTAAAGCTCAGGATGTTCCTACTGCAAATTCAGCGCCTACTGCCAATGCAGCGCCAACAGCACCTACTGCTCCCACCGCCAGCCAGCAAGCCCAGCTCAAACAGGCAGCAGGTGCTCCTCAGATCCCTGTAGCAGGCATCACCTGGAAGCTCGTCGAACTCAATGGAAAAAACATTGAAGGCAAAACAGCCAAGGAAATGTATCTCTTTCTTGATCCATCATCTCCACTCTTAAAAAGCCACAGCGGCTGCAACTTGGTGACCGGAGAAGTCAAACGCGGCGGCACGGATCAGATGTGGTTTATCAACCTGCTTCCCACGACCATGGATTGCAATACACCTGATATTGACGCAGAATTCCAAAGGGCTCTTGAATTAATCTCCTTTTACAAAGTTACCGGCAGGACGCTGGTGCTGAGCAAGAAAGGCAATGTACCAGTGATGACTTTCATTGCTAAAGGCTAAAAGCCTAGGAGCATATCGAGCGCAGCGAAGATCCCGCCAAATGCACAGCTTTTGCAGCGGGAGGGCATAAGGACTGTCTCGAGACAGATATTGCTTTTTATCCCATGAGTTATGTTTGGTAGGATTAAATTGAATAAAACAAAGTCCCGCTTAGCCTTTGCAATTGAATTGCCACGGCTTTCAAGCCGTAGATGCTCAAGGACAAGCGTAAATGCAAAAACACCCAAACAATTCCCTCCCCCTATCCGTTATCCAAATGGCTTTGGTAATTTAACCCTAACTTAGCGACCACATATCGAACATTATTTTTTTCCATTCCCATGGACAGACTGAAAAGCAAGTTTTACGAAAAAGCAATGGCTGCCATCGCTGAGATGAAGCCATTCATGAAAGAACACGATGACACGATCATCGACCAGGTCACGATCGGCCAGGTGTTCGGAGGTATGAGAGGCATCAAAAGCATGCTCTGGGAGACCTCCCTCCTCGATGCCGAAGAAGGCATCCGCTTCCGCGGTTACTCCATCCCAGATCTCAAGTCTAAACTACCCTCCAGAGGCGGTGAGCCCCTCCCTGAAGGGTTATTCTGGCTCATGCTCACAGATGAGATCCCAACAGAAGACGATGTGAACTGGCTCAGTGACGAATGGGAACGCAGACGCCAGATCCCTGCACACACCTGGAAAGTCCTTGATAGCCTGGATTTAGATACCCACCCGATGACTCAGCTAGGCATCGGCATCTTATCCCTTCAGGGAAAGAGCGAATTTTCACGCCAGTATGCTGAGGGCATGAACAAGCGTGACTACTGGGATGCTACCTACGAAGATGCCATGAATCTCATCGCCTGTCTTCCACAAATAGCAGCCTACATCTACCGAAGAACATATAAAAACAGCGTACATATCTCACCTGATGACAGTCTTGACTGGTCATCAAACTATGCACACATGTTAGGCATCACCGAAGATGAAAACTTCAAAAGCCTGATGCGCTTATACATGACCATCCATGCAGATCATGAAGGAGGAAATGCAAGTGCACATGCTGTTCATCTTGCCGGTTCTACTTTAAGTGATGCTTATTACGCTTATGTCTCCGGGGTCAATGCATTAGCAGGACCACTCCACGGACTGGCCAACCAGGAAGTGATCAAATGGATTTTTGAAATGGTCGATCACCTCGGCACTTCAAAGCCCAGTGCTGAACAAATTGAAAAATATATCAAGGATACGATTGCTGAAGGCAAAGTGATCCCGGGGTATGGCCATGCCGTACTTAGGAAACCTGATCCACGATTCCTCGCGCAGCAATCTTTTGCAATGAATCACATGCCCGATGATGATATCGTCAACATCGTGTGGAAAGTATTTGATATCGCCCCTAAAGTCCTTGGCGCCCTGGGCAAAGTCAGCAATCCATGGCCAAACGTTGACGCGCACTCGGGTGCTATCCTCGTTCATTACGGATTAAAAGAACATAACTATTACACAGTTCTTTTTGCTGTATCCCGCGCTTTAGGCGTATTAGCTATGCTTTGCTGGAGTCGCATTCTCAATCTACCTCTTGAACGTCCGAAATCACTGACGTATGAGTGGATGAAGAAATGGGTGGATGCGAGAAAACAATAAATAAAAAAGGTACGGGCAGGTCGCGACCTGCCCGTACCTTTTTTATTTATTGATCTCGTAATTCCCGTCGGAGAATTTTCCCGACATTCGTTTTCGGCAATGATTCCCTGAATTCTATTTCCTTGGGGACCTTATAGGTTGTCAGATTTTCCTTGCAGTAATCAAGCAACTCATTTTTGGTGAGGCTGGATTCTTTTTTGACCACGTATAGCTTCACACATTCACCGCTTTTTTCACTTGGGATACCAACGGCTGCGCACTCCTTAACCTTTGGATGGCTGGTCACGACATCCTCGACTTCATTTGGGAATACCTTGAAGCCGGATACGATAATCATATCTTTTATTCTATCCACGACACAGAGATAACCGTCTTCATCAATGATACCTACGTCACCTGTGCATAGCCAACCATTGCGGATTGTTTTTGCAGTTTCTTCAGGCTTATTATAATAACCTAGCATAACCTGAGGGCCCTGAACCTGGATTTCCCCGGGTTGGCCGATAGCCTGTACTATATCATTTTCGTCAGCGATTCGAACATCTGTTGATGGCACAGGCATTCCTACTGTGCCTATTCGTGCAGTTCCATCCAATGGATTAACAGAAACAACAGGTGATGATTCAGTCATACCATAGCCCTCTACCAGGTTTCTACCTGTAACCTCACGCCATTGGTCATTGACAGTGCGTTGAATGGCCATGGCACCTCCGACGGCTGCTTTAAGATGAGTAAAATCGAGGGCAAGAAATTCTTTCTCATGAAGCAACACATTGAAAAGAGAATTTACTCCAGTCATCACCGTGATCTTGTGATTTTTAAACTCCTTGATGACTGATTTACAATCACGGGCATTGACCACGAGCACATTCATAGAACCATAAGACATCATCGCCAGACAGTTGACCACGAAGGCGAAAATGTGATACATTGGTAAAGGGCAAAGGGTGATCTCCTCGCCTTCTTTCATCTGCGTATCGAGGCATGCTTTGATCTGGAGCATATTGGAGAGGAGGTTTCTATTGGTGAGCATAGCACCTTTTGCTACACCGGTGGTACCCCCTGTATATTGATGAGAAATGACCCGATCAGGCAGATCATCAAATGTATTGATCGTAAATTTTTTGCCTTGCTGGATCGCATCCTTGAAACAGATTGTATTCGGCAGTTCGTATTTGGGAACCATACGCTTGATACTACGGACCACAAAGTTGACCATCGGACCTTTGATAGATCCCAGCATTTCTCCGATACTGGTCAGGATGATGGTTTCAACTTGTGTTTTACCAAGCACTTCCTCCAGATGAGAAGCAAAATTTTCAACGATGATGATTCCCTTTACACCGCTGTCATTAAACTGATGTACCATTTCACGAGGTGTATAGAGCGGATTGGTGTTGACCACGATCAAGCCCGCGCGAATGCATGCAAATAATGCAATAGGATACTGCAACAAATTGGGCATCATAATCGCAACCCTGTCACCAGGTTTCAATCCCCTGGACTGGAGATAGGCACCAAAGGCATAGGACATTTTATCCACTTCGCCGTACGTGAGCGACTTACCCATACAGTAGAAAGCCGGCTGAGAGGAAAACTTAGTGAGGGCTTCTGAGATAAAAGCATTCAGGTTGGGATACTTGTCGACATCGATATTGGCGGGAAGTCCTTTAGGATAGTTTTTGAGCCAGGGCCTTGTGTCCATTTTTTACAGATTTGGGTTGAGTTGGTTTGATTTACCAATGTATGTTTTCTTTTCGAAATGATTCGGTTGTTTGCCCCTAAATCCCTTAAAGGGGACCTAAAACTCAGTGGTTTTTAATCTTCCAAATTTAATTTTCACGCAGAGGCGCAGTTTTGATTTCACACTGCTCCTTGCCCCTTGCTCCTTGCTTTTAAGCCACTTTCGCCCCTTCGGCCTCTTTCGCTCTT
>JANNSS010000126.1:0-10967 GCA_031402955.1 Saprospiraceae bacterium
CTGCTTCCTTTTCCCTTCGACTTGAAAGTCGGGGCAATTCAATTTGATCCTACCGACATGTAGCCCCGATGGGGCATGATTGATTTTGCTATTTCGATGCTACCGACATGTAGCTCCGATAGGGCATCATGCCTTGTAGGAGCATATTTGATCCTGCTTCCTTTTCCCTGCGACTTGAAAGTCGGGGCAATTCAATTTGATCCTACACACATATAGCCCCGATGGGGCATGATTGGTTTTGCTATTTCGATGCTACCGACCTGTAGCCCCGATGGGGCATGATTGATTTTGCTATTTCGATGCTACCGACCTGTAGCTCCGATAGGGCATCATGCCTTGTAGGAGCATATTTGATCCTGCTTCCTTTTCCCTTCGACTTGAAAGTCGGGGCAATTCAATTTGATCCTACACACATATAGCCATGATGGGGCATCATGCCCCGTAGGTGCATATTTGATCCTGCTTCCTTTTCCCTTCGACTTGAAAGTCGGGGCCATTCAATTTGATCCTACACACATATAGCCCCGATAGGGCATCATGCCTTGTAGGAGCATATTTGATCCTGCTTCCTTTTCCCTTCGACTTGAAAGTCGGGGCCATTCAATTTGATCCTACACACATATAGCCATGATGGGGCATCATGCCCCGTAGGGGCAATATGTCGGTAACCATGGATGATGAAAAACCTATCGTGCCCTGTAGGGGCACCACCTGATTACTCCGTGGACTGTGTCACGTCACAATCATTTTGCCCTCGTTTATTGTTGCTCCGTCTCTTTTGTTTGCCCCCGCTTATTGTTGCTGCGCCAATAAACGATCCCTGTGTTCTTCAGTCACATGTTTCTGCGAAACTATGTGCTTCCGAAACCCCGGGATCTTGAAGTGAAAAACGAAAAGTGAAAAGTGAAAAGTGAAGAATGAAGAGTGAACAATGAAAGTGCTTTATTGGCCCTAACCCTCTAAGCTCCTAAACTGCGAAGCACATCAGATAAACCAATCAACTTATCAACCTTATAAAGTTCATAAGCCTCTATGCTTGCATAAGCTTTTATAAGCCCTAACCTACTAATCTACTAAGCACATCAGATAAACCCATCAACCTATCAACTTATAAGCCTCACAAACCCCTAACCTTCTAAGCCCTTAACCTCCTAAGCTGGCATTTCGATGAGCTGTCTAATAAATAGCAAAATCTGACAAAAGAGCACAAATCTCCATCAGGTACAGAAACATCCGTTCCTCCGGATTATTATCTATACCACTCCAGTCGGCGATGCTGACGGTGACAGCGAGAAAGTCGCCATCATTGATGATCAGGTCAGCAATAAATTCGCCCTGGATATTGCCGTTAACGTCTGCGTAGAGGTTATCGATGTATTCGCTGTAGTAGGGATTGTCGGGGTCATCGCTGAAGTCGTCGATGTCGTCACCTTTCGGGAGCAGCACGTGTCCGTTTTCGGCCATGAAGGATTTAAAGGCATCCATCGCACCGATGCCTTCTTCCATCGAATCATTTGGCGAGATGTATACCGACATCGTGATCAGACCACCCGGACTGGTCGTGGTGATGTAGGTCCATGCATCATCTGAAGCGGCTGACAGATTGCATTGTGAGGGCACCATCACGGTGACACCGGTCAACTCTTCCACATAGAGATCCATGGTGGATTCAAACATATCGATCAGGGAAATCTCTTCTTCGTTTTTGAGGACATCTTTCATTTTGGCCTGCTCGTCGGGAAACAACGTCTCGAATACTTCGGCGAATGTCATGCGATATTCATGGTAGAGTGCCATCTGGCTGCCGTCGGTGGTGTTGAAATTCATCGGCGTTTCAAATTCCGCCACCTGTTGTGCTTCTTCGGGGCTGAGGAGTGGGTTATCGGAGCGGGTGCCGCTGTACATGTATTGATTGCCGGTCGTACCACCGCAGGGTTGCACACTGGCGGGTACAGGGGTGCCTTGATTAAACAGCTTTGTAAAATCAGCAGCGGGGATAGCCCATACGCATGCTTTGCCATCGATGAGCTTGGCGCCGCCATCCACGAGGCCGAGGATCTTGTCACCATAGGTCAGGGGCGAGCCGGAGTGGGCTTTGCGGATATTGGGTTCCTTGAAATTGATCACCTCGGTGGTCATACCGGGATAATACTGGCCGGCATCGCTGCAGAGTGATTTGGAGAGACCGGCAGGATTATCAGCTACGCGTGGGCTTATCCTGGAAAGGCTGGTGCGTTCTTCCAGCACCGTGGTCTTGGCGGTGACAGAAGTTGTGTTGATGGGGATTTCCCAGAAGTTGATATTGGTATCCCATGGGGGTTCTCCGGAATACAGGGCGAGGGGTGTTATGCCCAGTGGCGTCTGGAGTTTGAGCAGTGCGAGGTCGGAGGGCTTGTATATTTTTTCGATCGTGGCGTAGGATGTTTTTCCTTGCCACTTCACCACGATGGTGTTCTTGCCGGCGACGACATGGAGTGCGGTGACGATGCGGTCGGGCAGGTTTTGCGGTCCTCCGCAGGCTACACCGTAGCCGGATGATTTATCGGCGTGGACCTGGACGACGGAATTTTTTTGAGCGGAGAGGGAGGTGGCGTGCAGGAGTATGCATACGAAGAGGATGCGGATGGGTAAGGGAGAGAGGACGGAGGAGAGGAGTGGGTGCATGGTGGGTGGATGGAATTGTCGGTTGATTGGATGAAGATATTTTAAATTGGGGAGAGTGGTGTGGGGAGGTATGAAAAGCGAAGCTTTGTATCCCTGCCAGGAGGGTATGGAAACGCAATGGACATGTATTGATTATCAGGATAGATACTGTATTTTTATCGGGAGGATATACGTGTTATCGGCCATTGTAACAGGAGATAAAGTCTGACCAAATAAAAAAAATGAATGATAAACTACTTACATACTTTCAAAAAATTATGCCTCTTTCACACGAAGAGATTGAAGCTATCGTGGAAACTATGACCATTCATCAGTACAAAAAGGGAACTGTTTTGCTTAAGGAAGGACAAATTTCTTCTGAAGCCTATTTTGTTTTAGACGGTTGTGTAAGACAATTTTATTTAGTGGATGGTGAGGAAAAAACGAATAACTTCTTCACAGAAGAGCAATGGGTAGTTTCTATGAATAGCTTCAGTCAAAACCATCCTTCCAATCATTTTTTGGATTGCTGTATGGATAGCACATTAGTTGTTGGAAATAGAGAGAAAGAAGAAAGCCTCTACAAACGGTTTCCAAAATTTGAAACCGTTTCGAGAAAAGTAATGGAGAAAGTTTTTGCGGAGCAACAAGAAATAATGTCGTCATATACTACAGATACAGCCGAACAGCGTTATTTGAAATTACTAAAATCAAGACCCGGTTTATTTCAACAGATACCTCAATACCAGATAGCAAGTTATATCGGTGTTAAACCTGAATCCTTAAGCAGAATCAGGAAACGGATAGTTCACAGGCCTTAAATACGCATTACATTTCTATTGCAACATTTCCTTTTTTATGTCCCTTTTCAACATAAGCGTGTGCTTCTGCAATTCGCTCCAATGAAAAAGTCCTATCAATTACTGGTTTAAATTTATCAGCTTCAACTAGCCTCTTTAGAAAAAGGATGTCTGCAGCTGTATGCCTAATCACACCCGTCAAAACCTTTTTGCTATTTGTCATCGAAATCCACAAGCCCTGAAGCATTTCAGACATTCCTGCGGCACTTAAAATCATTACACCATTTTTGTGAAGCGATTTTAAACTTCGTGAAACAGATATTGCTTTCACAGCATCAAAGATCACATCATATGTTTCACCATTTTGCGTAAAATTCTCCTTCGTATAATCGATTACCTTGTCTGCTCCGATAGATTTTACGAGTTCAATATTTGCAGTGCTACAGACCCCCGTCACATCAGCACCAAATGCCTTTGCCAATTGAACGGCAGCACTTCCCACCGCACCAGAAGCACCTACTACAAGCACTTTTTGCCCTGGTTTTAAATCTGCCTTTTTTATAAAATGCAAGGCTGTAACTCCACCAAACGGAATGACGGCTGCTTCCTGGTGAGTAATATTGGCAGGTTTTAATGCTACTGACCCACTTTCAGGCAGACTTTTGTATTCAGCATAGGAACCAAAACTCATATCTGTGTGACCAAAGACAAAGTCACCCACTTTGAATTGTGTTACATCTTCACCGACTCTTTCAACTTCACCTGAAAAAACACTTCCAAGTATATTTATTTTAGGTTTTAACAAACCGAAAATGAATCTTACTGCAAATGGATCAGCTTTGCGTAATCGCCAATCACCCGAATTGACAGCGGTGGCTTTAATTCTCAGCAAAATCTCATTTTTATTAGGTTTTGGCTTTTCTACCTGTTTGACCTGAAGAACCTCTGGTAGGCCATACTGGCTATAAACTGCTGCTTTCATTGTTACTTGTTTCATTTTTTTTCAATTATTTGATGGGACAAAAGTAGGTGACGCATTTTCTACGTTCATTGACTTTGGTTAAGAAATGAAATACTACTTTGAAGACCGATAAAATTTCCCCCACTATTGCCTCCAAAATCTACCATTTAAACACATCTCTTAATTTTCCATGCTTAATAGAATATCCTAAGGATAAAATGGCCATAGCCGTTGTAGGAGTTTGCTCCTGCAAACATGAGAATTCCAATGTAGATTCTTAATTAGAGTTCCAATGGGTATCCATTCGGTTGCAGGAGCAAACTCCTGCAACGGCATCCCCTTTTTGAGTTGTGTATAAACGGTAGCCCCCTAAATGGGGGTAAACAACTCACGCCTCACCATTTTTCCCTTACCTTCATATTTACAAACAGCTGCAGCTAATGACATCACCTACCGCACTTGTTAAGAATATGGTTTGCCATCGGTGTGTCCTCTCTGTTGAGGCCATACTCGATACCACGGCCATACCTTTTCATACGGTAACTTTCGGTGAGATCCATTTGGTCAACGCTTTAACGCCGGAACAAAACCAACTGCTGACCGCTAAGTTAAAAGAGGTGGGGTTTGAACTGATCGATAATCACATGAGCGGGTTGATTGAAAAGATCAAACAGTTAGTGATCCTAAAGGCAAGAAACGAAGGAGATCATAGGGATATCAAAATCAATCTATCCACCTATCTGACCGAAAGGCTCCATTACGAATACACACATCTCAGTAGTATATTCTCCTCCGTGGAAGGTCGGACCATCGAGAATTATTTTATTGAGCAGCGGATTGAAAAGGCCAAGGAACTGCTTATCTACGGGCAGATGACCCTCTCTGAAATTGCATTTGAGCTCGATTATAGCAGCCCTGCTCACCTCTCCACCCAATTCAAAAAGACCACGGGTCTGACCCCTTCTTACTTCAAAGAGGTAGGGCTGGCCAAGCGTAAAGCGCTCGATAAGGTCTAATCCCAAAATTATATAAGCCATACCCAAAGTCCTGTAACACCCACCCCGGGTGCAGGAAATACCTTTGTCGTATCAAATTCATTAAAATTTAAAAACATGAAAAACGTAGTAAACATGAGCCCAAGAGTGCTCAACAACTCTAGTTCAGCTTCTGGAAAAGCCAATTGTTCTTGCCCTGTATGTACGTGCGTTGCATGTGCCTGTGACACGAATGGTTCCGGTCAATGCCAATGCGGAAGTGCGTGTAACACGAACAGCTATAATGGCTGAAGTCAATAAAAGCCGCTCGTAAAAAAAGCGGCTTTTCTTTAAAATCATATCCACTTAAAAATAATTAAAATGAAAAACGTAATGCCTTTCTTATTTATCCTTGTCCTGGCTTCTTGTCAGAAGGAAGAGTCCATTCCATTTCTCTCCGAGGAGTTTTCTATTAACTCCACCTCCACAGGGGCAAACTATACGATTAAAGTTGCCTTTCCTCAGGATTACGATCCAACCAACCAATCGTATGCAACTATCTATGTCCTGGACGGCGAAGAGAATTTCAATTTTGTCGCTGAAAATTGCGAAAGGATCAGCAGTGAGTTATCTGCCACAAATGTCCTGGTCGTCAGTATCGGATATGGTCGTGACAGAGCTATAGATTATACGCCTTCCGATGTCAATGAAGGTGGCGGTGGCGCAGCGGAATTTATGTTGTTTGTCAAGGATGAATTAATACCTGGAATCGAGAACGAGTATGGTGCTGACACCTCACGGGAAAGCAGAATCATCCTTGGCCATTCGTTTGGTGGTTTGCTTGCAGCATATGCCTTTACCAATTACAATGCGGTGTTTGGCAATTACATCATGCTGAGCCCTTCCATATGGTACGATAATGAAATCATCCTGAAACTAGAACAAGACAACAGGAGCAGCATTGCGAATCGACACCAGTTGGTGTACCTGGGCCTTGGGGAACTGGAAGGTGGGGGGAGAATGCTTGCTCCTTTCCAGGCTTTTTACCTGCAACTCCAGAAAAATTATCCCGGAATAGCGCTCGAGAAACAGCTGCAACCACACCTTGACCATCAGGGGTCCAAAAACCCAAATATCCTCGATGGCTTACATTTCTATTTTCAAAACAGATAATTCTATTCTAACCAATTTCAAACCAATTAAAGTAAAACAAAATGAAACGCATAAACTATATATCCCTCCTCTTCGTGCTGTTGAGCATCACTGCAGTATCTGCGCAAAATGTCCAAATCAAAACAGCTAAGCATAGCTATCCTGTTGCAAAGTGGACCATCGAACCAGCCATTGGCCTGAACCCCTATTCCATGGGCAATGTGCTTGTCAGCAATATCATACAGTGGAATATTGAAAGGCGCCTCAGTATTGTGTCCTATACTTCTTACGCGTATAACAATGCATTGAATCGTGATTTTAATTACATCAGGACGGATTATAACAATTCGCTGACCCAGAAATTTGGTATCGGAACATCACTTTTTGGCAAGCGTTCCTCCCACACCTTTAGCATGATGGCCGGTATAAAGTATGATGCCTACCAGGAGACGCTCCATAACCCGGAGTTTGAGCCCGTGTCTGCGTCGGTCAAATCAGTTAGTCCGGATTTTGGGTTGATGTACAATTGGAAGTTAGGTAAGGGGAAATGTTTTTTCAGCTACAGGATGTACCTCCCTATATACCCATACCCACTTAAGAGTTTTGACATTTGGTCCCTGGATGGCAACCTGGCAAATATCACGATGGAATTTGGAATGGGTATCCGATTATAATAAATTTGATTAAATTTCCTTAACCAACCACTTAACAAGTTTTAGATCATGAATCATCTATCCAAAACCGTAGTGTATGATCTCGAAGCCAGCGAATTTCCATGGGAAATAGCTCCTGGTAAATCCATTCAGGCATGGGGTTTCAACAAACAGCTTCCCGGCCCAGCATTAAGCGCAAATGCCGGTGATACAATGGTTATCCGCATGACCAATAACCTCAGTGAGCCTACCATGATTCATTGGCATGGCATCTGTCTCCCTGCCTCCATGGATGGAACAGACGCAGTTCAAAAGCCTATTGAACCGGGTGAAGTTTTTGAATATCGATTTGTGGTCAAAGATGCAGGCACGTTCTGGTATCATGCCCATGCCAATGAAACAGTGCAGATGGAGCGGGGCATGTATGGAGCCATCATCGTAGATGGCGAAACAGACCCTGTCGTGGATGGGGAAAGGATTTTTATGATTGATGACATGAAGCTCGACGAGAACAACGAGTTTACAAAGCCCTCCTGGTTTATCCCCCGCCTTGTTGAACGGCATGACGGACGTCAGGGCAGTACACTCTTATTAAATGGGAAGGAGGATTTAATGATCAATGTGAATGGTGGCCAGACCGAAAGATGGCGCTTTATCAACTCATCCAGTGCAAGGTATTTTCATTTGCACCTTGGCGGTAAGGCATTTAAGATTATTTCATCAGACGGTGGATTGTTGGAGCATCCGCTTACTGTTACTGAAGCTTTAATCACTCCAGGAGAGCGGATTGATATTGCAGTATCCTTTGTTGAAGGAGAAAAATTCGTAATAGAATCGCTTGCATATAACCGGATGACTTTTTTGAAACCAAAACGCGAAACATTTGCAACCGTAAACGTGGGGGAAGACAAGCCTACGGTGGCTTTTATTCCGGATACCTTAAGGACCATTGAACCCTTGGCTTTGCAAGACGCAGCCGTTAACAGAACAGTAAAGCTCTCTGTGGGCCCCAGTCTGACAGAAGGCCTGAGCTTTCTTGTCAATGGAAAGACCCACGTAGATGACAAACCTGTTATGGTGGGTGAATTGCAGGTTTGGGAAGTGGTAAACACCAGTTTAATGGACCATCCTTTCCACCTGCACGGATTTTTCTTTCAGGTCATCGAAGAGAATGGCAAAGCGCCTGCTTACAGGGCATGGAAAGACACCTATAATTTGACCCCCAGGAGCAAGATAAAAATTGCATGGATGCCTGATAACCGCCCCGGTACCTGGATGTATCATTGCCATATCATTGAGCATCATGCAGCGGGGATGATGGCACACTTTCAGGTGGTGGATGGTAGCAAGCCATATGATGCAACACCTTCTACGCATCACCATCATCATTGAATACACTATAGATCACTAGCATACCACCTATTTCATTAAACCAAATCAAGCACCATGATTGCTGCACTCATAGGACTCGTATCGAGTCTGATCACTATTTTAATTTTTACGTTTCTAAAACGAGTTGATAAAAACACGATCTATGGACTCATTCTTATGGCGATTGGTTTTCTGTATATTGGTTATACCTGGACTGATATTGAAACTGCCATCCTCAGTTTTCTGCAGGCAGTGTTTTTTATGGTGCTGGCTTACTTAGGCATTAAGAGGTGTTACTGGTTTTTAGTGGCAGGATATTTTCTTCATGGCATATGGGACATGATATATCCCCTGGTGGCCAATCCGGATTTACTTCCGCCTGATTACGATTATTTCTGCCTTACGTACGATTTTATTGTTGGCTTTTATTTATGGATACTTAATTACAAAGCAAAACAAAATCCGTAGCCCTATCCACAATGAAAATGTCGCCTTTGCCCCCAAACGCTATCTAAGCCTGGCTGTGGTGACCAAAGGAAAAACCTAAATTTGGATATTCAAACCATGGAGCCAGGACCTATTCTGCCACCGTCATCGTGCTCGCGGGTAACCATTGGATGATTATATAACAATGCCTATGCAAAGTCAGCGACATTTATTTCAGCTTCCTGCTGATGTTCATTATTTCAACGGCGCATACATGTCGCCGTTGCTCCGGTCCGTTGAGGAGGCAGGCATACGGGGCATGATACGCAAGCGCAATCCCACCCAAATCACTGCGGCTGATTTTTTTGAAGAGGCAGAGGTGGTAAAGAAATTGTTTGGCCGGTTGATTCATGGCCAGCCGGAACAGGTGGCGATCATCCCTTCCGTTTCGTATGGACTGGAATCGGTAGTGCGCAATTTGCCGACTAACCATGGCAGTAAGGCTATTATCGTGGCCGATGATTTTCCGAGTGATTATTATACCATCCGCCGTTGGTGTGCCACCCATGGAAAGCAGCTCATCGTGATCCATCCGCCGCAGACAAGAGAAGGGCGCGGCCAACAATGGAACCAACGCCTCCTCGAAGCGATTGATACCGATACAGCTGCAGTGATCATGTCCTCCATACACTGGACGGATGGTACGGTTTTTCACCTCAAAGAGATTGGACAGCAGTGCAGGGCAATGAATGCAAAATTTATTGTTGATGGCTCACAATCGGTAGGCGCGCGGCCGTTGGATGTGGAGGCGTGTAATATAGACGCATTGGTGTGTACGGGGTATAAATGGCTCCTGGGTCCGTATGCCATTGGAGCTGCGTGGTACCATGAGGATTTTAATTATGGACAGCCGATTGAAGAGGCCTGGGTCAACCGTGACAATGCCCGGGACTTTACTTCGCTCACGCAATATTCGGCAGGATATACACCCGGTGCCGGCCGTTACAATGTAGGGGAGTACGGCAATTTTATATTACTTCCGATGTTTCGCACCGCTTTGGAGCAGGTGCTCGAATGGCAGGTGGAGGCAATTGAACAGTATTGCCTGAAGATGTCCAATGCCCTTGCGGCGCATCTAACACAGTTGGGCTTTTGGGTGGAGGATGAAGGCGCGCGATCCGCTCATATGTTTGGGGCGCTATTGCCTCCGGGTAGGGATGCAGCCTCCTTTTTTGAACGATTAAATAAGCATAATATTTTCGTATCCCGTCGTGGAGTGGCTGTTCGGATTTCTACCCATGTGTATATTGAGGAAAAGGATGTGGAGTTGTTCAGAGAGGTATTGGTGGAGTGATATGTCCCATTCTCTTTGCAAGCAACCAAGATCAAATTTGCGTTAATTATTTAAAGCTAATTTTCGCAGAATAGATCTTCAATACACAGTGCTCTAACCTGGTCCCTGAGCCTGTCGAAGGGGATAAAGAAGCCACCACCCCCCTTTTTTACGCCGGCCTCTTCGCACGCGAAGAGGCGGCATAAAGAGAGAGGTTCGCTATGTTCCCTTCGGCAAGCTCAGGGACCAGAAAATCTGCGTTAATTATTTTTAAAATACATCTGCGTTATCAGCGCTCCAAAAAGTAAGAGGCCGACTCCCCTGCATACCCCAAATATCAGCGATGTTGTCGAGAGCCTCAAAATGGACTATATTTACTAAATGAAATGGCAGGATTACATAGTCTCAGACAAGCAAGTTCTTCTTGGTAAACCAACTATCAAGGGTACAAGACTGTCAGTCGAATTGATACTGGAATTGTTGGAATCTGGTTGGAATGAAAATCAGATTTTAGAGGCGTATCCTGCTTTGACACAAGATTCGATCCGCGCTGTATTTGCATATCTGAAGGATGGTCTGCAGCAGGAATTATACTTCCCAATCTCTGCTTAGGTGTTTCTCGCCAACGAAAACGTTCCGCGACCAAGTATCTTT
>JANNSS010000127.1:0-2199 GCA_031402955.1 Saprospiraceae bacterium
GGTTGCAGCTCCCTGATTGCTTTCTCTACTTCTTCGGTCAGGGTGACGGTGTTAAATGAAGGTTGCTTTTCAACAGTGAGGATCACAGCCGGCTTTGCATTGATACTCGCATCTCCGCGTTTGACGGCAGCTCCAAAGCGAACATCTGCAACCTGTGACAACAATACCGGTAATCCATCCCTGTTTGAAATTACTGTGTTCTTTAAATCATCCAATGAATATGCCCTTCCAACATTCCTGATCAACACCTCTGAGCCATATTGATCAAAAAAGCCTCCGGAACTGTTTTGATTGGTGAGCTCCATGGCCTTGTCTACTTCATCAATGCTCAGGTTAAACTGCTTCAGTTTGGTAGAAGAGATGAGCACCTGGTATTGAAGCCGCTCTCCGCCCATCGGAATGACCTGTGAGACACCCTTGATACTCATGAGCCTGCGCCGGATAGTAAAATCAGCGAGGGTTCGCAGATCAGCCGCAGATGTGCTGTCGGCAGAAATACCTACCAGCATGATCTGTCCCATGACACTGCTGATAGGCCCCATGACCGGGACGATGTCATCCGGTAACTGGACAGTTTGCAGTTTTTCGGCCACAATCTGTCTGGCCCTGTAGATATCCGAATCCCAGCCAAACTCCACAAACACCATCCCTATACCTATTGAGGAACTGCTTCTAACGGTCTCTACACCAGGTGCGCCATTGAGAGAAGATTCTACAGGCAGCGTTATCTGGGTTTCAATTTCTTCCGGAGCCATACCATTGGCCTCCAGAAATATGGTCACCCTCGGACGATTTAAATCCGGCAATACATCCACCGGAAGGTTGACGATGGCAAATACACCATACACCATTAGCAAGACTGCCATGGCAACCACCAGCAGGCGGTTTTGTAATGAGAATTTTATTAAATTATCTAACATGGCTCATTTGTCAATCGATGTTGTTTACTTCCTTGCGACATATTCATTTTCGCGTCTACCCGGGTCGGGTTAATGTTTATGGTCGGTTGCTTGTGTTTCTTCCATCTTCTTCCCTGGCTCCCCTTGTTCAACCATAATGGTAAAGTCTACTGTGTGCAATTTATCCTCGGCGATAAACTGCAGCCAGGCCCTGTACATACCCGCTTCAGGAAGTGTGGCATGAAAATGCAGGATATCATTTTCAACTTCAGGATGCAGATGGACATACGTCTTGCTGCTGATCTGAATACCTACCATATGGCCTTTTGCACCGAGATAAGATTGTAATCCATTGACATCAAATCGTTTTCCTCCTTTCATAAACAGCCCATCAAAATGTAATTCCTGATTGGACAGAAACCGCCCGCCATCAGGCTTTAACGTTACAGTGTACGCACCGGACGTAGCAACCATTTTAGTTTCTTTAAAATTCGCAGGTGCCTTTGTTTTCCCTTCAACCTTAATTTCATTTTTCTCAAGTTGGTGCGTGCTCCCCGTAGGCTTGTAATCTGCATACAACAAATACTTGCCTCCATTTGGAAAGGTCTCTTTAACCAGGTAACTACCATCTGATTGATATTCCGGATGAATATGATCAAACCAACTTAAATCTTCACTCACTGCGATAAGGTGGATCTTCTTTTCATGTTCAACATCAAGAGGTACAGGGATATTCATGTTATCCTTGTTCTTTGGTGTTAAGGAAAGACTGGTGGACGATCCTGCCATGATCGTTTCAGCAGAGGGTTTGATCTCCATCACGTAATTGCCTGCCGCAGGAGCATGATCCATGTGTTCAAGAGGCATTCCGCATTTATTGCATTTCTCACCTTCATGGCCTTGCATCTCAGGGTGCATGGGACAGGCATAGGTGTGCGCATGATCCTCACCTTCATGGTGTGTTGTATCGGCATTGGTTTCTGGGGTATGACCTCCGTCCTGCTTTGCATTATTACATGCCAGGAAAACCGCCGTCAGGAGCATCAGCGGGATGATGAATTGCTTAAAAAATGGTTTCATAATTTCAATTTATAGAGGATGAATGAATAGTAGATTATTGGTTGAGATAGATCATCTTGAGTTGATAACTGCCGTTGATAACCGCTCTCTCCCCTTCCTCTATCCCTTTCAGGATCGAAGTTTGTGTACCGTTGTTATGCCCGAGCTGAACATAACTCACCGTATATTTTTCGGCTGCTTCCTTGATAAAGACTACAGGCTTACCGTTTATTTCAGTAAA
>JANNSS010000128.1:0-11068 GCA_031402955.1 Saprospiraceae bacterium
CGATGATATCTGGAATGGCTTTGGTAACAACGGTGGTGAAGAATATCTCTCCTACATGATGACCAGTGAAGCACTTGCCCAGCAAGGAAAAGAGGAATGGCTAAAATGGAGACAATCCATCGAACCAAAGTTCAAACAATCTCAGAATCCGAATGGAAGCTGGAGCGGGCAGCATTGTATTACGAGTCCGGTGTTTTGTACAGCGGCTATACTGCAAGCATGGCATGCAGGTTTGTAAATTGTGAATTGTGAGTAGTGAGTGTCAGTGATGCGTGAGTCAAATTGAATTGCTCCGTGCACTCTGTGTACTCCGTGCGAAATAATTCATTTTGAATATTGGCTCCATCCCAGATCAGGTATCTGACATCCAAAAGAAAAAGGAAATGAAATATTTATCTTTAACGGTTACCATTCTATCTGCGATCATATTCACGACAGGGTGTCAATCGCGCGAAGAAATGCTTGAAATAACCATGCAAAAATCAATCGCATGGCTATGGGCTCAGCAAGATGAAGATGGCGCATGGCATAGTCAGACCCATGCCGTACTCAAAGATGGTAAGGCGCTCACTCCTTACATCCTGTATCATCTCCTGCAGATCCCGGAGGATAAATTCATCAGACCTCAAGATGGAGTGCAACGAGGCGTTGAATTTATTCAACGGGAGATCAGGGCATCGATATCGAAGGGTGAGGATAGCCTGCCGATGCTTAACTATCCCAATTATAGTGCGGCGTATGCATTGAAGGTGCTTTGTTTTTTACAACAAGACACAGCACTTCAAAACATACTCGTCGGACATTTATTGCGCGAACAATTTATTGAGCACCGAGGCATCGCTCCTGATAATCTTGCTTATGGTGGATGGGGATATGGAGAGCCGGGGCTTCCGTTTGGGGAACATGGGCATGTTGATGTTTCGCATACGAGGAGAATAGTTGAAGCATTGAAAATGAAGGCTGAGGCGAAGGCGAAGGAAACACCTACAGTCTCACGTTCTCACGCTCTCGCGCTCTCACGCCATTTCCTTCAGGGCGTGCAACGTACACAGGAGGATCCGCGACTATACGAAGGTTGTCTCTCCAGGAAAGCTCTTCCGTATGATGGTGGATTTATTTCTTCTACAGTAACGCTGGCTACTAATAAATGTGAACCTGTTTTAATAGAGGGTGCAGGTTATCACTATCCGAGTTATGCGACTGCTACATGTGATGGATTTCTGGCGATGCATGCACTCGGCATGACGGATACAAAAGCCTATGCAGATGCAAAGCAATGGCTTGAAAAAAACCAGGACATGAGTACAATAGAAGGACTATCAAAGGAAGATCCTGAGCAGTGGCATGAAGTGATGCATTATTATCATTGGGCAGTGAGAGCAGAGGCGATGACTGCTGCCGGCATCACTGGACCGTGGTCAAAAGAACTGCAGCGAATGCTGATCAAAGAACAACAGCCAGATGGATACTACATCAATCCGATCGGAGGGGTCAATAAAGAAGATGATCCGTTGATGGCGACGATATTTGCGGTGCAAGCGGGATTAAGTGAAAAATGAAAAGCGGTTTGCTGAGCGTAGTCGAAGTATGAAAAATGAGGAGAAGGCGAAGGCTGAGGCTAAGCAAGAAGCAAGGGAAGAAGGGAGTAAAGGGAAGAAGATATGGATGGCTGCGCCATCCATAAGGCATAATGTTAAGCTTAAGTTTACTTAAGCTTTGGTGACCGCAAGTTTAAACTTGCGGTCGCACGAGCGTAAGTGAACTTACGCTCAACTTTAGCTTTCTACCGGCAGTCAAGGGATTATTACCTGTAGCCAGGAGGCTACTTTTACAGCTCTTAAAATAGAACTTGCCATCCAATGACTTTGCCGTCGGCAGCCAGAGTCTACCATCAACGTCTGATTTTTTTTAATAAAATAAACAGACGCAGGCTGCAGGCAGATCCTGCAAAAAAAAACCGAGCATAGAACGTCTGGAGTCTGCGAGTCTGGTATCTCACGCTCTCACGTTCTCACTCTCTCACAGGTGAGTCTGGCATCTGGCGTCTCAAACCCCCTTTCTCTCACTCTCTTACCTCTTACTCTCTTACACATCATAAACTTTCCACCCCTGCCCTGACGTTATACATTCTTACTTAACCATGTACTTTTACAGCCACAAACCGAGTGTTATGAAGAGGAAGTATTTATTGGGCGCTATCACAGGGGTCGTCCTGGTCGTGGGGATGGCATTTACCTATCAGCAGAAAGAGCGCTATTTCGATATCATCAAGAACCTGGAGATCTTCAGTAATATGTATAAGGAGGTCAATTCCAACTATGTAGACGAGATCGACCCTAACCAACTGATGAAGGTCGGAATCGATGCCATGCTGGCGACCCTGGATCCGTTTACCAACTACTTTTCAGAATCCCAGATCGAAGGATGGCGCTTTAAGAACGAGGAAGGAGAAGCCTCCTCTGGCTTGAAAGTCAAGAAAATAGGGCTGGATCTGGTGATCAGCGGCATTATCGAAGACTCTCCGGCACATGAAGCGGGGCTGAAGGTGGGCGATCAAATCAAAGCGGTAAATGGCGAAACCACGGAAAAACGCTCTGCTGAAGACGTGATGGATATCATCAGCGGCATCCCAGGCAGTGAAATGAACCTGGATGTAGTGCGACCCGGCGAAATAGAAATCAAAAACATCAAAATCACCAGGGGAGGCCTGGATGGTAAAAATGTGCCCTACTCTGGTATGGTAGAACCCGGCATCGGGTATATTTCCCTGACCACCTTCACCCGCGATGCAGGCCGTAATGTAGCCAACGCCTTGCGAGATCTCAAAACGGAGAGCTCAGATCTGCAAGGGGTCATCCTCGATCTGCGCGGCAATGGTGGCGGACTCCTGCGGGAAGCCATCAATGTCTGTAATGTATTTATCCCTGCCGAAGAAACCGTCGTGACCACCCGCAGTAAAGTGGTGGAAGCCGACCAGGAATATAAAACTCGCACAGAACCGGTGGATACAGAGATTGAACTCATCGTATTGATTGATGAAAACTCAGCTTCTGCTTCCGAGATCGTATCCGGAGTGATGCAGGATCTGGATCGCGGTGTGATTATCGGCCAGCTCTCTTATGGCAAGGGCCTTGTCCAAAATACCTTTGATATCGGCTATAATGCTAAGGTGAAGCTGACCACTTCTAAATATTATATACCCAGTGGCAGATGCATACAATCCGTCGAATATAAAAACGGTGAACGTGTGCATATCACTGACGACAAGCGGGCCAAGTTTAAAACACGTGCGGGACGAACGGTACTGGATGGCGGAGGCGTACAACCTGATGTCCCGCTGACAGCAGAACAACGCCCGCTGATCGTCAAGAAACTGATGCAACAAGACGTCATCTTCAACTATGTTACCCAATACTGTATCGGAAAGGACAGCATCGAATCGCTTGAGACATTTCATTACAAAGACTTTGCTTCTTTCAAAGCCTTCCTCGATAAAAGTGATTTCACGTTTGAGACCGAAACGGATGATGCTATAAAGAAACTGAAGGAGGTCGCTTCCACTGAATCCTATTCCACAGAAGTGACTAACCACGTTGATCAGCTAAAAGCCATCGTCGAAAAAGAAAAGGCAACCCAGGTGAATAAATACGAAAAGGAAATCCTGCAGGCCATAGAGCGTGAAATCCTGAGCCGTTATTATTTCGAGACCGGACTGGTGAGGCATCAGCTTAAAAATGATCCTGAATTGGCTGAAGCCATTAAGATTCTGAATAATACTCAACAATATACCTCCATCCTGCAGGTCAAGTAAGGTCTGTATGATATGTAAATCACTATGGCCTGAAATCAGTCCTGTAAGAATTCCCTGCTGAGCGAAGCTATCACCTACTATGTATATCCTTCATATAGAGACCTCCACGATCATCTGTTCTGTAGCACTGAGCAAAGGATCCGTCCTGTTGGAATATCTGGACATGGAGGAAGGCATGAACCATGCAGCTTTGTTGGCACCTGCGATTGAACGGCTCTTGCAATCAGCTTCTATCAGGCCGTCAGATCTCGACGCCATAGCTGTTTGTTCGGGCCCGGGATCTTACACTGGGTTGCGCGTAGGTAGTTCAACAGCAAAAGCAATGGCCTATAGCCTGGGTAAGCCATTGATTGCCATTCCGACCTTACAAGCTCTTGCTCAGGCAGCCTTTGATCAATATCCTGATACTGAATTTGCCCTCCCGATGATCGATGCCAGGCGTCAGGAGGTGTATACAGCTATATATAGGCGATCCTTCGAGGAAGTACTGCCTGTTTCATCTGCGATCCTTACGGAGGAGTTTTTTACCCATGGTATTCCGGTGAGCGGGACGATCGTGAGCTGTGGAGATGGATGCTTAAAGATTGGGGACCTGGCCCATCTGGCCCCTGGTCTACAGGTTGATACTACTATACTATGCAGCGCAAAGCATATGATTACCCTGGCAGTGGATGCTTTTATAAAGGGTAATTTCGAAAATCCCCTGCATTTCGTCCCCCATTATCTCAAGCCTCCCAATATCACAGAGCCCAAAAAAGTTTGATTTTCCGGAATAAAAGCCTTCTCCGCCTTATCGCCTGAATGGGTTAAATATGGAAAAGCATTTGTATATAAATCAAATGCATAACATATTTTCATGAACATCAGGTACTTAACCATTGTTAAAATTAATATGGTACGGTTTATGATAATTCATACATGAATCCGAATAATCTCGCTCATGATGAAAAAGAAGACTGAAATTGTAAGCTTACGTAAAGGGACCAGCGAAATAGAATTGAACTATGCTGATCTCAGAAAAGCAGTGTTAGTACTTCGTGCTGTGAATCACAAATTAAGACAACGTGTGATTGATCTGCTCGAGGAACATGCCACTATGACTGTAACTGATATTTACATTAAACTGCGCCTTGAACAGTCTGTTGCTTCCCAGCATCTGGCTATTCTTCGCCGTGCCGGTGTCGTTCTCACCGAACGCCAGGGTAAATTCATTTATTATTCCCTGGACAAAGACAGGCTCAACCAGATATCCAAGCTGGTCGAGGAGTTGGCCGGCTAAATCTTTGCTTTAGGTAGCCCCTTTAAGGGGTTGATAATGTGAGGTTTAAAAAAATATTTTGTCCCCCCATTTTTTTACATTTCATTATAAATCAGGCATTTAGCATACTTCCAGTGACAGCCATAGGTTTACAAATGTATTTTTTTTGTAATATCATTTGGTTGAGTCAAATCTTAATTGCAAATTTGTTGCTAAGGTTTAACTCAAAATAGGAAATGTATGAAAAGGACTAAGGTCACCTTTCAGCAGGAAAAGCTCACGGTGTCTACGGAACTTATGCGAGCCTTGGCTCACCCACTCCGTTTAAAGATTCTGGAATTTCTGGATCAGAACAAAAACATCCAGGTAAATCAGATCTACAACACCCTCAAGATCGAGCAATCTATCGCCTCACAGCACCTTCGGATACTGAAGAATGCTGGAGTGTTGGTCGCTGACAAAGATGGTAAGTATATGCACTATACTATCGACTATCAAAGAGTAAGTAATGCTGTGAAAGCCATCAACCGTTTTATGTGTAAGTAAACCGGCGTCTATCGGCAAAAACGATTACCACTAATCCCATCCCAAAATTTTTCCTCTTCAGGGCCTTCCCTGGACTAGACGTTAGTCCAAATCCTTAAGATTTATTGTTTTCCAATATCTGTATCACAGGCCCAAACTACATGCCAGGATATCATGATCACACAAGGGGTAACCTGTTACCCCGGTCAGATGCATGCAAATTGTTCTGGAAAGCGTGAAAATACCTGGTGTCTAAACCAATGGTTTATCTGAACTGCCCTCCGGCATCAACTCAGGTGCGTTTTCGTGCTTTGATTTGAAAATCCGGCGGTGAAACACTAGTAATGTGATCACCCCTGTAGAAATCGCGGCATCAGATATATTGAACACTGGTCTGAAAAACTGGAACCGGTCACCGCCCCAGATAGGAAAACCCTGAGGCAGGGTCGTGTCAATCAGCGGGAAATAAAGCATATCAACTACTTTTCCAAAAAGGAATGGAGCATAACCTCCGTCTGGTGGAAACAGTGTTGCCAATCCACCATGATAAGGTGTATTGGAGAATATCAAACCGTATACAGCGCTATCGATGATATTGCCCAACGCGCCAGCAAGAATCAATGAAAAGGAAAGAATGACACCGAATGTCTCCTTTGTCTTGATCAGGGTATGAATGATATACATCAGAAATCCAACCGCGATCAGACGGAAAATGCTCAAGGCAAGTTTGCCCCAGTTACCTCCCAGGGAAAGTCCGAAGGCCATGCCTTCATTTTCAACAAAATGGATACGAGCCCAACTCAGTCCGAGGATACCAAATTCCTGTCCATATTCCATGTTGGTTTTGACCCAGATCTTGAGGGTCTGGTCAATGAGCAGCACCAGGAATACGATGATAAAAACCGCACGTGTACGATTTGACATAAACAGTCGTTAGCAGAAACAATATCCATCCGTAAGTCCTTTGAGGTCTTTCCTTTTTGAAGGAAAAGTCTTGAAGGATTATCCGGTCTGGAAATCAGTTCTGGTTAAATTAATTTTGGGCCTGTTTGGCTTCAATGGACAACGTAGCATGTGGCACGGCGCGCAGTCTTTCTTTCGAAATGAGCTTGCCCGTTTCTCTGCAGATACCATAAACCTTATTCTTAATCCTGATTTTGGCATTTTCAAGGTGCTGAATAAGCTTCTGCTGGCGTGAAGCCATAGAACTGACGCGCTCACTTTCGAGGCTGCTGAGGCCATCATCGAGTCCCTTGATTTTGTTGTCAGGGTTTTCGGCCATATCTTCAAGTTGCTTGAGATAAAACTCGAGTTGCTCCCTGGCCACAATCAGTTTCTGATCGATGAGCTGATCAAACTCCTCAAGTTCCTTGTCGCTATATCTTGATTTTTGTGGTTCGTCTGTGATTGTGGTTACTCCCACCGGCCTGATTTCTTTTTTCTCTGACATTTTTTCGGTTTGCTTTACTACAGGTGCAGCAATTGGCTTGTGTATTTTTTCTTCTGGTTTCTTATGTTCAACCAGCTTTAAAGCTGGTGTGTTGATACTGACTGAAGGCTTTCCGGTCTTATCTGTAACCTTTGACCCTGATGAAGGAACTGCCGTAACTGGTTTTGAAACCATTGCGGGTTTACTCACCACTGCCTTTGGTTCGATTTTTTTAGGTGCATGTGCTACCGGTTTGGTCACCGGGGCTGCTATTGGTGCTTTAGGTTGTGCTTTGGCTGCAACCTGTGGTACTGCTTTTGGCGCCACCGGTTTCCTGGAAGGAGATCCGGTTGAGGCTAATGCAGCAGCTTTTGGTGCTTTTTGAGCAACAACAACTTTTGGTTTGGAAACCTGAGTTGCTGCAGAAAATTTAGCTTTCGGAACAACAACAGCCTTGACTGGTGGTTTTGGTGCCGGTTTTTTGGCAAACACCTTCTTAGCTACTGGTTTTGGTGCCGACTTAACTACCTTTTTAATGGCTGGTTTGGCTTTTGCGACTGGTTTAGCAGGCGCTTTTGCTTTGGGGGCTGCCGGTTTAGGCTTTTGAACGGGTTTGGCCTTGGCTACGACTTTGGGCTTGGCAGTTACTTTGGGCTTGGCAGTTACTTTGGACTTGGCAGCTACTTTGGACTTGGCAGCTACTTTTGGCTTGGCAGCTACTTTGGATTTTGCAGACACTACCTTCTTTGGAGCCGGAGCTGCCTTTTTAGCTTTAGCAGCCGGAGCTGGTTTGCCCTTGGGTTTAGATTTTACTGGAGCCTTCGTGACTACCTTCTTAGGGGCAGTACTTTTGGGCGACTTAGCTTTAGCTGGTGCCGGCTTTGCTGATTTGGTACTTTTCTGAGTGGCCATAACCTCTCTGTTTTAAAAAATTTAAATGTGGTTTTCAGAGCTTTGTCCCAGGCAGTGATCCAGATGTGCAGACCCAACGCCTAAAAACGCCGCAAATTTACATGAATGAACCTAATACTTGCTATAGCTTCAATAATAAGCCCGTTTTTGCCTTCTAAAAATGAAATTATATGTCATAAAGTTCTTAAATCCAATTTTTATACGCCCAATATTGAAAATATCCAAATTAAAATATTGGATGCTAACCATTTATATATTTAAAATAAACTTGTGTTCAAGCCCTTGATTTGCAGTATTTTAAAAAATAAGTGCCCAAAATGCGCTTGCACATTGAAATAAATCGAAGCCAAAAGACCCATTAAATGTCTAAAAACAAGTCTTAGCATTCTCATTTTAAACGACTTACATATTGAATTAAATATTTTAGCCCAGGAAATAAGGTATTAGCAAATAGAAAACATAAATAATCAGGCAATCGAGCTCCAACAGCATTTAAATAAAGACACAAAACAATGCTGAAAGGCCTAAAAATGAGATCCGCGGCTATGCGAAAACCAATTTTAAACGGTTCGCTCCCGTTTTGATGATTCCGTATCTTTGTGGCCATATATTTGAATACCATGGGAAAGCTATTACACAACCGTGTCAACCGTGACGAGCTCCGGCACCTGGTCCAGTTAGAAACTAAACCCCGCACCACCCTATCTTTTTACGCGTACACCAGGCTAGCTGATCCAAATGCCTTCAGGGATGCCTTCTATGCCAGCCTGCATCAGCTGGGGGTGTTTGGAAGGATTTATGTAGCCAGTGAGGGGGTCAATGCCCAGATATCCCTGCCTACGGAGCAATTGGAAGCATTTCGCCAATACCTTGACACGATCCCTTTCCTGCGTAATATCCGCCTCAACATAGCGGTCGAAGATGATGGAAAGTCATTCTTCACCCTGGCCATCAAGGTCCGCGAAAAAATAGTCGCTGACGGTCTGGATGATGCCGGGTTTGATGTGACTGACCGAGGAGTTCACTTATCGGCCTCTGCATTCAATCAACTCACCGATGATCCTGATACGATCATAGTCGATATGCGCAACTATTACGAAAGTGAGGTTGGACATTTCGAAAAAGCAATCCTACCGCCGATGGAGACCTTCCGTGACGGACTTCCGATGGTAGCGGACATGCTCAGCGAGGCGAAAGAAAAACATGTTGTCATGTATTGCACAGGAGGCATCCGTTGTGAAAAAGCTTCCGCTTATATGAAATACAAGGGTTACAAAAATGTGTACCAACTGGATGGTGGCATCATTGAATATGCACGGCAGGCTGAAAAAATGGGATTACCCAATAAGTTTCTGGGCAAGAACTTTGTGTTCGATGAGCGTCTTGGGGAGCGCATTTCCGATGATGTAGTTGCCACCTGTCATCAATGTGGTAATCCATCCGATGATCATACCAATTGTGCTAATGATGCATGCCACATTCTCTTCATTCAATGCCCTGAGTGCAAAGAAAAATACCATGGCTGCTGTTCGATCGAATGTAGTGATTTCAGTTCGCTTTCAAAAGAAGAGCGAAGGATACTGCGGAGGCAGCGGGTGTTTAATGGGAGTAAGTATTCCAAGGCGAAACCGGGCTTACTTTTAAGTGAAAAATGAAAAACGAAAAACGAAAAACGAAAAACGAAAAACGAAAAGTAAAAAGTGAGTTGTGAGTTGTGAGTTAGGCAAAAAAAAAGGAAACCATGTAGGGGTTCAAAATATTGAACCCCTACATGGTTTCCTTTTTTTTGCGCTTGGAAGTTATTGCGAACTTTAAACTTACATCGCCGGAGCTTCGTTTGGCCAATGATTTAGCATATCAATAACGCCACCCATCAGGCCAATGGTGATGATCCAGTAAAGCGCATTGATGGCCAGGTTTTTCAGGTTCTTTCTTTCAAAGAGACCATTAGTGACCAGGACGGGCATAGCGACCATTAAGCCTATCAAGACACCATGGAACACACCATGTCTGAAGTTGTCAAACTGACCTTCTTGTCCAGGTCCATCAACGTTGACAAGTATAAAAAAAGACAACATAGTGGACATCAACAGTGATATACCCATGATGACACCCATGTTTCCTTTTTTCAGATCCTCTTCTTTAAAGCCGAGAGAGTCCATCCAGACTTTTCCGAATACTTTTGGATGATAATAGATAAAGCCCAGGAACATGGGGATCAGCGCTGCGATGACAATGGCGAGTAAATTAGGTTGAGGCATACGTGGTGAGATTAAAAGGTTAGAAGATTAGATGCTTAGGAGTTTAGTAGATTAGGGGGTTAGCTCTTTTCGGCGTAAAACTTGAGGCCTTTCAGGCCGTTGTCGAACTGCTTTTTGAGTTCGCCTCGCATCATCATGCCGAAGTATTTATTCCAGGGAAGCATACCTATCTCCTCATTCATGCTCCAGGTGACTTCGATATTATCTCCCTTGTGTGTAAACAGGAATTTGGAACTACCGGTGTCTTTACCGCCAAAATCCATGGAAGTGATGATCTCTTCATTATTGGTCACGCTGGAGAGTGTCAGAGTACCTGTACCCATACGCTTGTCTTGAGATTCCCATTTATAAAATGCGTTTTGGCCAACGGGAGGATTGCTGAAGGTCATGACCATGCTGGGGTCCATTCGTTTCCAGGGGGCCCACTTTTCCCAATTGCGGAGATCGTTGACCTGCTCGAAGACACGGTCAATGGGGGCGCTGACTTCGACGGAGCGTTTTACTTTGATTTCGGAAGGTAGCAGGAAAGAAATCAGGATGAGGGCAAGCAGGAATAAACCGACCCAGAGGCCGATTTTCTTAAGTACTCTTTTCATAGTCGGTTATTTCAATTCAAATATCTGCAAAATATATGTGCTTTTGCACGCAGGGGAGCTAAAAACAAAAAGGATCCATACGATGAAATGAGATCCAGCATTTAAAATGCCCTCACCGTATGGCGACCTATACCTCCTGGATGACCTCAAAACCCTTGTAACTTCCAGTGATTGCATATCCGATAACGACCTCGCCAATTCCTCTGGATTTAATTTTAAAACTTGTCTCATTGATGGTCGCTCCTGAACCAACGGCATCATCGATCAAGAGTATTC
>JANNSS010000129.1:0-3277 GCA_031402955.1 Saprospiraceae bacterium
TCGCTTTGGAGCTGCCGTCAAACGCGGAGATGCGAGTATCAATGCAAAGCCGGCTGTGATCCTCACTGTTGAAAAGCAACCTTCATTTAACACCGTCACCCTGACCGAAGAAGTAGAGAAAGCAATCAGGGAGCTGCAACCATCATTGCCACCTGATGTCAGATTGAATACCAACATATTCCAGCAGAAACATTTTATTGAAGCAGCGCTGACCAACGTGGAGCATGCTTTACGTGATGGATTCATTCTTGTCGTTATTGTGCTTTTTCTGTTTCTCTTAAATTATCGCACAACGCTGATTACGCTGACAGCAATTCCCTTGTCACTCGTGATTACAGCTATCGTATTCAAACTTTTCGGCTATAGTATCAATACGCTCACGCTTGGTGGATTGGCCATTGCAATCGGAGAGCTCGTAGATGATGCGATCGTGGATGTTGAAAATGTATTCCGCCGGATTCGGGAAAACAGAAAGTCACCTGATCCGAGACCTGTGTTGCAGGTCATCTACAGCGCCAGCAGTGAGGTGAGAAATTCAATTGTGTATGCGACGATAATTGTGGTCCTGGTCTTCATTCCTTTATTTTATATGCAGGGAATTGAGGGAAGGATTTTTGCACCACTGGGTATTGCGTACATCACCTCGATCCTTGCTTCACTCGTTGTATCATTGACATTGACGCCAGTGTTGTGCAGTTACCTTTTGAGTACAACTCCTATATCGTCGTCAACAGGCGCTGATACAAATGAACAAACTACCCCTGTCAAGAAGTCTTTTCTGCGAACAGTGTTTTCAGGATCAGGCGGTCACGAGGAGAGTCCACTGGTGAAGTGGCTTAAACAGAGAGATCTGAGACTACTGCATTGGGGACTGGCACGACCACGGACTATTATTGGTGTAGCTGCAATATTGATCATTACATCATTAGGGGTATTACCTTTCTTTGGCACCTCCTTTCTTCCACCCTTCAATGAAGGCTCTTTTACCATCAATCTCTCAACACCACCAGGAACATCTCTGGAAGAAAGTAATAAGATCGGCACCATGGCAGAGGAACTCATGCTGCAAGTACCGGAAGTGAACTATGTCAGTAGGAGAACAGGTCGTGCCGAATTAGATGAACACGTAGAGCCTGTATCTAATTCTGAAATTGATGTTGAGTTAAACCATGAAGCCGGCCGGTCCAGGGATGAAGTGGTCGCAGATATTCGTCAGAAACTTGATATCCTGAAAGGCGTATCTGTGAATGTAGGGCAACCTATTTCTCATCGACTCGATCACCTGCTATCCGGTGTGCGTGCACAGGTGGCCATTAAACTATTTGGTAATGACCTGACTGATCTCAGATCACATGCAAATGAAATAGCTTCTGTCATTAAAAATGTTCCAGGTGTTGTTGATGTTCAAGTGGAGCGTCAAGTGATGGTACCGCAGCTATTGATCAAGGTGGATCGTGAGGCGTTGCAACGATATGGCTTGCAGGCAGGGAAAGTCGCCCGGGATCTTGAAGTATTTTACAATGGAAAAGTCACCGGTCAGATTCTGGATGGAGATAAATCATTTGATATCATCCTACGCACCACAGATGAAGAGCGCACTAATATTGAAGCGATCCGAAACACCCTGATCGATGCACCTGACGGTACCTTGATTCCATTACAGCAGATAGCCAGTATTGAAAACACGACCAGCATCAATACCATCACCCACGAAAATACGCAACGTAAAATCACCATCAGTTGTAATGTGGAAGGCAAGGATCTTGGAACCGCGGTCAGTGAAATTCAGAAGCAGGTAGGCCAGCAGGTGGTCTTGCCCCAAGGATACTACATACAGTATGGAGGCCAGTTTGAAAGCCAGCAATCTGCTTCAAAGCTGATTCTCCTATTGAGTATATTTTCATTTGCGGGGATTTTCCTTGTGTTGTTTTCACACTTTAAATCTCACCAGATTGTTATCCAGATCATGCTCAACATTCCGCTGGCCCTGATCGGCAGTGTGGTAGCGGTGATCATCACAGGGGGTGTTTTTTCGGTGGCTACGATGGTTGGATTTATTACACTGACGGGTATTGCATCACGTAATGGCATCATGATGATTTCGCATTACATTCATTTGATGGAGCACGAGGGAGAAACCTTCAGCAAAGAAATGATCATCCGGGGTTCGCTGGAGCGATTGGTTCCTGTGCTGATGACAGCCTTGGTGGCGGCACTCGCGTTGATTCCATTGACGCTTGATCCCCAGGCGCCTGGAAAGGAAATACTCTTCCCCGTAGCAACAGTCATTCTGGGTGGATTGATCAGCAGCACGTTGCTGGATATTATGGTGACCCCTGTAGTCTTTTATACCTTTGGAGAGAAAGCGATCAAAAGTTATTTTAAAAGGAAAAGCGAAAAACTGATCAATGCAATCTCATGAGCATCATCATGAAGCAGAGAGCAAATTGAAAGTGTATCTGCCGGCCATCATCAGCATGAGCATGCTACTCGTGGGTTTAGCAGCGGAATTCTGGTGGATGCCGCCATTCTTTTCCGGTCCGATAAGGGTTGTATGGTATCTCCTTGCTTACTTACCTGTAGCATGGCCTGTTGTAAAAGAAGGATGGAAGGCACTAACACGCGGAGCCTTTTTTACAGAATTCACATTGATGACCATAGCCACGCTTGGTGCCTTTGGGATTGGTCAGTATCCTGAAGGAGTAGCGGTCATGTTGTTCTATGCGATCGGTGAGCTCTTCCAGGGAGCTGCGGTCAGAAGTGCCAAAAGCAACATCAAAGCTTTGATTGATCTGCGACCTTCCTCAGCACATGTGTACCGGAACAATACATATCACATCGTCAAACCCCAAGCTGTAGAAGTGGGAGAAACGATACAAATCAAAGCAGGTGAGAAGGTTCCGTTGGATGGTGAAATGATCAGTGAAGCCAGTAGTTTTAATACAGCAGCACTGACTGGCGAAAGTGTGCCGGCTACAATACGGCAGGGTGAACAAGTGCTGGCAGGAATGCTCAACCTCGATAGGGTGGTAGAACTTAAAGTCACCAGACGATATGAGGACAGTGCGCTCTCCAGGATCCTCCATATGGTCCAGCATGCCACTGCCCGCAAAGCAAAAGCCGAACTGCTCATCCGAAGGCTGGCTAAAGTTTATACCCCAATCGTTTTCTATCTGGCAGTAACACTCGTAGTCATTCCTTTTTTTATAGTGAGCCCATATGTTTTCAGTGATTGGTTGTACAGGGCATTGATTTTCCTGGTGATCAGTTGTCCATG
>JANNSS010000130.1:0-2685 GCA_031402955.1 Saprospiraceae bacterium
TAGGCTAAGGCGGAGGCTAAGGCGAAGTAAAGCTCCCGCTATTTTTTTTAAAGAAAAAAAAATAGCGTTCGTCGTAGACTCTGGCTGCGGCGTGTTAGATCCATCAGATCTGTGTCCCGGCAGCGAACAGGCTCTGTCAGCCTCCTGGCTGCATTTAAAATCCCCGAAAGGCAGTTTGCAACTGCCATGCACTCCCCATGACATTTTAAGCATTTGCTTAAAATCTATATATCGGATTAATGTGTCAAAAGGAATAATCTCCGAAAGGCAGACTATGGCTGCCATGCACTCATCATGACATTTTAAGCATCTGCCCCGCTATTTGAAGTTTGCAACTTCAAATCCATATATCGGATCTGTGTGTCAAACTGCAGAATCACCGAAAGGCAGTTTGCAACTGCCAGGTAAAAACTCAATTTCCCTTGCTCCTTGCCCCGCTATTTGAAGTTTGCAACTTCAAATCCATATATCGGATCTGTGTGTAAAAAGGTAGAATCTCCGAAAGGCAGCTTGTGGCTGCCAGGCAATAGCCCCCCAAGTAGTAACTTTTCTACAAGAATACCCACCTCCAACTCCCTGATCATATTACAATTCCCCGTAATCCATGGACAGAGAGGTACCTAACGGTGTTTTTGCAAAATTCACGCCAAAAAATTCATGACATAAAATATTATACATAATTTATTGTAAAATAATTGTTTAGACATATTCTGATGATGTATATGTGTAACTAAGTTTGACTATTTTTTCTAACTTTGTAGACCGGCTTAATCCCTCTTTAAGCATAAGACCCTTTGTAATTCAAAACCAAACCTGATGAAGCTCACCCACTACTTCATTTCCATCTACTGCCCTCCCGCGATTTCTTCTACAGCTCCGAATGACATCAATTGGCTTGCAAAAAGCCATTCCATTTCCCCGTCCGTACATCTTCATTTACTCATGAAGTCCGTCAAATAGAGCATCCACACTTACAGCCCAACTAAAACCACAATGAAAAACCGAGCCGATATTTTTTTCACCAATTCCGTCAGATCATACGTGCCCTCCTTATGCCGTTTGATTCCCATACTACTTCTTTCAACCGGTATGTTTTCTATTCAAAATGCTTTTGGGCAGATCACACAGGTCGGAGCAGCAACCACAGGCAATAATACTGGAACATCAATTACTATCAATAAACCAACTGGTATTCAAGTTGGAGATGTGATGTTTGCAAATCTTGTTCAACATGATAATAGCAGTGGAACCGACATTGAGGTAAATATCACTTCTACAGGTTGGACCAGTATTGATGGTAGGCATTTTGGCGGAACAAATCCGGAATACTGGGGAACTATTCTATACAAAGTTGCAGTCCTTGCTGACGTTTCCGCTTCCAGCTATGTTTTTACTTTGGATGTGGATGCTGACGGTGGTATTGGTAGCATTGTAGCTTTTAGAAATGTAAATGTAACTGGCGGCGTGACAGAAACCGGAGGTGCGGGAGGTCCATTTGATGTTGATCCAGGGATCATCAACGGAATTGCTACTGACAATTCATTGTCAGCAGCCTCCATTACAACAACAAGTGCCAATGCTGCAGTGATCATGTTTGGTTTGATGGGTGATAATGACAATGATGATGTCACCGGATGGACTACCACCTCGCCTGGGGCACTAACAGAGCTTTATGAGAATGAAAACTCCAACGGGGACGATCAGACTGTCGCCGCAGCATGGGCCATTAAAGCCTCTGCCGGAGCTACCGGTGCTGGTTCTGCAACACTTGCTAATGCTAATATCAATGGTTCATTGTTAATAGCCTTAAAAGGCTGTACACCACCAATTGTGCCACCGATAGGTGGTGGACCTTTAAATATTTGTATTGGTTCAAATCCCACCCCGTTTACGAATGCTACCATGGGCGGAACTTGGTCAATCATTAATGGAACAGGTTCGGCTACTATTCTAAATACTGGTGTAGCAACCGGGGTAACAGCTGGTACTGTAACAGTCGTATATAGTGTTACAGAAAGCGGATGTACAGGCTCTTCTACGAAAGTAATGAATGTGGGCGTTCCCGCTCAACCTAGTGTGATAACTGGCCAGACCCAGATCTGTCCAAGCAGCATGGGAAATGCATATTCGGTAACCAACGTTTCTGGTGTAACTTATACATGGTCTATCACAGGATCAGGTTGGAGTATTGCAACGGGTCAGGGCACAAGCTCAATTACATTAAATGCCAATACAACCTTTCCTCAAACACTGACGGTCACTCCCTCAAACAATTGTGGAAATGGAACCGCTCGTACACTCGTGATTAATAACAGTGGAGATACACCTACCAACTGTACATCTTGCACAACCTGTACAGAACCAATTGATGACAACCCGGATGTCATGGCTACATGCGCAGATCTTAAGGTTGTACTGGTGTTGGACGAGTCAGGATCTATTGGAGCTACCTATGATCAGGATGTAGAAGCTGGTTTTATGGCGTTTGTCAATACGCTTTCATGCACCGGAGTTGAACTGTCCGTAGTTGAGTTCAATAATCAGGCAAGATTTGTTTTGGATACAGTAGGTGGAGTCTGGTATCATCCAGTTGATAATCTCATGGTGACGGCGATGCAGAATTATGCTACCGGTGATGGAATGAATTCGCTTCTGAACGGAACACAAACCTATGCACCAGATGGT
>JANNSS010000131.1:0-4942 GCA_031402955.1 Saprospiraceae bacterium
TTCCACGCAGCTACCGATAATTTTGAAGAAGGCCTTAACTCTTTGCTCAAAAATGACGCCTGGAAGTCGCAGGCCATGAAAGGATATACTTACGTAAAAGAGACCTTCTCCCTCGACATTGCCATGGATCAACATGAGAAAATATACCACTCCCTTTTCCCCTAATCTTCTAATCCTCTAACCTTGCCAATTGTCTGTTGCAAATTGTTTTAGCTGCCAGCTACCAGCTTCCAGTGGATTCTCCAACGTTACTGCCAACTGCCAACTGCCCACTGCTAATTGTCCACTGCCCACTGCTAACTATTTGTTTTCTGCCAACTGATAAGCGGTCACCCCATTACCAAAAAACGTAGGTACCAGCAACATATTCTTATCAGCGATCACTTCGATGTCAGCAGCATTTAATTTTGCTTCCTGTGAATCGAGCAGGAGCGTAACGACACCATCCATGGTCACATGATATACCTGGCCATTCCAGTTAGAGACCAGCAGATCTTCACCATATCTTACGATCCCGTCACCACCTGGCACATCCGTAGCTATTTTTTCAACGGACTTAGTCGTCATGTCCATCCTGTAGACATTGCCGGAGCCATAACCTGCCAGGTAGATCGTATTGTCTTCGACTAAAATTCCATTCGTTCCGCCCAAAGTTGCATCTGCATGCACAGTCTCTACTTTACCATTAGCAAGGGTATAAATAGTGCTTGTATTGGAATCCGTAAAATAGACCGCTCCGGCTGAAGTTACATAGACATCATTGAGGAAGGTGGCACCATCTACTTTCCAGGTGTTCTTGATTTTTCCGGTTGTGATATCAATAGATACTAACCGATCGATGTCCGTTACGTAGAGGGTGTTACCTGATTGCCCCATTCCTTTAGGCGCACTGAAACCGGTCACCCATTTGAGGTCTTTGATTTTGCCATCCAGACCTACTCTCGATATATACCCGTCATTATCTTTTTTATCCGGTGGCACCCCATTGATACAGGATACATAGAGGACATCATTCGCTTTGTCATATAATACGGACTCTGCGGTGACAAGTGTTTTCTCCGTGTCCCATAGTCTGTTTAATCCAGGGATATTGACAACCGTGGAGACAGTGGTATCCGCACCAGGTGTAGTCGCTGCTTCTTCAGTCGCAGGCGCCGATGGCTTGCAGGCGATGAACAAAGCTGTGGAGATAAGGGATACAAATAGATATTTCATGTTTAATCGATTTTTATTTCACGCAAAGGTAACATTTCAGGTAATTCAAGACACTCATCATTTACCAGGATGATATGTGCGGACAAAATTATCATGATTCTCCTTTCATATGAAAAGATATGAACGAACGCATTGGTCATTTGGGAATCAACCAGAATAAATTATACAAATCCAATGAGAATATGGAAGCAAAGATATCATCGTAGGTCAACCCGGTTGATGGGATATGACTATTCAAAGCCAGGATTCTATTTTGTTACCATTTGCACAAAAAACCGTCAAAACCTGTTTGGTGAAATCAGCAACAACCTCATGGACCTGAACGATGCAGGTAAAATGGTTTTAAATTGCTGGCTTGAAATACAAGATCATTACCCTCATGTTAAATTGCATGAATTTATAATCATGCCCAATCATATCCATGGGATCCTTGAAATTAGAGAAAAACAAAACCACGTAAATGCAGAGAATCCCCATGTAGGGGTTCAAAATATTGAACCCCTACATGGGGATTCTCTGCATGGGGATTCCTTGAATGAGGAGTCCCAGACCAGAAAATTAGATCAACCTGAAAACAGATATCAACATATTATTCCAGGATCCTTAGGCAGCATCATACGCGGATTTGAAATAGGCGTGACGAAATGGTTCAGAACCAATACAGATATACACACCGTATGGCAACGTAATTTTCATGATACCATTATCCGATCAAAATGGTCAATGCGAATAATTTCGAGATATATTATTAATAACCCCCAAAATTGGAATAACGATGAATTCTTCAATTAATATTTAACATCGGGATTCAAATGAATATGTAGGGGTTCAATATTTTGAACCCCTACATATTCATTTGAATCCCATGATGTTGATATGAATCCCATGATGTTGATATGAATCCCAAGATGTTGATATGAATCCCATGATGTTGATATGAATCCCAAGATGTTGATATGAATCCCAAGATGTTCACCCGAATCTCCGATTTTATAATGTTCCGGTACCATGATAAGATTCATTGGTAGGGGTTCAATATTTTGAACCCCTACCAATGAATCTTATCATGCGGGAATCACAGTTGCAATAACTGCTCACTGCTAGTTGCTCACTGCTCACTTCCCGTACTGTCGTTCATAATACTCCTTATACGACCCGTCTGTCACACGCTCTACCCACGCGTCATTCGCCAGGTACCAATCAATCGTCTTTGATAAGCCTTCAATAAAATCTGCAGCAGGTGTCCAGCCTAGTTCATTTTTTAATTTACTAAAATCAATCGCATACCGGTGATCATGCCCAGCCCTGTCTTTGACAAAATGGATCAGTTCCTCCGAGCTGCCGAGCAACCGCCCGGTTTTCTCATCCATCAGTTTACACAGCGTGCGCACGAGATCAATGTTTTTCCATTCACTATCACCTCCGATATTGTAGGTCTCTCCCGGACGTCCTTTGTGATAAATCAGATCGATGGCTTCTGCATGGTCTTCAACGTATAACCAATCCCTGATGTTTGCGCCCTCACCATAGACAGGAAGCGGTATGCCTTTACGGATATTATGAATCATCAGCGGAATGAGTTTTTCCGGAAATTGATTTGGTCCGTAATTGTTACTACAGTTACTGATGACAACAGGTAGCCCATACGTAGCATGATAAGCTCTCACAAAATGATCACTCGATGCTTTTGAAGCCGAATAGGGACTCCTGGGTGAGTAGGGCGTTTTTTCAGTAAAAAATCCGGTGTCACCTAGTTCTCCATAAACCTCATCTGTGGAGACATGATAAAATTTCCCTTCGATACCAGTATCCTTCCTGTATCGGCGAAACGCCTCCAGCATGGATGTCGTACCAAGTACATTGGTACGCACAAAAGAGAGCGGATCTTCAATAGATCTGTCCACATGTGATTCGGCCGCAAGGTGAATGATGCCGTTGATGTTGTATTTGTGCAGGGTACGGACTACATGGTCCATATCATTGATGTCACCCTTTTCAAATACGTAATTGGACGCACTACTGATATCGGTCAGGTTATCCAGATTGCCGGCATAGGTTAAGGCATCATAATTGACAATCCCGTAGTTTGGATACCGGTGCACCAATCGGCGCACTACATGTGAACCAATAAATCCCGCACCCCCGGTGACCAGAATAGCATGAGTTGACGACATGAACAGTGTTTTAGGATGTTGTAAAGGGTCAAAAATAAAGGTATTACACGACAAACACCGTTTAGGTTTTAAACGTGTTTAAATTGCTTACCATAATGCATGGTTTTGGAAAATAGTATGCCCGTATAGGTTAAATAAGGTTAACATAGCAGGTCCTGTCATGTTGAATACTTTTAAATACATTTGATTGCTATGAATCATGAAAGCCCAACAAAAACCACTTTTCTGGCTGGCACTGACCAGCCTGTGAGTTTTGCTGAGCTCTTTTTTGACCTTGTTTTTGTCTTTTCCGTGACACAGGTAGTCCGCCTGCTGCAGGGTGCTTTTGATTGGACCCATGTAGGTCGTGCCATTCTGGTATTCTGGCTGGTATGGTGGGGGTGGACACAGTTTACCTGGGCACTGAATGCCGCAGACACGACGCACCATCGTATTCAGTTTTCAATACTTGTCGCTACCGCCTTTGCTTTTTTTATGGCGGTGAGCGTGCCCCAGGCATTCGGCATTTATTCATTTTGGTTTGCGCTGACGTATGTCATTGTGAGGTCGATAGGACTGCTCATCTACTTGTGGGTCTCGTGGCCGATTCCTGATATGCGCTCAGCAGTCAGGACGTTTGCTGTTATTTCGATAGCGGGCCTTATTGCTGCGATCGCAGGAGGTTTAGTTGGAGGGGAGGCGCAGTATTGGTTGTGGGGTTTCGCGATCCTGTTAGATGTACTAGCAGCAACGATAGGGGCCGGCAGTGAAGGATGGAACCTGCATCCACGGCATTTTGCAGAGCGCCATGGTTTATTTGTGATCATAGCCCTTGGTGAAACACTGATCGTAGCCGCCGCCGCCGCCTCAGAGGATGTCTGGGATATGAACCTGCTATCCGTATCAGCAGTTGCTGTTGGTATTACTTCCGTGTTGTGGTGGCTCTATTTTTTCAGGGTCAAAGACCAGCTCGAACATGCTATAGCCCACCTTAAAGGAGGAGTTCAATCTGCGCTGGGCCGTGATGTATTCAGCCTGCTTCATTTCCCGATGATATGCGGCCTGATTATCTATGCCTATGCCATCGAAGAAGCGATGCTTCAACCTGCAGGCCCTATGTCTATACAAGGTCGCCTGGCCCTGGCTTCGGGTACTATCCTATACACACTCAGTATTGTCCTTTGTTATTGGCGCGCTACTGGAAAAATATTGTGGTGGAGGATTGTATTTACCCTCGCGATGGCAGGCGTAGTGATTAGTCGCAGGGAAACAGATGTCTTCTATACATTATTGATATGCTTTACCGGCTTGCTGATGGTCTGCGTGCTTGAAGAGAAAATCAATGGTTCGACTACGCTCACCAACCGGAATGACAATATCAGGACCGGATAATTTTTACTTCGCCTCAGCCTCAGCCTTCGCCTTTTTTTTGGTAAATGGTAAATGTTTAATCCTTCCTTCGCCTTCGCCTAAGCCTTCGCCTTTTCTCCATGAGCGTCCACGGCTTGAAAGCCGTGGCAATTCAATTTCTGGCATGGGAGCCAGTTTTTTCGCTCATGATATTGCTTAGCCTT
>JANNSS010000132.1:0-3195 GCA_031402955.1 Saprospiraceae bacterium
GGTCATCTGCGGGTACGTGCGTTGCATGTATTGCAATTCGGTGAGTATGTACCCCATCTGTTCGGTGTGTCTTCCTTCTTTACCACCATATAACATCACTTCACCCTGTGGAAGTTTCAATCCGGCTTCTTGTGCAACCGCGGATACGCGTTGACTCCATTCTGTTTCCAGCAACGAAACGTCGATCGATTCTCCTGAATTCGAGAGTTCAGTTTCATAAGAAGCCATCTTAAACATCTCCCCGGTATATCTCCAGAGTTCGTTCATCGCTTCCTGCATTTTAGCATGGCTTTCTTTGGTGCCATCACCGAGGCGTATGACCCATTCGCTGCTATAGCGATAGTGGTATTTTATTTCTTTAAGTGATTTGACAGCGATAGCATTGAGCTGTACATCCTGATGATGCGTCAGCATTTCATATTGGAGCAGATTGAATGCATCATACATGAACTGCCGCATGATGGTGTGGCCAAAGTTTTTATTGGCTTGCTCTACTAAGAGAAGATTTAAATATTCGTTTTCATACCGCAGCATGGCGAGTTCGTCCTCATTGGTTTTTTGTCCTGACAATGAGGCTATGTATTGGTACAAGAGCCGTGCTTGACCGATGAGGTCTAGGGAAATATTGGTCAATGCGATATCCTGTTCGAGTACCGGGCCATGGCCGCACCATTCGCCGAGGCGCTGGCCGAGGATGAGGGGGTTGTCTGCGAGGTGGAGGAGGTATTTGATTTTGGCTTCCATGGAAGGAGATTTGCTTTTGTGCCTCAAAATTACCGTGTAATGGTTGAATGGAGGTTGAATTATTAAAAAAAGGCGGAAGAGGCCGAAGGGGCGGAAGGGGTGGAAGAGGCCTATGAGGCTGAAGAGGGAAGAATACCTGCCGTTGAAAACGGCTCAAGTGATCAGTGCCGGGAACATGATTTCTTTGATCTGACGTACGCGAGTGCTTCGACCTGCTTTCGCGCATTCTCGTGCTACAGCTCAGCAACCACTTAAGTCAACTTAAGCTCAACTTTGTTTTTCTTTTACACGAATGTATAGGTCCCCTTAAGGGGATTTAGGGGTAACGGCGGAAGAGGCAAAAGGGGCGGAAGGGAGCAATACCTGCCGTTGAAAACGGCTCAGGTGATCAGTACCGGGAACATGATTTCTTTGCTCTGACGTACGCGATCTTAAGTCAACTTAAGCTCAACTTTGCTTTTCTTTTAATCCTAGAGGTCCTCAATTGCCCTTGGCTTTAGCCAGGAGTTCTTATCCGGTTAAATAAGGGTGTGCCGTTGCAGGAGTTTGCTCCTGCAACCAGCTGGATACCAAACGAAATTCTTATGGAGAATCTAAATTGGAATTCTCATGGTTGCAGGAGCAAACTCCTACAACGGCCAGGGGCCGAGCACCCCGGCTTGAAAGCTGGGGCAATTGAAGGGGCCGCTGGATGGCGTTCTCGCCGCCAGCTAAGATGATTTCAAAGAGGATTCTCTATGGAATTGAGGTAGGTATCGCGTTGGTTGGCGGAGAGAACTCCATCCAACGGCCTCGTGCAGATTATATATCATGAATTTAATCAGTTGATTAAATATTAACTTTTCCTTGATATGATAAAAATATAATTATGTTTTCCATATTGCCCACCACTGTGCAAAGGGTTAACTTTGGCGTTTGTTTCAAAACTGAGTTACCCATGAAGTTTCACCTCAAACTCTGGCCTTTAGCGATTGTCCTATTGACGTTCGCATCCTGTCTTGAGCCGGAAGACCCAATCGAATATCTTCCCGTCACAGCACCTGCCAATCAGGAATCCAACGACATCGTCTGGGAATGGTCAGAAGTATATCTCACCATCGAACGTGATCTGGCTGGGTTTCGTCCTGCTCCAACGTGCAGAGCACTTGCGTATATCAACATGGGAGCATTTGAAACAGTCATTCCAGGCATGGAAAAATACAGGTCCTTGAGCAATGTGATCGATGGCTTCCCGGTGACCACACTGGAGGATGCTCCGACGCAGATCAACTGGCCTATTGCCCTAAACGCTTATTATGCGAGAACGCTTACTTTTTTCCTTTACAATGCTAATCAGGATCAACTGTTTGAGATCGAAAAAACAGAATCTACACAGCTTAATAAACTGAGCCAAAACGTTCCACAAGGATTGGTGCAAGCGTCTATCAAATGGGGACAAAAAGTAGCTAATACCATTATCTATTATTCAGAAACTGATGTAGAAGGCGCTAACCAGGTTCGCATCAGCCGTCCATCGGATTATTTTCCACCGGTTGGAGAAGGCCTTTGGACACCTACGCTACCTGACCTGAGTTCTGCATTATTTCCATACTGGGGTAAGGTGAGGGTTTTTGCAGCTAATCAAAGCGACCTGCTTTCTCTTCCACCAGTTTATGAATACAGTATCGATCCTTCAAGCTACTGGTATAAAGAGAATCTTGAAGTAGCTGAGTCCGTCAACAATATGACGGATGAAAACAGGTGGATCGCTGAGTTTTGGAGTGATGACCTCACTGGCCTGACCTTTAGCCCTCCTGCCAGGATTATCGCGATTGCCAATCAGGTGATCAAACTGGAAGATCTGAATCTGGAAGAAACCCTTCACATGTATTGTAAACTGGGGATAGCCCTCAACGACGCATCAGTAGGTGCGTGGAAATCAAAATATGTATACAACACAGAGCGTCCTGAAACATTCATCCGAAAATATATTGATCCTGCGTTCAAACCTATCCTTGGTGAAGCCATTGGTAATCCTGGTCTAACCCCTTCATTTCCGGGTTATCCTTCCGGTCATAGTACATTCGCCGGTGTCAGCTGGAGATTGTTCGAAAATTTCTTTGGTGCTCAATATGAGTTTACCGACCATTGTCATTTTGGAAGAACTGAATTTGCCGGCTATCCCCGCACCTACAACACCTGGAAGGAAATGGCTGAGGAAAATGCCTATTCCAGGATTCCGTTAGGCGTGCATATCCGAATGGATTGCAGCGAAGGCCTGAGATTGGGAAATGTCATTGCTGTTAAAGCACTAGACCTGGATCTGCAGAAATAAGGATTATTTGCAGAAACCTATAAAAGACACAAAAAGAATCATGGTAGAGACGAGATTAATCGCGTCTCTACCACAGATGAAATTAATTTTTGCAAATCCACAGTAGTTTTTTGTAATTGTAAATTGGATTCTATATC
>JANNSS010000133.1:0-40018 GCA_031402955.1 Saprospiraceae bacterium
CGTGTCAATGATGTATTCCAGAATTTCTATTCATTCAATGATCAGTTAGGTTATCTGGTGGAATACAAAGAAATGGATATCAAACGTACTATTGATTGCAGCGATGCGAACTGGGGCAGAGGTGACTTCATTGATGGTGGCGGTGTTTTCATGACTGCTGACGCTTCTTTTGGGGGCATGAATGAGTTTTCAAGTTCTAGCATCAGTAGCAGCGTTGTGACCACAGGTTCAATGGCGCGCTTCATCGCTGTCAATGATTATCTCTATACGATTGATGGTGCTGAAGTTAAAGTGTTTGATGTTAAGCAAGCGTTGCCGGTATTGAAAAACGAAGTGACCATGCAGTGGGGTATTGAAACCCTTTTCCCAATGGCAGGTACATTGTTTGTTGGTTCTAACAATGGATTGCTGATCTATGATATCTCTAATCCTGAATCTCCTGAATACAGATCCACATTCGCACACGCAACAGCTTGTGATCCTGTAGTCGTAGAAGGTAATACAGCGTATGTGACTTTGAGAGATGGAAATAACTGCCAGGGTTTCGTCAATCAGCTTGATGTTATTGATGTCTCTAACCTTGACAATCCAAACCTGATCCGCTCTTATCAGATGAGTAATCCTCATGGCCTTTCTGTGGTGGATCAAACCTTATTCCTGTGTGAAGGTGCATTTGGATTAAAAACCTTTGATGTCACCGATCCTAACAAAGTGGATACGAACATTCTTGATCACTTAAGTGGTTTCCAGGCATTTGATGTCATTGTCTTACCTCCGGGTGATCATGTGATGGTTGTCGGACAGAATGGATTATTCCAGTTTGACGCATCAGACAGGAGTGACCTCAAACAATTGAGTGTCATCTCCATCGGACAATAAAATTTAGTAGTGGACTGGTGGTGATGCTGCCAGTCCACTTTTAAATTAAAAAATGCTGGAATGAAATTGATGTATCTATTGACCGGTGTTTTGATCTGTTGTTGTTCGTTTTCAAATTGCGATGAGACTGATAATTTTATCTGCGTTGAATTTAAAGACGAGGTAATAGCACTTGATCCCGATCCAGTACAGGCAACGAATTATGTCAACGTCTTGCTTAGTCCATTGTTCCCATATCCAACATTCGAGGATCCTACAGGGCATGAAGCGAACTTAATTCTTTTTGCGGACAGATTGGAGCAACATTGTAATGTAGATGTATCAATTGAATGTTATGGATGTATCGAAACTTTTCCAGTTCAGAGTCATGTAATTGTCAAGCTTGATTCTGCAGGTGTGATAGTCAATCGTACACTTGATATACGCACACCAGTAGATACCGTGATGACATTACAGGGCATACATCAATGAGCTTAAGCGCTTAAAATTCACCTTCAATATTATTCAAATGACGTACACATTCAGATTTGCAGTAGTCCTTCTTTTGCTGATGGCAGCAAATCTGGTGAGTGCCCAGGATTCGATGACGACGAAACCAATTGTTGATATCGTTTGGTTAAAGGATGGTAGTAAACTGAGTGGTACGATCATAAAATGGGAGCTGGCGCGTGGCATGGAATTAAAACTGATCACAGGTGCCATCGTCATTATACCCAAAGAGGAAATCGTAAAAGTATATCAGGATCTCCCGTTTTCTGCTCAACATTCCCTGGCCCCTGAAATGTATGCAAGGGGTCCCAGGCCATATGCTTTCAGGGAGGAGGGTGTGTACCAAACCTTTTCGGCTTTTCTCAGTTTCTCTGAACCTGGTGGTGCGGGCGTTCATTATTCGATCGGACACAGGTTTAACCGGTTATTGGGCGTAGGGTTAGGCGTTGGATTCGAGTCCAATGATTTTTGGTTTACACGCAATATGGTTCCAATATATGCAGAAGCGAGAGGGTTTCTACTGCCGCGGCGAATCACACCATATTATGCGTTGAAGCTAGGCTATGGAATCGCGCTTTCTGATCCGATCAATGGTACGCTGGACGCGAAAGGTGGTATTCTGTTCTGTCCGGAGTTTGGCGTGAGGTTCGGAGGCCGTACAGTAAGTTATTATCTGGGGCTTGAGTATAAGATACAGAACGCAACCTGGAGAACGACCGATTGGTGGGGTGGGCAGGGAGAGTTTACCGACAAAGTCAGCTACAGACGACTTGAATTAAGAACAGGACTAGTATTCTAAAATTGTATCCAGTCATGAGAAAAATATTTTTTACTTTATCCATCACCGTGGTCATGTTTTCAGGCCTGGCTTGTGAAAAGGAATGCGGTTGTGCCGGTACAGGTGAGTTTGAATACATGATCTTCGGACATTTTTATGGAGAATGCGGCGGAGAAGGATGTGTAGAGATTTATAAGATCGATCAGGAAAATCTATATGAAGATTCTACCGATGTCTACCCAAATTATCTGGCAGCATATGCTGGCGAATATTATATGTTACCGGATGAAAAGTTTCAACAGGTTAAAGACCTCCTGATGGAATTTCCGGAAGAATTATATGCAGAGCAAGATACTGTCATTGGTATGCCTGATGCCGGAGATTGGGGTGGTGTGTATGTAGAGATAAAGATGAAAAATGATGAGTCTTTGTCGGGCTTCTGGTTGCTCGATCAACATGAAGGACATATGCCTCAGGTTTACAATGACTTTGTTGACAAGATCAATGAGAAGATCGCGATTATCAATCAATAGATAATATTCGAATCCATAGATATTTGATTGATGCTTTAAAACAAGAATCACATTTTGTCAGAAAAAGAGCTCATACAAGGTTGCATACATAATGACCGAAAGTGTCAGGAGCACTTGTATAAGCTATACTTCCACAAGATGATGACCATGTGCATGAAGTATACAAGGGATGAAGACAAAGCTCTTCAAATCCTCAATGACGGTTTCCTGAAAGTGTTTCAGAAAGTAGGTTCCTTCAGGAGTGAAGGTTCCTTTGAAGGGTGGATCAGAAGGTTGGTCTACCATACGATGGCTGATTTCTACAAGAAAGAAAAAAGTTATATCCGGTTTATACAATTCGAGCCTGCAGATGAGCGCCAGGCACCTGCCACACAAAGCGATGCCCTGGAGTTCGAAGACCTGGTACGCCTGCTCGATCACATTCCGGAAAGGTCGGCAGAAGTGTTCAGGCTCTTTGCCATCGAAGGATATTCGCATGAAGAAATCGGTGAAAAAATGAAGATCAGTGAAGGGACATCAAAATGGCATCTGTCCAATGCCCGTGAACGATTACGATCCATACTTACAAATGAACAACATGCAAGAACAACATCATTATAAAACCACTCCGGATCAAGGTTGGGCTAAAATGAGGCCTATGCTTGACGAAGCTATGCCTGTTGGCACGGCCTCCAGGAGATATCCATTTTTATGGTGGACCACAACCGCTGTAGTCCTGGCCGGACTGGTTGGATTTACGCTATTGAAGGATACCATCGGAGAGAGTAATTCTTCTTCTGTAGTTAACAGATCCGCTATTGTTCCTGCTATAGTTCAGCATGTTAAGCAACAAAACAATACCAATACACCAGCTTCTCAATTAAATGAAACTAAGGAAATAATTTCATCATCTAAAACTCCTGCATCTGGACAACCTGCGATAGAAGGAAAGGAATTGATCAAACCAAACTTTGCACCTAAACCAGCAATAACAAATTCAAAATCAGGATCACCTAAAAAGGCAGAACAGAAGAAAGCAGTTTCCATTCCAATGGCTGTAGTTGATGACAAAGAATCAGAGAATTCCAGAATTGAAGCTGAGGTTGTCTCAGAACCTATGTTGACAACCGCTGATGTTCCACCGGTTAGTATGGAAACGAATTCATCATCAGTGTCTGCATTAATTGCAAATCCTCCCTTGAGAAATGGGCAGGTAATAAATGCACTTCCTGTATTACAAGAGGTTTCGTTAAACACCCCTGGGTATCTCCAGGATATGGTGCCATCTGGTACTGTATTAAAATCAAAACCGCAACCTTCGTTTATTGAGCCTACGCTTGCAGTCAGTGGATTCGCTGGTCAGCAAGGCGGCCTTGGAGCATTCGGTGGTGCAGGTATCAATATGAATATTAGCAGACGCTTCAGTGTCACATCATCAGTTGGTTATTTTACCTTCAATCCGAATGGCGCACTTCTGGGTGGTTCAACATCGCTAAATGCCAATGCTGAATATAATGCCATCCTTAATTATGACCCCACCTATCCCGGCAATGAAATCTATGTTGAAGCAGACGCTATCAACAACCTGACCGACTATAATACAATCAGCCCACTTGTAGATAAAGTCACTCAATGGCAGATCAATGCAGGCCTCAAATGGAAGTTTGGCAGAAGGTTTTTCACCGAAGGTGGCGTTACCCTTGGTTTGCATACAAGGGCCATCAGCACTTATCCGATTGCACAACTGGATCCCCAGAGCTCAACACCTGGTGTCAGGTTTAAAAATGAACTCAATGAATTTGATGTCATCCGCTCTACCACTACTGCCATGTATGCCGGTATCGGCTATCGACTAGGTCAACATATCGATTTGTTTGCCAATTGGAACCATGGCCTGGATCAATACCTCCTGAATGATACAGTATCACCAACCACTGACCTCGATTCCGGAAAACGAACGGATTATATCCGTGGGTTGAGTTTAGGTGTACGCTATACTTTGTAAATAGGCTGAGGCTAAGGCTAAGGCGAAGCTCTTTTCGCGAAGGCATCTCACGTTCTCACGTTCTCACGCTCTCACGTTCTCACGTTCTCACGTTCTCACGCTCTCACGCTCTCACAAGTGGAGTCTGGCTTTGCGCCCCAGAAGAATATCATCCGACTCTGGCCGATCCGGGTCCGGGAGACAACAATCTACCGGGCACACCGCTGCGCATTGGGGTTCATCATGAAAGCCTTTGCATTCAGTGCATTTATCCGGTACGATATAATAGTAATCCACGGAGACCGGCTCCAGCTTGTCATTGACATCTACGACCGTACCATCTTCAAGGGTATACTGCCCTTTGAGGGTAGTCCCATCTTTCATCGCCCATTGAATCCCACCCTCATATATAGCATTATTGGGGCATTCTGCTTCGCATGCTCCGCAATTGATACAATCGTCTGTTATATAAATGGCCATAAGGGTCTTCAATTCGTCTTGGAAGGAAACAAAGGTAAGGCTTCAAGGTTAACCGATTTCGAAAACAAAGGAAGAACAGGCATTTTTTTACCTTAAAAAGCATGGCTGAGGGTATGGAAATGAAACATGTAACATGTTGATAGATAATTATTTGCGTTAGAATTGACTGGGTCCGGAAACATATGTGCTAGTTATTTTAGAATATTGAAACGATACTGCTAAGGATAGGCACAATGGTCCTTGGTGTGCGGAAGGTCATGCCTCTACTTTTGGAAAAAAAATAGAAACATGAAAACGTATTTTGAAACCACAAACGCACATCGTACCCTTATTAACCTCGTATTGAGTCTGTGCATCACTTTTTCCACACTATACACTGTATCTGGCCAGGAAAAGAGAATCTACCACCATGATTACTTGCTGCCTGGAAAGGGCAAGTCAATGGTTGAATTTTATAGTGGCATTCCGTACGTTGCCGTTGCGCAGTATGGCTATGGAATCAGCAACAAGGTCTCCTTAGGTATCTTTTATGGATACACACCATTTGAAAAAGGATATGGATTGAGACTGAAGGCAATCATTGCCCAGCCATCAGCTTCTTTCCGGCTCAATGTAAAGTCTACCTTCATTTATTACCCCGGAGTGAAGTCAGAAGATGGAGAACCATGGGTTCTGTCTTGGCCAACCCTCAATGGTGATTTGAAGCTTAAAAATGGTGCAAGGGTTTGGGCTGGTGTTGGATTGATAGGTGCTGCATGTGTTGAATATTTATTTAAGCCTGGTGGTCATGCAGACGAACCAGGACATCCTCCCGGGCATCAGGGGGCAGTAGGTGAAAAAGACATGTTAATGTTTTTCAACACCTTCCAGCTCGGATACAGCAAACCAATTTCCAGTAACTGGTCCTTCGTCGCGGAGGTCGCACCTGTGATGGAAGGATTTAAACTAAAGTCTCCAAATGGATTCCTGGATGCATTTCCGGTTATCGTGACCGTGGGCTTGTCTTGTTCATTGTGAATTGTGAGTTGTGAGTTGTGAATTGTGAGTTGTGAATTGTGAGTCTCGTGAGGCGTGAATCGTGAGACGTAATTTAAAATACTCTGGAAGCTGGAAGCTTTGTAAGTGAAAAGTGAAGAGTGAAAAGTGAAGAGTGAAAAGTATAGAGTGAGTTGTGAGTCTCGTGAGGCGTGAATCGTGAGACGTAACTTAAAATACTCTGGAAGCTGGAAGCTGGTAGCTCAGAAACAGATAGCTGATAGCTGATAGCTCATTTTTTACTCATCCAACGGCCTCTCGTAAAATCCGGAATCGCCTGTGGCATCCCTCCATTGGAAATCGAGGCCTCAGACAATGGTGTGATTGACATCCATGAAGCTGCATCATAGGCATCAAACAAGGGCTCTTTTCCTTCAAGTGCGCATTTGACAAAGCTATCAATAAGAAACCAATCCATGCCGCCATGCCCTGCACCTTCCGCATCTTTCTCATGTGCCTTCCAGACATCATGATCATGTTGAGTGAGGTAAGCTTCAGCATCTTCCCATTGATGCTCTGGGCTCGTGCCTTCCATATATAATCGCTTATTGACCTCCATCCAAAGTCCCCTTGTACCCTGCACCCTAAAACCCAATGAATATGGTCGCGGCAGATTGGTGTCATGATGTAACACAATGGTTTCACCATTTGTACACATCACCATAGTTGTCACCTTGTCTCCGAGTCTGAACTCCAATTTAGCATTGGGATGGTCAGGGCCTCCTTTGGGATGGTTGATAATATATTCATGCAAGCCTCTTGATTTGGAAGCCATCGATACCAATGTTTCCATCCTGTTGCCACGATTGATATTGATCCACTGAGCCACAGGCCCAATACCATGGGTAGGGTAGAGATCACCGTTGCGATACACGCTATGCCAGGTGCGCCATTTGGCTTCGCTAAAGCCTTTGTCACCAAACTCAACACCTGAGTTATAAGGACTCAGACCATCATTGAATTTGACACCACGCAGATCATGTTGATAGCCACATTCAAGATGGATGAGTTCGCCAAAGAGTCCTTTCTTTACCATATTCAATACCGCCATGACATCCCTGCGGAAACAAACATTCTCCAGAAAATAAAGTGGTGTCCCTGTGGACTCATGTGCATTGACCAGCTCCCAACATTCGTCAAGTGAGAAAGCTCCACTTACTTCAACACCCGTAAATATCCCTGCTTTCATTGCCGCGATGGCCATCTGAGAATGCCATTCCCATGGGGTGGCGATGATGACCGCATCGATCTTTTCTTTGTCGAGCATGCGCACATAATCGTGCGGACCCTGGTCATACACTACCGGCCATTTTGCGCCAAGTTCTTCGAAGATTTTTTTAGTTGATCCCAACATCACCTGGTCTGGCTCAGCAATACAGGTCACTTCGCAATCCTTTCGCCTGAGCAGGAGGTCAATATGTGCCTGCCCCCTCAAACCACTCCCGATAATACCCACCTTCAGTTTGCTATTGGAGTCAACTCTCTTTTGATACGGTCTCGCCACGATGTTCGTGGCCAGACTTACAGCAGCTCCGGCCAGGGTAGTATTTCGTATAAATTTTCGTCTTGATGCTCTCATTTGATTATTGATTGCTCATTAATAGAATTAATGAAATCCCAAGATAATCAAAGGCCAATATCGGTGTTGATAAATTGGCTTATCAGCTTATAAGCTGATAAGCATATAAGCTGATAAGCAAATAAGCCTATAAACACCCCCTAACCTGCTAAGCCTTTTAATCCTATTTTTGCACCCTTATGGAGCAACTGGCTGCTTATATCCAAGACATCATCAACCGTGAAATAGAGGGTATCCGCAATATTCCGGTAGATGACACTATTGAGAAAGCTATCGAACTGATATTCAATGCCGTACACCAGCACGGTGGTAAGGTAGTGGTCTCCGGAATAGGCAAGGCAGGCCAGATAGGCCATAATATCGCCACTACACTTAGTTCAACCGGGACGCCCTCCATATTCCTGCATCCAACAGAAGCGCAGCACGGAGACCTTGGGATGATTCAGCAGAATGATATCCTCTTCCTCATTTCCAATTCAGGCAAGACCAAGGAAATTCTTGAACTGCTTCCACTAGCAAGACGCTTTTATCCAGGTATCAAATCGATTGCTTTGACAGGGCATCCGGAACATGAGTTAGGTAGCGAAGTGGATGTCTGCCTGAGTACCGGCTATCCAAAAGAAGTTTGTCCACTCGGACTCACCCCCACAACCAGCACGACAGTGATGACTGTACTCGGTGATGTGATCGTCGTGGCGATGATGAATAAAATAGGTTTCACCAAATCAGATTATGCCCTGCGCCATCACAGCGGTTATCTGGGTATAAAGAGCAGATCAGATGAGTAAGTTGTTTTTAATTTCAGGGCCTTGTATTGTGGAAAATGAAACAACGCCTTATCTCATTGCAAAAACGGTTAAACCCATTTGCGATGAACTAGGCATCGAATATATTTTTAAGGCTAGCTATCGCAAAGCAAACCGCACGCGTGTGGATAGCTTCACCGGTATCGGTGATGAAGCAGCCCTTCAGATCATACAGGGCATCGGAAAAGAATTTGGCGTCAAGACACTGACCGATATTCATGAAAGCCATGAAGCAGCCATGGTCGCAGCCTTTGTGGATGTACTACAGATACCAGCCTTCCTTTGCAGACAAACTGCGTTGTTGCAGGCCGCTGGTGATACAGGTAAAATCGTCAATATCAAGAAAGGCCAGTTCGTCAGCCCCGAAGCCATGAAGTATCCGATTGAAAAGGTACTGGCCACAGGTAACAGGAATGTATGGGTATGTGAACGAGGCTTTACATTCGGGTATGAAGATTTGGTTGTGGATGCAACCGTCATTCCCCGCCTTAAAAAACATGGAGTACCTGTCGTGATGGATTGTACACATTCTACGCAGGTACCAAATCAAACTACGGGTGTGAGTGGAGGAAATCCTGAGTTTATTGAGACGATCGCGCTGGTTGCTGCCGCTACAGGTGCAGACGGACTCTTTATAGAAACACATCCAGATCCGGCTAATGCATTGAGTGATGCCTCTACTATGTTGCAACTTGATTTACTCCAAGGTATCCTTGATAAAGTAATGCGTATCCGTAAAGCCCTCCAGTCATGAGTGATGCAGCGTTGAAAAAGAAAGCAGCCCAGATCAAACTGCTGGTGTTAGATGTGGATGGTACACTGACCGATGGCGGAGTTTACATTGATTCAAATGGTGTCCAGTCCAAAAAATTTCATATCCGTGATGGAATGGGCATTACACTGCTACACGAGAAGGGCTTGCCAGTCGGCATCCTGAGCCATAGCCGCTCGAAAACGATCCTGGACGAACGTGCACGTATGTTAGGCATCGATCGAGTGTATTCAGGCAAAGAACCAAAAATTGAAGTGCTATCCAGATGGTTGCTTGAATTAAATCTCTCATTCGAACAAGTCGCCTATATCGGTGATGATGTCAATGATCTCGAAGTCCTGGAGAAGGTTGGATTTTCTGCGTGCCCACATGATGCCCATTTCTCCCTCGTTAAGATCGTTGACGTTGTCCTTCAACGGAACGGAGGCCAGGGATGCGTCCGTGAGTTTATTGACCGCTTCTTGCTTACTGTCTGATCACCTTGTGATCGAATATCAAATTCATAGGTAGAGACGCGATTGATCGCGTCTCTACATATAAATTTGATATTCGCCTGCTGTTCGGTTGATAGGTTGATTAGTTGATAGGTTTATTAAGTTGCCTTTCCGCCTTTCCGCCTTTCTTCCTTTCCGCCCCTTTAGCCCCTAGCTCCTAGCCCCTTGCTCCTGTCTTTGCAATCATATTACAATTTCTTATCTATGATTATGGTGATGCTCCGGATTAGAGTTATCATTTTTGCATCATGAATTATTCTATTTTTATTGCGCCGGAAATATTCATACCGGATGTAGATATGGATAATATTGGTCCTGCACCGGATTCCATGGCCCTTTCTGCTGAAATTGATGCACTGAAGGACGGGCATTGTATTCTCCGCACACCTCCCTACGTCCTGCTTTCCTGCAGCCTGGAAGGGAGACCGGCGCTTCGCCTGGAACTCGGACGCCAGCGCGAGATTACCTTTCGTAAAGTAGGAGAGAGTACTGGCTTACCTTATGATATCGATGATTTTGATGAATATTATGAGCAACTCATTATCTGGGATGATAATGCCAAAAAACTCGTAGGTGGATATAGGTTTGGCTGCGGAGATAGAATATTTGGACAGTTTGGCAGAGAAGGTTTTTATATCAATAGCTTTTTTGATATCAACCCGGCCTTTGACCAATACCTGCCTCAGTGTCTTGAACTCGGGCGTTCGTTTATTGTCGGAGAGTATCAGAAGAAGAATCTTCCGCTTTATCTTTTATGGAAAGGTATCATGGCCTATATGATCAAGCATCCACAGTACAAGTATCTGATCGGACCGGTAAGTATCAGCAGGTATTATTCCGACTTTTCAAGAAAGGTACTCATGGAATACGCTAAGCGTCATTTCTTTCATGGCACCTTTGCCAAATGGTTTGCCCCAAAAACCCCATTCAATCCAACCTTTACTACGCCTGCAAAAAAGGAAATTGAAGAATGGGAAGACACAAGCCTTGATTTTGAAAGTTTCCTCGACCAGCTTCAACCAGAACACATCCAGTTTCCTGTTTTAATGAAACAATACATACGCCAGAACGCCCGCTTTCTTGGCTTCAACCTCGATCCCAATTTCAACAACGCCCTTGACGGCCTGATGATCCTCGATATCGCCGATGTGCCCACGGTTACAGTCGAGATGCTGCAGCGCGAAGCATAGGGCAAGGAGCATGTAAATGCATTTAAGCATTTAGACTTGAAAGCAATATAAAACAGATGTTCGTTCAAGTCTCCAGACTTGAATGCAATATGTTGCGCGTCTCATGACGCGCTTGCAGTAATCTGTCTCTCACGCTCTCACGCTCTCACGCTCTCACGCTCTCACGTTCTCACGTTCTCACGTTCTCACGCTCTCACACCTCTCACAAAAAAAGAAGCCGGCTGGGAGTGCCGGCTTCTTGACAAGGGTTACATACTTTAAGTAGTCTCCCAAAATTGCTATTTGCTCACCAGGAATCCGGTGCTGCCAAGGTATCCATTGTCAGCATAGACCATCACATTGTATGTGCCTGGGTTGAGGTTATCGGTTGGCTCAAAAGACATCGACATTGACTGACGGGCTTTGAGGTTAGCTTTTTCAATGTCTGCTGCGCGTACATGAACAGGTTCGTTTCCGAATTTAAGATTCACTTCCTGGCCTGGTACTGAAGCTACTGGGTTACCATTGAATTCTGTTAGCACAAGATAGATTTCACGGCTACCCTGGAATTCATCAGGAATGTTGTTGAGGTCAAAGGTTACTGTGATCTCATCTATTTTCTTTCCTTTCGTAGTCAACTTATCCTTCTTTGTTGCAGAAGTTACTGTAAAATTGTCTGCTCTGAATCCTGCTGGTGCAACAGTTTTTAATCTGCCGGTCAGTTTTTCATTCGCCGAAGTGAGTGACATCACCTTTGAGTTGAGGGTATTCACCTCATCTTTAGTAGAACTCAACTCTGTGTTCAACTCCTGGTTGCTGCTGGCAAGAGATTGATTCTCTTCCTTCAGACCAAGGATATCACGCTCCAGAGCTACCTTGAGTTCTTCCATCTGAGCAAGTCTTCCTTTGATTTCAGCATTGTTGGCTTCACTTGATTTCAGCGCTTTTCTGGCTTTATCGATACGAACCTGGAGGTCATTGACCTCATTGATCTTCGTTTGAAGTTCAACAGAGAGTGTGTCATTTAAAGAAATCTGATCGCTGTAATTGGTGTTTAACACAGCCAGCTCACCCTGTAATTGTGTGCGGGTGCTGTCCAGTTGTGTGCCAAGGTCGGTGGCTTTATTTTCTGTAGCCTTGTATTTGCTATAGAACATACTGCCGAAAATTACTGCTCCAAGGAATAATACCCCGAGGATGATGGAGGCAGTCTTCCAACTGTTACCGTTGGCGTTTTCGGATTGATTTTGCATTTCTGTCATGGTCGAATTTGATTTAAAAAGTTTGATTGAATGAAATTGTTGAGTTGTTGTATAGTCTATATGTTTGGTGATTTTATGAATGACACGGTGATCGAAAATGGTGTCTCATAGTGCGAGTTGTTTTGTTCTGACACTTAAACGGATGAAGTATAAAAATGATTATCCATTTAGGAATATTAAATTGTAACTACATGATAATCAAATAGATAAACTTTAAAAATCATGGTTTTCCGATTTTATAATTCCATGTTTTCCGCCTTGTTTTTAAGTGTTTTCCCCTACTGTTTTTTGAAGGCGATAAGGGTAAAACGGGACTCATTTTCTAAAATCGATTTTATCATGTCGGTGAGGATATTATCAATATCGTCATTATCCTGCTGACATGATGTTTTTTCTTTCGGTTACATCTGTTTACTTTGCCCTATGGAGGGATGGATCAGGTCTATGTGGCGGTTCTTTTATTTTGCCTTCTCGACTACCTTTGGTATCGCCGGATTCTTCTGGGCGGTACTTCGGGGTGATCAACGTGAGGCTGCTGGTAAACGATTTCGCATAAGATGGTTAAGTCACGTCCCACACCGGTTGGGCCTTCGAATGGAAATGGAAGGTATTCCTCATCCCGGGCCCTGCCTCTATGTAGGAAACCATATAGCCTATATTGATCCGGTCGTTGTCCTCATGCATGTGGATGCCAAAGTGGTGGCTAAAGCTGAAATTTCAAGCTGGCCGCTGGTTGGATTTGGGGCGAGTATGGTTGGAACCATATTTGTAAAGCGTGAGCAAAAAAACAGCAGGGAAGAAGCTGCTAAGTCAATCCGCGAAGCATTGGAAAGTCAGCATTCAATTTTAGTATTTCCGGAAGGTACGACCACTGCCGGCCCTGGCACTTTACCATTCAGGCCACGATCTTTTGATGCAGCTTTCCTCGCTGGGGTTCCCGTTCAACCTTTTGCCATCAACTATGATAGTCCGGTAGTAGCGTATATTGGGAACGATACGTTTATTCCCCATTTCTTCAGGCTTTTCAGCATGCGACATATTTCAGGTAAGGTTGTATTCGGACCACCCATGTATGGAGAGGATACCTGTGAAAAGTCACGCAACTGGATAGAGGAGGAATTGATGGCCTTTGATCTAAAACCTGAACTCGATGAGCCCGCATAGAAAGCGTAGATTCCGCCGCTGGTCGCTCAGGATACTGCTCATTGTCATCCTGCTTCCGGTAACAGCCCTGGCGATCGTACGTTCAGCAGGATGGCTCAGAATGCGAAAGACAGACCGGGAGATACAGGCTTTTCTAGGGCCTTACCAGGTCAATGCCGTCAATGACACACTCAAACTGAGAGGCAGGGATGTCGTCTATCTCAAAACAGGTAAAGGGGAGCCAAAGAAAAGTGCACTCATATTGGTACATGGTTCGCCCGGCTCAATCGATGCCTACCTTGATTATATGGTGGATACCGCGTTACTTTCCAGAGTAGATATTATTACCTATGATCGTCCTGGGTTTGGAAATTCAGCATTTGGTATCGCAGAGCCATCACTCTCCGGACAGGCCGATATATTGATTGATCTTATGAAGGCAATCGGATATGATACCTACTGGCTGGCGGGACATAGTTATGGAGCTCCTATCATCGTCCAGGCTGCAATACGTGAACCACGAAAAGTAAGCGGGCTTTGTCTCATTGCAGGCTCAGTGAGTCCTGAACTTGAACCCAAAGCAACAGCATGGCGTAAATGGATTGACCTGCCACTGATCCGGGATTTATTGCCAGTTTCGATGCGTGTCAGTAATGAAGAGCTGATGTCCATTCGCCAGGATCTCACGATGATCGAAGATGACTGGGACAGACTCCGGATGCCGTTATCCGTTATTCATGGGACTAAAGATGTATTGGTGCCCTTTGAAAATATGCAATACGTACAGGAGAAGGCAACAGCTGCAGATACCATTTTTACTAAAGTCTTTAAGGGCGAAAGCCATTTTATCCTCTGGACACATGAGCAACAGATCGTGGGGGAACTGGTTAAGTTGATCGGAACTAAAAAGTGATCTGCAATCAATAGAATCGTATCAGTGTTTTCCTAGTAAAAACTGCAATGGGATGTGCAGTCTTCTGGCCCATGCCTTTTCAGTATGATCTTCTCCCGGGAATTCTCTGGTGACCCAGTTTTCAGCCGTATATCCTTTTTTAATCATGATGGCATCGACGAGATCCTGATGTGGTTTGTATAAGACATCAAGTGTTTCAGTTCCATAATCAAAATAGATGCGGTGAGTCTCCGGCGAAGGAAGATTAACGCTCAGATAATCTCTGAAAACGGCCGGAATATCAATTACATTTTTTTGAACCATGATTCCTGGGATACCAAGAGGCCAATGCGTAGAAAGACATCCAGCGCCACCAAAGACTTCCGGATATTCACAAATAGCATATAAGGAAATGATTCCTCCCATGCTCGATCCCATGGTATAAGTGTTGATGAGGTCGGGTAGCGTTGCATAGGCACTATCGATATATGGTTTCAACTCCTGTACAATAAACTTCAGGTATTGATCCCCTAAAGGTCTGTCGGCAAACCATGTTTTTATCAACTGGTCTCTGGTTTGCACAGGCAAGCTATCCAGGATAGCCTGCGGAAGATATTCAGCCCATCTGTATTTACCATTGTTTTCGATCCCGACAACGATTGCATCTCTTATGGTTCTATCCTGGAGCATGCGGGTCATGGTTTCATCCACTTTCCATTCCTGTTGAACCCAGTTGGACGTACTGTCAAAAAGCATCTGGCCATCATGCATATAAAGGACTGCATAGCGCTTCAAACTGGTATAATCTTCAGGGAGCCAGACCTGGATTTTTCTGGGGTCAATATAGATAGAAGGGAATGAATCGATTGTCACGATCCGTCCATGGTTCAAGGGAGCTTGATGGTCTGTTTGCGAAATGGCATCCACGTTAAGAAGGAGTAAGGAAAAGAAAAGGAGAATTTTGATATTCATAATCGGAATGAGTATGGTCAAGTAGTATACTTATTTCATTAATGGCAATGTTTCTAGAACACTTCATTCAAACCGAAGAAGATTCCGCTCGATCCACATTGGCCCTGAGAAAAATCCACACATACCGCAGATCGGCTTTTTTTCTGGAAAAGAAATCGTAGTCCTGCCCCGCCGCCGTAATTCCAGCCATCATACACTTGTTGAACATCATCGTTGGACGCGGATTGGAAATTTAAAAACACAACACCGCTGATCAGTTTATTACGCGTGATCGGATAGCGGTATTCTGTTTCAAAATAAGCGTACGATGGTCCTCTGAAATAGCCGATCGTATATGCTCTGCCACTTCTATTATAGGTGTCAGATCCGGTATACGGCATTTCGAGATAAGGCAGCTCTCCACTCAGGAGGTACGAACCCCAGTGCCAGAAAGCCAGTACATGTTCCGGGTTGCGTTTGCTCAGCGACCAGTATTTGCGAAAATCGTACATGACCTGCACTGAATTACGCGTACTACCCATCCATTGCTGGTCCAGGCGAAGATTGATATCGAAATAGACACCCCCGTAGGACCGGATAGGATGTTCGCGATTGTTAAATTGAAACGCTAGAATAATTCCATTTGCTGAATATTTCTTTGGATCAAAATTGTGTTTAAGGCTGTATCGTTGATGTGGTGTTATGGTGGTATCGGAGAGCTCCACATCGTTCACTTTATTGTATAGATCAAAACTTAATCCGGCACCAACATAGGTGTGAGCGCCTAATTTGCGATATACTTTTTCCAAAAGTCGCACATAATTGTATTTAATAGGAAATGCACTATCCGGCAAGGTAACAGGGTAGTCTCCAATACTAAATTGGCCGGCACAGTAATTAGTATTGCCGGTGCCGAGACCATGGTCTAAGAGTCCATATTTGGAAAACTGCCAGTTACCCTGGAAATTCCATTTGTTTTCAGCCTGAAAAACATTGTGTCTTGCCTGAAAAGTAAGGATCCCTTTCGTCCCATACGTGACCCCAAATGCATAGACCGAATAACCTGTGTTTGAAGGATCGCCTTTTTGTTGACCCATGACAATATTCACACCGAGTACACCACCAAAACTCGGGTTATATCCAATAACAGGGAGCAGGGACATGCTGGGCTCACTAAGGCTCTCTGTCGTGTCTTCCGGTATTTTGAAGATTCGTTGAACGACATCAAGTATATCAGTAACCGGGGGTGGGGTAGTATCCTTAGTAATTTGTCGTTGAGCATCTGATGCGATAGCAAAGCTCATGCACATTAGCAAGGTGATCAGACGCCTATTCCAAAGAGGGATTATGCATGGTATGAGTGAAAGAAAGGTTCCTCTTCTTGAAGGATATAATTGCCTGGATTTTGTCAGTACAATAAATGGCCAGACGGACATTGTAAGATTTGTGCGGTAAACTGGCATCATCTTCTGATCAGATATACCAAAGATAACCATATTATTGTTCCAACGTGATGCCTTCAAAGGTTCTGGGAAATGAGGATATGAGGGTAAGTACAGGTAGACTTGATTAAAGAGAAAAAGGCGCCGGGATCTATATCCACAGCGCCTTTATATCAGATCTCGTGCCTTGTCCAATGGCAAAATGCCAATGGAAATGGGTTCAGTTTATTTCTTTGGATGCGTGATACCTTCGCTCCTTAATTTTTCAAATAAGAGTGCGGAATAGGTTCTGGCTACATTATCTACATTGGTAGGATTGTAAGCTTCTGATTGAACAGACCAAACGATCTCTTCCGTTTTGACATCATAGAGATTACTTTCAATAAAGTAGGTTTGATCTTCAGTATAGTATCCCGGCTCAGATATGTAAGCACTGTGTCCATAGTAACCTCCGAAACTGCCATAATAGCCGTAGCCACCATAGGGCGTATACGCATAGTTGGTTGTACCGGGTACATAACGAGTTTGAGATTTGACATCGACCAGCGCTGACGTGAAGACAGCATCACATCCGGTTTCCCTGATTTTGGCCATGATCTGTTCATTCGTTGGTTTTTGAGCAAGGAAGTTAGGGCCAAAAACTTCATAACTTTTTACTGTGGTGACTCCTTCAGCGGCTGCTGCTTTTGCCTGGGCATTTTCGACAGATTGCTTGGCGCCCATATCAGAGGCAATCGCAAACAGGAAAATTTTCTTATAATTTCCCTTGCCCATCATATCCTTGTTCATCCAGTTGCCCGTGATTTTCATGGATGGACTGCAGGCACTAAGAAAGACTATCGATAAGAGTGCGAGTAGTGATAAAACATTTTTCATATAAATATTTTTAATGGTTTGCGGATAAATGGGTTTGCGTATTTCGAGGGCATAAATTCAACAACCGGATTAATACGAATTGTCAATATTGGCAAAGATACCAACATTGAAATTCATATACGGGCTGATGATAGACGAAATGGTGCCTGAATTGGTGCCGCCTGACCACCCCAGATAGGTGCTGCTGGCCCAGAAAGGGAGATAGAGCTGGGTGTGTAACCGGATGCCGACGACCGGGGTAGCGTAGTATTTGATACCGGCACCAACGGCCATAGTAAAACGTGTGTAATCAAACGCCTCCGGATCTTCCACATCGAAAATAGTGACTCCGGCATACCAGCCGCCATAGCCCTCTATAACTCCGTTACCTGAACCTTTGGTGATTCCCGCCAGGGCATTGTGCACTTTCAGATCACCCAGATCTTCATGGCCTCCATTATATTCCTCATAGACAAGTCCGCTCTTGCTGTAATTATACTGTAGTTCAAAAAAAGCATTCTGGGAAATACCTCCAGCATTGTAGCCATTACCCCAGGATATATTAGCACCGAAATTGGGCCCGCCATCAGTAATGAACCTACCATAATATGCTTTCAAAGGCATGGGAAGGGTAGTCCCATAGTATGGGCTGAATTGAAATAGCTGGGCAAACAAGGTTTGGCCACAAAACAAAAGAAGAAAACTAAGGTATACAGATAGTTTCACTGAATGTGTGATTTGGTGATGTAGGCAAATGCCCTGTCAAATAGGGTATGATTAATATTTTGGCTTGATCCGGCCACCAAACATCCATCGTGCAGTGACGGCAGCATTGATCGGGCTGAAATAACTATCGTTGACAAATATCCAGGTAGGCAGCCAATCCAGTTGTAATCCAATCCGGCCTATTCGCCAGTCAAACCCAAGTATGCCGCTAACGCCGAGGAGAAATTCATCACCAAATACCATGGTTTCACCAACACCCAGGATTGCACCCAACTTTCCGTCTTCAGAAAAAGCACCAAATTTTTCACCCAGAACCGTCACGGAAAAACCTTCTACGTTTTCATCAAAGTTGAAGGCTGTAATAAATTCAAAATGGGTGGTGCCAGTTTTAGAATAACTCTTCAGACTGACGCCGGAGGACCCACCAAAACGTGCGCCTACACTCCACTGAGCAGATGCGCTGCTGGCCATGAAGGCAGAAAGGATGACGATAAATATTTTGTTTTTCATTTTCATAGTCAAATTAGTTAATGCGAAGGTACTGATTTTTAATTTTTAGAGGCCAGGTATTGGCTGCCACGTATTCGTGTATAAGAGGATATTAAGAAAAACCGCAATGGCAGGGATGACCTTCCATTGCGGTATTAAATGGGAAATCATGAGTCCTGAAGCCTATGATTTACCTGATAAGGTGCTTCACATGCTCATTATTTCAGTAACTTATCGATCGGAATGATATTGAATTTATCATCACCCATGACTTTTCCCAGGTTCACACCGCTGAGGTCAAGGTTTTTCCCTCCTGATGATTTCAATCCGCCTTTCAATAACGCTGAAGGATCCAGTTTGCCAGGAACAATGTGGCCTTTTAATACATTGGCCAGATCGCCAATATTAGAAGGATTAGATAGTTTGCCAAGCATGTCGGTGCCAAGGCTTGCAAGAGCTTCATTGGAAGGAGCAAGCATGGTAAATTTGCCTTTCAAAGCAGGGCCCAGTAATTTATCAAGGCCTGGTGTCTTGAGGAGGTTCGTAAATGATGACAGACCGGCATTTCCTCCTAAAGAGGACATTAAAGATGAGCCGGCGCCAAGTAAACTAGAACTCGTGCCGCAATTGGTAGTAGAGGCCAATATAACAAAGGCCATTAGAAATGAACGAATGGTTACGCTTTTCATGATTTTCTGTTTTTAATTAAATGAATTTATAGGTTTATAGATTATTTGAAGGCATGAAATCATTACCGGACTTGTGTTAATCAATAATTTGACATCTATAAATAGGGGGAGAGAAAGTTTCGGTTGACTAACTATTTTTGATTCCTTCAATTTTTTCTTTTACAGCACCTCCTATTGATTTTTTAACAAAAGAAAGAACAGCTAATGATATTCCTGCAAGCAGGACCTGGATGCCTAACAGCATGCTTATACCGACAGCACCTGCCCCGATATTGAACATCACCATAAAAGCAGCCACCAAGGAGAATAGGCCTGCAATGATTACAATCCAGCCTATACCATTGGTGTTTTTCAAAGACCATCCTGCGGCAGTTAAGCGCAACCCACCGGCCAACATCCATATGCCGAACAACATGGTCAGTATGGCCATCGTAACCAGGACATTGGTCAGCAGCAAAAACCCAAAGGTGGCTGTCAGCACACTCCATAAAATCAACATTCCCCTGTGCTCTGAGCCATCAGTTCCTAAGGCGGAAAAGATGCCAAATACGCCACTTAAAAATATGAAAAGGCCAACCCAGATGGAAACACTGGTCAACACCATTGCAGGGTGCTGAAAAATATAGAAACCAAGCAGGATGAGTAAAACTCCTTGAAGCAGGACTACCCACCATTTTCTGGTTAATAACTGTAGCATAAACATATTGTTTTAGAAAATAAATAATCTACTTTCTGAAAGAGGAAAGGTCTTTATGAAATGTAAACCAGCTGCACCAACAAGTTTATTTCAAACTCAATGAAATAATTAAACAACAATATTAGCGGATATTAGAGTACTACCTGTGTAGGTTTATTGCTACATTTTCAAGAATGTAAACACCATGTAAACGGAATCATTAAATCATTTTCCAAACAGAAACTAGATTGACCGCTTTCTGATTATATGCACTATACCGCTATTCTTAAATAGCCTCTTACCGGGACATTCTTGAAAAACGCATCACGGCTATATCCCCCATGATCAGATTGAGGGTATTTTCTTCGGGGATCGACCAGCTGGTAACTTTTTCAAGAGTTTTTACAAATGTAGCTTCTCCCTCACCCTGGCAAAACATCCTGGTCATGGCAAGTGGCGAGGTGAAATCAATCGTCGCACCATCAGCTTTAAATGGCCCGTTGAAGTTATTACAGCTTGTATTTCCGTTTATTTTTTTATTGGCCACATCGAAGGTGATGAAAGGTTTCTTATCAGGATATAATCCGTCAAAAGCAATTCGAGGGCCTGAAATATAATTCAGTTCCCAGGTACCATTAAGGTTGAGTTGGGTATCCATGGCTTTTGTTTTTTTAGTGCCCGTGCAGGCGGAAAAGAACATGATTATATTGAGTGTAGTGAAGAGGTATAGTTTCATAATAAATTAAATTGAATATGGCAAAGGGATGAAATGAAGGCACACAAATATTGTTGTAAAAGTTTTACCGGATGACGTTTTTATAGATGATCCCGTCCTGCATGATCAGCAACAAATTTTTGCCCGGATCACCCAATAGCGAGATATCTTTCAGTGGACTGCCGTCTACTAAAATCATATCCGCATAAGCACCTTCTTAGATGACACCCAGTTTACCTTCTTTATATGGATTGCGCTCACCGCTCAGGAGCAAAAGTTGAGCATTATCATACGTCACCATTTTTAATACTTCATATGGAGTAAACCACTTGTTCATTAAAACACAAATTTATTGCTCAAAGTTGAAAAATATGAATGGACTATGTGTAGGATTGTAGCTACACGAAACCTGGGCTCCTCCGGATTCCACATTAGCCATTTGGAATCCAGGGATGCAGGAGTCCGGAGTTCAAGGAGCACTTCTGTTTCCACAGGTTTAATGCCTTTGGTGATGATGTTAACACCTGAATGCAGTATCGTTGGAACCGCCTGCAAGGGAACCTTGCATACCAGCACCTGGCCATGTCTTTCAAGTGTTATTTTTTTCAACTTTGACATCTCAACCTTTATTTCCAGTTTCTCTTTTCCTTCTGGCCTGATTATAGTCTTCAGGAAATCGCCCTGGATTTTCTGGTTGAGAAAGGATTCAAGTGACCTGATGGAATACGACACCGGCAGATTGAAGGTGGACAAAGGAATGGTGATAGGGATGGAATCCAATAGAGGTTGAGGCCGGTCTTCACTTTTACGGCCGCCACAACCCAACATGATTAAATCGATGAACAAGACCATGGATAAAACCCACAGACATTTTATGAGTATCCTCAAGTTCGATGAAAAAAGTACACCTCCCACAATGCCAAAAGTAAACATTCTTGTTCAGGCCAGGTAAAGTGTGCGCATCACGCTATTGGAAGAGAAGTGGTCTGTCAGGGTAGGGCGAATGATGATATCCTGGTATATAATGTTACTCCCAGCGCGAATACATTGACTCAGTGCATTTGGCGTTGGAATATTCCCCAGGCCCTGAACTACAACTGGTCTCATGAATACGGACTAGTTATGTAACAAATCGGTTACGCAAAGGGTGGCATATTTTTTACTATTGGATCCAAAAGCAAAGCCCCTGCAAATGAGCCATTTGCAGGGGCTTGCTTTTATTTTCCTCAGATGTATTCGATCCGAAAAGGAAAGCGCGTAGAAAGTTTACTCCTGTACAGTATAAAAGAAAAAGGTCGGAGGCCCTTCTACGCCGGCATCAGTCATCAGTTTTTTCAACTCTTCTGATTGCATCCGGGCATTAGCTTTTTCCCTGTCATTGATGACAAATGCAATATATACCGTGTTGGGATCATCCAGATCGCGGGCAATAGCCCTATCTGCCATTCCATTTGCAGTACGTGTTGCTCTTCCCTCACTGTCATATGCTTTTAGCCAGGTATCAAAATCTTTGACACGATGTGAGATCAACACTCTGTTTTTCTGGTCATTCGTGGTGGTGTCAAGACGGAGCATTTCAGCAAAAGCGATAGTGGCCGTTCCGGTTACACCAGCTGATTCCATAGCTGCTCTTAGGCCAGGTGAAGTAGCAAACTCTTTTGCTTTCGCCAGATCATTGAATTTATCTGCAACAAATACCATGGTGGTATCATCTGTTCCGCGTCCCAGGACATAACTGGAAATGCCATTGGCAGTGCGCATAGAATCGTGTGCCATGTACGCTGGTTTCCATGCATTGTAGTCTTTTACAGGATGTGTGATCATGGTAAACTTAAAGCTAGTGGAAGGAATGGGTTCCTCCGCGGCCTTAGGTTCGCTTTTGCAAGCTGAGGTGAAAGCTAATGTGCAAAGCACCAATCCTGCACAGAATAATTGGTTAATTCGTTTCATTTGTTTTTGAATAGAGGTGAGAGAAAAAGTGGTTACGGAAAGCATCGGGAATGCTCTACTTGTCAACCAAGGTAAGCATTTTGATGTAACAAAGGTAATCTTTTTTCAATCGCATTTAGCCTGAAGCCCTTTCCGGAGGAATGGCACACCAATGACGGAATGGAGCGTGTGAATTATATAAAATATTTGCATAGTTGTGTAACACGGCTGCCCACCATCATGATCACCTTTGTGGAGTGAAAATGTATTCACAACAAAATCAAACTCACATGAAAAAATTGCTTTTAGCTACCCTCACAATGTTTATGTTGTTTTCGATTATTCCTGTTCAGCTACAAGCAGGAGTTGAAACCCGCTCTGTACCTGCAACACCTGCACCAGTTCCTGCGGAAGTTACAGTTATGCTTAACAGACTAGATGAAATCCATGCGATGGACATGTCAGCTCTTGGTAAAGTCGAAAAGAAGGAGCTCCGCAAGGAGGTGAAGATGATCAAAAGCGATCTCCGGGCAGCGGGCCAGGGCGTATACCTTTCAGTTGGAGCGATCATTATCATTATTCTGCTATTGATCTTGTTGCTTTAATCAACATTACCATGTATGCATTGTCGTACATACGAAAACAGTTCATCCTTTTTTTTCAATCACAATTTAAAACATATTTGCCATGGGAAATCTATTAAACATCATTATCGCTGTCTTGATTATTGGATGGCTGGTTGGATTTGTCGGATATAATGCAGGCGGACTTATACATCTTCTCCTGGTCATTGCCATCATCGTCATACTGGTCAGGATCATTCAGGGCAGACGAGTAGTCTGACATGCATTCAGGAGCCCTTCAACCGGCTGTTTATTTTTTATCACTCTTTTAACAACCATACTATGCAATTTGTATTTTATAAGTTTTTTATAGCGTTATCGCTATTTGTTTTCCTGGCTTTCGTGCCTCAATTTTCAAGCGCGCAGAAAGGGGAATTCGGTGTCCGATTTATGCCCACTGTTTCATCCCTGGATGTACAAACATCATCCGGTGGACAGATTTCAGGTGATGCCACTTTTGGTTTTGGAGCCGGCATCTTCGTTGGATTTAATTTCACAGATCATTTTGGTCTTCAGGGAGAGGCTATCTATAGCACCCTGAATCAGAAGTACACAGAAGATGATGTTGAGAAGGAGATCAAGTTGGAATACATCAATATTCCTTTATTGCTTTCCTTCAACACCGGCAAATTAAAACCAGTCAATTTTAATGCTGTCTTTGGTCCACAGATTGGGATCAGTGTTGGCAGTGAACTCTTCACCTCCGATGGAGGTGATCCGGACAATGAGGCTGTCCTCTCCGTCAAAAAAGGTGATCTTGGATTTGCTTATGGTGCAGGTGTCGATTTTGGGCTCAATGCCGCCAGGACATTCCGATTAGGCCTTGGCTTCAGAGGTGTCTATGGCTTAATCGACATTAGCGACAACAGCAATAATAACTCTACCAACTCGTACTATGTGCTCGATAAAGCACACATCAAAACCTACTCCGCTTATTTAGGTGTTTCCTTTATATTCTGACACATTATAGTTTTGATATACAAACCAATCCCACATATCCTATTAACCCGTTTTCCCAAGAACGGGTTTTTTTATGCGATGTGGTGGACTTAATCCCAGGTCACTTCTTGTCAGCAGGTAAACTTTGTTTTCCGGAATCCCGAAGTGTGAATAGTATAATTCTTCTTCATAATAGTATAATTCTTTCAAGGGTATCCGCTGGTATCTTTGGTATTATCAAATAAAAACCACCTTTATGTCATTAGTTTCAGTATTACTTGTATTGATCGTTGTAGGCGTTATCCTATGGTTGGTCAATAGCTACATTCCGATGGATCGGAAGATTAAAAACATCCTGAATATCGTAGTTGTCATCGTCGTAGTCTTATGGCTGTTGCGTGCATTTGGAGTGCTGGATTCGCTGAACAATGTCCGTATATAATGGTCCTTTTTTCAGCATGACGAACATATGCTTGTGTCCATTTGACCAATATGTTTACATGCTGTTGGAAGATATCATCTATACGTGAGATTGGAAGGGTAAGGGCCTTGAGAACACCCCCCTTTTAGAAATGTAAATTATTTTGAAGATATATGACACCTAAGGAAGAAAAATTAGCCTGGATACTGGAAAAAAGAAAGATCAGGCAACGTTATGTTTTTTTAACAGACAAGGATCTTGCGTTCGAAGAGGGCAAGAAGGACGTCATGTTCGGCAAATTGCAGAAGCGCCTGGGCAAGACAAAGGAACAATTGCTTGAGATCATAGCGGCGCTTTGATCATCAGCTTTACGTAGGAATACCGTTTGCCGGTCTGCCCGGTAAACGGATCTTTTAACCTCATCAAGTCACCAATTTAAATTTAGTATACATGAAAACATTAGTGATAAACTTTCGCGTCTCCTTGTTGATTCTGGCAGTGGCTATATTCGGTGGATGTCAATCCTCTTCAGATAAAATGGATGCAGCCAATAAGAATGTAGATGAGGCGAAAGAAGAATTGAAAGAGGTGCAAGCAGAAGCCCAGGCAGTCGCCGTTAAAGTGGCTAATGCAGAAGAATGGAGGGTTTTCAAAAGCGAATCGGAAGTAAAAATCAAAGAGAATGAAATCCGTATCGGTGAGCTTAGAGTGAAAATGAAGAAATCAGGAAAGACCTTTGATGCAATGTATGAGAAAAACATTATTGCGCTGGAACAGAAAAATAAAGATCTGAGAACCAATATCAGCAACTATGAGAAAAATCAAAGCGACTGGGAGTCATTCAAGCGTGAGTTTAATCATGATATGGATGAACTGGGTCAGGCAATAAAGGATCTGACAGTCAACAATAAAAATTAAGGAGAGGGTCTTCTGAGAATTAGGCGGGCTTTATGCCCGCCTTTTTCTATTTAAAGGATATCCTGTCTGATCCGCCTGCCTATTTAGGCAACGATAGCGAAGGAAGCTGCAGAATGAATTCCGTCAGGTTAGCATCATTTGGCAGATTGAGTTTCCTGCGCAGTCGGTATCGGCTTCCTTCAACTCCACGCACAGAAATATTCAACAACGGTGCAATTTCTTTAGTGCTGAGGTTCATCCGCAGATACGCACAGAGTTTATAGTCATTTGCACTTAGCTGAGGGAATCCTTCCCGGAGATGTTGAAGGAAATTGACGTGTACCTGGTCAAAGTGTAGTGCAAAGTGCTCCCAGTCCTCATCTAGCTTTAGATCAAAATTGAGAAGGTTGACCAATGTCTGGACTTCCTTCTTGACTGTTTGATCAGGTGATTTCCCCAGTATCTGATTGAGGCCTTCCTGTACCGTCAGCAGGATTTCCGCCTTTTGTACCAGGTGCATCGTGGTCAAGGCCAGTTCCTGGTTCTTATACGTGATCTCAGCTTCCAGTTTTTCATTTTGGATGTCCATCAATGCAGCTTTGGATTGCTCCACAGCGCGGAGGTGTGCAGCCTCTTTTTGCTGATGCGTTTCAGTCATCTGCGCCTTTTCAGTTTCAAATTTTTGTCGCTGGCGTACAATAAATCCTAAGAAGATGCCCAAAAACCCAAGTCCATAAATGGTCAAAGCCGGTGTGCTCCTGTACCATGGGGGACGTATCTTGAAACTATAGGACAGGATTTCACTCTGGTGACCATCCTTTATACGAGCCTGGACTTGAAAAGTATATTTACCCGGCCCGAGGTTGGTGTAGTTTTTTTTAGTTTCTGCTGACCATAGCGACCATTCGGCATCAAGTCCCTGCAATTGGATTCTATACTCAACGAGCGAGGGTGTTTTGTATTCAGTTGCTGAAAATGAAAAACTCAGATTGTTCAGGCCTGCCTCCAAGGTTGGCACTTTATCTGGTGACTGGATGAAGTTCTCCGACGGGAAGCCTCCAAACAATAGGGAGTCCCCTGTCCCACTGGCGGCAATATTACTCATGATGACCTGCAACAAGGTATCGGATGGGCCTTCCTGATCCCTTGCGTAATAAATGAAACCTTGTTCCGTACCGATGATGATGTTATGATCATCCACAGGTAGCAGGAACTCAAATCCACCGACAAGTTTTCCCGCCAGCTCCGGAATCACTTTTTTGTGCACTTCTTTTTTAAGCCCAAAATCATTGACGATCATTATGCCGGCTTCATGGTCAGTGACATACCAGACGTTTCCTTTTACATCCTCCCTAAGGTATCGCACACGGTGTTTTTTGTCTAATAACCGGTTAAAATCCTCCGCAGGTACGAAGATGTCTTTTGACTTGTCAAAATGAAACACTCCTTTTTCGGTTGCAAAGACGGCTTTTCCTGCGATCTGGAACACATAATTGTTGAGGTTGGTGGGTAATCCGTTTTCCTGGTTGAAAAACCGAATGTCTAAGGCATCTTTATTTTCAGCATTCCACCTGACATTATACACGCCTCTGTAGGGATGGGATATCCAGATAGATTGATCTTCATCCTTGACCATGATCCTGCAGGATTCTTTTAGTCCGTCCAGTTTCCGGTCAAAGACCCATTGTCCTTTTTCTTTACGATACAATACCAGGCCGGTGTAAGTGCCTCCCAGCATATATTCATCTGACATGGTTACAAAGGTCCAGGCGCCTGGCTCTGATGATAGCAGTCTTGAATTATTGGCACTCAGTATGAATGACCCTTCATGATGCCCCATCACTAACTCACCGCCTTCAGGATTGAAACTCCAGACCTGGCCATCGGTCCCGTTTACTTTTTTAAAAAAAGATCCCAATTCCGGATCATAGTACGATTGCCATGGCGCCACATAAGCCCCGTTAGACACGCCCAGGTAAAGCCTGTTTTCAAATACCGATGCACTGTAGCCGGTGGCCTGCATTTCGCCGTCAGGAAATATACTGGTGTACCTGGAGTCAAGGACGACACAGTCAATGCCATTGTCCAGGCCAAGCCAGGCATTGCCGGCCCGGTCACTGAAGGTGTGCAGTATATTGTTGTTTTGAAGTCCGCTCTTTTTGTTGAGGTGCCGGATCACACGCCTTTGTCTGTCGATGACGATCAACCCGTCAAGGGAAGTACCTAGCGCAAGATTTCCATTTGGAAGGGTAGTGGAGGAGTATACACGTTTTTCCTTTATCAGATCATCATATAAGGTAGTCCAGCGCCCGGTATTGCCATTTGCCAGGTAGAACAGGCCTTGTTTTAAGGTGCTGAGGATGATGGTATCTCCGTCCCAGGCCGAAGCCCCGGTAATAGTACTCTGCAGCCCCGCCACCTTGAAGTATGGCTGAAAACCACCGTTTTTGAAGATCAACAGATCGAAGGAAGTTGTTTGAATGCTTAAGCCTTCTCCAGTCACAAACATAGAAATTAGGCTGCCCTCCGGCTTGTGGGTTATCATTTCCCCCCCGGTATATTGGAAAACCACCTGATTGGTTCGAAAAAAAATGTCATGGTTATAAATCACGATGTCCCAGACGTCCTCAAAGGCCCGCTGATCTTCAGGAAGCAGATCTACCAGGGAATGATAGGTATGGCATCCATTTTGGCCGGGAAGAAAATACCCCAGTTCGCTTTGGCCCCCTACATAGATTTTATCAGCGGAATCGATCGCTACTGACCTGATAATGGTGTGATTAGTGACGGGCAGGCATATCCAGTTGTTGCCATCATAGCGCAGCAAGCCCTCATTGTTTGCCCAATACATGACCCCTCGGCTGTCCTGATCAGCATCCCAGTTTTGGGTGCCTGCTTTGTACGTTTTATTCGAGAAATTCCACATTGGAGGTATCCCGATGTTCAAGCTCTGACAATCGGCTTCCGGAGTTGCCATCAGAAGGATCGCCAGGAGGACAATGTAGTGGATATTTGGACGGTCAGACATAATTTATAACTCAGGAGGCCTGATAATACTGCAAGTCAGCATACCTTTCAGGAACCTGGAAGTCAGCCTTGTCGTAGTGGTGTCGTAGTGGTGTCGTAATAAAAAAAATGCGCGGTTGTAGTAGTGTCGTAATACAAAATTATACTATTCACACAAAAATCAGTCATATTTGTTGGATTTTCTCAATGAGGGGAAATTTTATTCTGTTTTCCTAAAATATTTAAACACAATGATCAAAAATCTACTTTCCTTTCTGTTTATGGTTTGTGTAGTGACCTTCACTACAGCTCAAACCACCATCTTGGACTTTGAAACCCCGGGTACGAGTACGACATTCCAATATTTCGGCAGTACTATCGATGGATCACTTAACCAGGTCATTGCCAACCCCAATCCAACCGGCGAGAATACCAGCAGTATGGTAGCTGAATATATCAAGCCTGCGGTAGCTGAGGTTTGGGCTGGTTGCTTTTCAAATCCTAACCCGGTGACAGCCGTAGACCTCATTTCGAATGGTAAAGTGTCCATTAAGGTACACATGGACCATATTGGAAATGTCGGTCTTAAGCTGGAGGGCTCCACAGATGGTGGAGATAACTGGTTACTGACCCAGGCAAACACGAAGGTCAATGAGTGGGAAACGCTCGTGTTCGATGCGTCCCAGCTTTCCGTTGACCCACCGAATACTGCTGCCGCTGGCCATACCTACACGCGTGTTGTTTTGTTCTTTGACTTTGGTACAGCAGGCACCGGTACCGATGTTGCATACTACTTTGATGACATCCAGGCATTACCAAGCGCTCCGGCTCCTGTGGTGATTCTTGATTTTGAAGCACCCGCTACGAGCACTGTATTCCAGTATTTTGGTAGTCCCCTGGACGGAACACTTACCTCCGTGATCGCAAATCCAAATGCCACTGGTATCAACACCAGCGCAAATGTTACTCAATACGTTAAGCCTGCCGTCTCTGAAGTATGGGCTGGCTGTTTTTCAAATCCAAATCCTGAAACCGCAATCGATCTCATCTCAAATAATATGATGGCGATCAATGTGCACATGGATCATATAGGATCCTTAAGCTTAAAACTGGAAGGATCGACAGATGGAGGAGATAACTGGGTCGTAACAGTTCCTAACACGAAGGTCAATGAATGGGAGACCCTGGTCTTTGACCCTACATTACCGTCCATTGAGGCACCATTTACCGCGGCCAACGGGCACACCTACACACGCGTTGTTTTGTTCTTCGACTTTGGGACTGCAGGTACCGGCGTTGATGTAACTTCTTACTTTGATGATATTGAAGCTTTACCAATTGGTGAAGTGGTAACCACCGTGCTTGATTTTGAGGCACCAGAGACCAGCACCGGCTTCCAGTATTTTGGTAGTGCCCAGGATGGCACACTTAATAATATCGTCGCTAATCCTAATCCTACAGGAATCAATACTAGCGCTAATGTCAGCGATTATGTAAAACCTGCCGTTGCGGAAGTATGGGCTGGCGCGTTTAACAACCCTGCTCCCACCACTCCGGTTGATCTCGGCACAGGTGGTCAGGTTTGCATCAAAGTCCATATGGACCATATCGGCAATCTCGCTTTAAAACTGGAAGGATCAACCTCAGGTAATCCAAACTGGATCACTACCGTCGCTAACACCAAAGTGGGCGAGTGGGAAGAAATATGTTTTGATGCCAGCGTGCCTTCTATTGAAGCTCCGTTTGAAGCAGCTTCCGGTACCTATACAACGATCGTTCTCTTCTTTGATTTTGGTACTCCTGGAACAGGAACTGATGTCACCTCCTATTTTGATGATATTGTTACTAAAGGAAGTGGAGCTCCACAACCGAGGACAGTCACCTTTAAAGTGGACATGAATCAATACAGTGAAAATTTTGACCAGGTCTACCTGAGTGGTGAATTCAATAACTGGTCAGGTGATGCTAACCCACTTGCGGATCCTGAATTTGACGGTATCTGGGAAGGAAGTATCGTAGTTCCAAATGGTGCATATGAATACAAAGTGACGCTGGATAACTGGCTGGGACAAGAAAGCTTTATCGGTACAGAAGAATGTACCAAAAGAGACCCTTCAGGGCAATTTGTAAACCGCTTACTGACGGTCAGCGCTGACAGAGATATACCTGTGTTTTGCTACAACAGTTGCTATGAGTGCGGCGAAGAAGTGAAGCTCACCTTCAGACTTGGTCTGGGTAGTACCACTCCAAATCCTGATGGTGTCTGGCTAGCAGGTGGTGGGAATTTTGATGTGCCTGGAGGCAAATACGAGATGCATGACGATGATTTGGATGGCATCTATGAAGTTGAAGTGCCACGTAGGAGAAACTTTAGTTCTTTCTACACGTATGCGAATGGACCATGTCCGGATTATAGCTGCAAAGAAGATCTTTCTGGTCAATCCTGCGGCGATCCCAATAATTTCAATGACCGTTTCTTGCCTGTTGTCGAAGTGGATACAGAAATTTCGAATTGCTTTGGTTCATGTTTGGATGCCACATGCACAACGTCCACGATCACACCTCAAAAGGATGCGATGGTTTTTAATCTGAATGGTAACCCATCCGGCAATGGATATGCAGTGCTTGATTTTGGTGACGATCGTACTACTGAAAAACACATCACACTTTCCAATAGTCTTGGGCAGGTGATCAGGCAATGGGTAGTGGCTGATGGAAGTTCAACATTTAATGTTCAGACCAATGATTTGCAAGCAGGCATCTACATGGTTACTGTAAAGGTTGGAAACCGTTTTTACACACGTAAACTTGTGCACTGATATTTCAGATAACCATCTTTTGTTTTGATTGACTCACGGGTTTAATGCATTTAATGTAAATATCATGCGCATTCCTATTCTCATCGCGTTTTTGTTTTTGGCTTTGGTCGCCCAGGCACAGCTTTCCATCACAGGAAGAGTGACTGAGGCAACAGACAACCAGGCAGCTATAGGCGTGACCGTTATGGTGCAAGGCACCACTACGGGCACCGTCACTGATTTTGATGGCAATTATTCCATTACGGTGCCTGACAGAGATGCTGTTTTGGTCTTCTCGTATACCGGGTATGCCTTACAAGATCAGGTGGTTGGTGACCGCGCCAGTATTGATGTCGTGTTGGAGGAATCAGTATCTCTACTCAACGAGGTAGTGGTGACCGGTTATGGTGTCCAGAAGCGATCCAATATCAGCGGTAGCGTTTCAACTGTCAATGCAGAGGAAATTGCCGAGAGGCCGATTACACGTGTTGAGCAGGCTTTGCAAGGCCGTGTAGCTGGTGTGCAGGTAGCACAGGTTTCAGGTTCACCGGGTAGTGCATTGACAGTGCGGGTGCGTGGAGTAGGGACGATCAACAACAATGACCCATTGTATATCGTAGACGGTATACCAGTAGATGGATTGGATTTTCTCAATCCAAATGATATAGAGACTATGAATGTGCTGAAGGATGCCGCCTCTGCTGCGATCTACGGATCACGTGGCGCAAACGGGGTAGTCCTCATCACTACGAAAGGTGGCAAGAGGAACCAGGCCGGTCGGATAAGTTATGATGCCTATTATGGTATGCAACGACCGGCCCGGCTCCTTGATTTGTTGGATGCACGCGAATATGCCATTCTCCAGAATGAAGCATATATCGCTGCCGGAAAAACACCCCTCCGAGAATTTGCCAATCCCGATGCATTGGGAGAAGGTACCGACTGGCAGGAAGCCGTTTTTGAAGCTGCACCCATCGTCAGCCATCAACTTACGTTTACAGGAGGCGGAGAAAAATCAGCATATACACTTTCTGGAAATTACTTTTCCCAGGACGGAATTGTCGGGGGAGATAAAGCAAATTTTACACGCGGTACGGTGCGCCTCAATGGGGCACATGATCTCAAAAGCTGGTTGACCATAGGTAACAACCTTGGTTTCACATGGCTGCAGCGGGATGGATTGATCGAAAACAGTCAGTACGATTCACCAGTCATCAGGGCATTGAATATGGATCCGGTCACCCCTGTCAGGAAAGCAGATGGCACCTATGCCTATTCAACTTATTCAACCACAGATATTGCAAATCCAGTCAATGGGATCGAACAGACCTATAATACCTGGACCAGCAACCGGTTTGTCGGTAGCGTGTATGGGGATTTTAAAATTGCAAAAGGATTGACCTTCCGCTCAGCATACAGTCTGGATATCACCTTTGCTGTCCAACAGATTTTCTTTCCGCAGTTTGACCTGAGCAATATTCCATCCATCAGTGAAGCACCGCCGGCAGAAAAGAGACTCGTCAACAGTGTAGTAGTCGGTAACAATACCTGGAAGAACAACCAGTGGGAGAATGTCCTGACCTACCAAAACATGTACAATGATGTGCATGATGTTACGCTCATCGCGGGCACTACTGCTTTACAAAACCGGTATGATAACAGTGGTGGAGCAAATACAAACCTGCCATCTAACGATCCCGATGATGCATACATATCTAATACGATTGATCCGATAGCATCGCAGAGTGCCTATCAGTCAGCCAGTGAGTCGTCCTTGTTTTCCTGGTTTGGAAAAGCAAATTATGTGTATGACAATACCTATTTGTTTTCTGCGACATTCCGTGCAGATGGATCTTCCCGCTTCGGGGCCAACAATCGATTTGGCTATTTCCCTTCTTTCTCCGCGGGATATATCATGAGCCACGCCGATTTCTGGAAAGTGGATCTGATTAACTTCTTTAAAGTGCGCGCCAGCTGGGGCCAGAATGGTAACGACCGGATCGGGGACTACAGCTATACGACCGTCGTGTTTAGCGGACAGAATTATACGTTTGGTCCGGAGGAAAATATTACAAACGGAAGTGTTGCACTCAGTGCAGCCAATCCTGATCTTAAATGGGAGACCAGCACGCAAATGAATTTCGGCGTCGATATGGAGATGTATGAAGGGCGAATCAATTTCACGGGTGATTATTATATTAAGAAAACATCAGACATGCTTTATGCAGCGCCTATTCCATTAGTGTCCGGTACGGCTGCACCTATTCAGAATGTAGCTACTGCTGAAAACAGAGGGGTGGAACTCGCATTGTTGTATCGCAATATTGATCATGATTTCAAGTATTCCATCGGCGGCAATATCGCCTTTGTCCAAAGTGAAGTAACAGGTCTTGGCAAAGGAGGGGAACCCGTGCTCTCAGGATATGTCCAGTTTGCCAATGCTAATGCAGCCAAGACCGATGTAGGCCACCCGCTTGCTTCCTTCTTTGGCTATGTCACGGACGGTATTTTCCAAACAACGGAAGAAGTAGAGGCTGCTGCTTTTCAAAATGATGCAACTGCCCCGGGGGATATTCGCTTCCAGGACCTGGATGGAAATGGTGTGATCGATGTCAATGATCAGACCTATATTGGAAATCCGACACCTGAATTTACATATGGTATAACAGGTGACCTGGAGTGGAAGGGTTTTGAATTGAATCTGTTTTTCTCAGGCTCCCAGGGTAATGATATATTCAAGAACTTTACACGCTACGATTTTACTTATGTCAACCGTCCTTCTTCAGCACTTGAGCGCTGGACTGGCCCGGGCACCTCAAACGATGAGCCACATGTCAGCCTCAATGACCTCAATCAGAACATTCGCATTTCTGACCGCTTCATTGAAGATGGTTCTTACCTGAGATTGAAAACATTAACCATTGGTTACAACCTGCCAAGAGCGTGGTTGCAGAAAATGAAGTTTGAGAAATTTAAAATCTATATGACCGCACAAAACCTGATTACGTTCACTTCCTATTCCGGCCAGGATCCGGAGATAGGTAATGTCGGTGGTAGTCTGGATATCGGTATGGACCGTGGTTTTTATCCGCAGGCGAGGACAGTGATGGGTGGAGTAAGTCTGACCTTTTAACAATCAATTAGACACCATGAAAAAAATATGTATTCCGGTTATACTGATGGTCATTGTCCTCAGTGCCTGTGATAAGGAATTTCTCGAGAAATCCCCGATCGTTGGAACCACAGAAGAGAACTTTTATCGCAATGAAGCTGATGCTATCGCTGCAGTCAATGCGGCCTATGCTTCAATTCAATTCCAGCTATCACCTGCTGGCCACTTCAGGTGGTTCTGGGGTGATATTATGTCAGACGATGCTGAAAAAGGCGGTGGCAGTGATAATGATGTGTATTCCTTGTTGTTGCTCGAAACGTTTCAGGGCCAATCAAATACAGATTTGCTTGAGTCGGAGTGGGGTGCTGATTACGAAGGGATATACCGGGCTAATGTGGTGCTTGAAAAAGTACCGCCTATCGATATGGATCAGGACCTCAAAGCACGCATCCTGGCAGAAGCAAAATTCATCAGGGCATGGAGCTTCTACAACCTCGTGACGATGTTTGGAGGTGTACCCCTTGCTGACCATGTATTGGCGCCGTCAGAATATAACATGCCCAGAGCTACTGCAGATGCGGTATGGGATCTGATTGAAAGCGATCTGACCGAGGCATCTGTTGATCTTTGGAAACGTAGTGAGTATCCAATTGCTGATCTGGGTCGTATTACACAGGGCTCAGCTTTCTCCCTTTTGTGTAAGACATACCTATGGAGGCAGAAATGGCCTGAAGCAAAAGCGGCGGCTGAAGCGGTCGTCAATTCAAATGAGTATGTTTTAGTCGCAGACTATGCAGACATATTTCCGGTCTATGGAGAGAATAATTCAGAATCCGTTTTTGAAATACAATACATGAATGCCTCCGGGGGTAACTGGGGTAAGAATAATGCCAATGAAGGCACCTTCACCAATGTGTTTACCAGGGCCCGCGGACAATTTGCCGGATATGGATTCAATATTCCTACCCAGGATTTTGTAGATGAGTTTTTTGCAGAAGGTTTTGAAGACCCGCGATTGGTATCCACCGTTTTCAGGTTGGGTGATGAAATGGGTGATAGGGGAGTGTTTACGATAGATGCGGCTGCAGGTGCTCCTTTCATTTATTATTCTAAAAAGTATTTCAACAACAAGAGTGAAGATGCTCCTTTTGGCGATCCTAATCCAAATGGTGGGACCAATGACCGCGTAATCAGGTATTCAGATGTGTTGCTGATGCATGCGGAAGCGTCGTATCATACAGGTGATGAAGAAGGCGCCAGGAATTCATTAAATCAAGTCAGGGCAAGGGTCAGTATTCCTGCTATTTCATTTTCAGGGCCTGCGCTTCTTGAAGCTATCTACAGAGAACGTCGTCTTGAACTCGGTATGGAAGCCCATCGCTTCTTTGATCTGGTTCGCACAGGCCGCGGGCCTGAAGTTTTAGGCAGTCTTGGCTTTACTACAGGCGTGCACGAATTATTTCCGATTCCACAGTCACAAATCCAGGCGACGAATGGTGCATTGTCACAGAATCCTGGATATTGAAAGTTAGCAGTTAGCAGTTAGTAGTTAGCAGTTAGTAGTGAACCTAGTAGTGAGCAATGAGCAGTGAGAAGGGATGCCCCATCGGGGCTATATGTCGGTAACAAAAAACGAATACAAAAGCATACTTGCCCCGTAGGGGCAAAATATCAGTAACAAAAAATGGTCCCCTTTAGGGGATTTAGGGGTAACAAAAAGCAACAACGATGTATAAATACCTTTTCATCTTAATCGTCATCTCCGCCTTCGCCATCCCAGGTTGTGCGCCTGATCGCGATGACGAATTTTCATTGCCTCCCACACCGGAAGATCCGCTGTTTAGTGTGGAGATGGTGCAAGGTGATTCCAACCGATTCGTCATCCGCGATTTGTCGGAGGGGAGTTTTCAGCGATTCTGGAACCTGCCGGGAGGAACACCTAAGACTTCGATGAAAGCAGTGGACACCGTGTTGTACGCCAAAAAGGGTGAGTTTGAAATCACGCTTTATGTCTCCAAATCAAATGGAAGCGGGACTCCATCAGCATCTACAAAAGTGATCATCGACAAGGATGCTCCTCAATCGTGTAATCCTAAGTTGGCATTGCTGACCGGTGATTGTGGACCCGGTGGTAAGTGCTGGTCATTTGTCCACACACCGGGGGCTGTCAAGGTAGGCCCTACCTATGATGATTACTCCTGGTACACATCTCCTGCTGATGGATTGCAAGCCGCGCAATATGATGATGGCTTTTGCTTTACGTTTGAAAATCTGGTTTATCAAAATAAGAACAACGGTGCTTCGGTAGATCCTTGGGATGGGTATAAAGTGATCCCCTACGATCACGGCATCGCAGATTTTATTTTTCTTGAAGGATCAGGTATCGGAGGGAGAGACCAGTTGCTGATTCCGGAAGAGCAGTTTATGGGTGTATGGGATTCTGACAATCTCCTTGATATCGTTTCCCTCACCGAAACGGAATTGATTGTCCGTGCACGGCAGCGTGACCCTAATGGTGTGCCGCTCCCTCAAGGCTGGTTTGAACTGGTCTTTATGGTGCAATAATGCGCTGCAAGGAATACTCGATATGAAACTTAAGTTCTCAAGCATAATTATATCCACAACAGGAATCACCCTGCTGGCGATCGCGTGTTTTACGCTGAGCTCTTTTAGCAAAGAGACGAAGCGAATGAAACTGGTTTGGGCTGATGAATTTAATCATGATGGTTTACCTGATCCCACCCATTGGAGCTATGAACTTGGAGATGGTTGCCCAAAGATTTGCGGATGGGGAAATAATGAGTTGCAATATTATACGGACCGGAGACTGGAAAATGCACGTGTCACCGATGGTCACCTGATCATTGAAGCACATCGTGAAAAAATGGGCAGCCGGGATTATACTTCTGCACGTCTGGTGAGTAAGAAAAAAGGAGACTGGACCTACGGCCGTATTGATGTTCGCGCGAAGCTACCTTTAGGAACAGGGGTGTGGCCGGCTATCTGGATGCTGCCAACAGACTGGGTTTATGGAGGCTGGCCAGGCAGCGGAGAAATCGACATCATGGAACACGTGGGGTATATACCTGATAGTATTTTTGGAACAGTCCACACGAACCTCTTTAATGGGATGTTAAGAACACAGCAATCCAAAGGTGTCTCTTGTGCTACCCTCAGTACCGAGTTTCACAATTATGGCATTGACTGGAATGCAGATAAAATTGATTTCCTGTTTGATGACAAAGTATTTTCCACATTTCGCAACAGGCATGAAGGCTCAGATGCGTGGCCGTTTGATCTCGACTTCTATCTTTTGCTCAATATAGCGGTAGGTGGAAACTGGGGAGGTATGATGGGTGTTGATACAGCGATCTGGCCTCAGCAAATGATCGTAGACTACGTCAGGGTCTATCAGTGATAGCGCTGATTTAGATTTGAAAAGATTCCGGGAGAAGTCCTGGTATATCAGCAGGTGAATGCAGCCAATTAATTGGTTGGCAAAAAGAGAATATGGATTGGAATTGATCCTTATTGAATTGTGAAGGGACACAAGCTAATTGTGTCCCTTCATGATAAGGCTAAGATGATTGGCCCCGAAAATTTGATCCACTATTCAACAACTGCAGAGTGAATGTGTTTTATAACGAACAAATGATTAAAATTAGCGTGAAATGAAATCTATACAACTGCCTTTTAAAGCATTGACCTATATCCTGATGCCGGTCATCGTACTCATCTCTATGACCTATTCCGGCTGTATTGAAGAGGATGATGGCACACCGCCCGCTCTTGACTTGCCTGTTATGACGATCAATGACCTGACGATACTGGAAGGAGATGTCGACCAGATTATTCAGTTGACGGTAACACTAACCGGAGAAAACACAACGAATGCGATCGTTACTTTCTCTGCCGTTGGTGAAACAGCAGAGGCGAACTTTGATTACGAGGTACTCACTGCAGGACAGTTAACATTCGCTCCGGGTGAAACGCAAAAGATCATTCAATTGAATCTGGTGGGAGACGAAGTGCGGGAGCCAAGGGAAGCTTTCACGGTTCAACTCTATAATCCGTTGAATACCTATGTGGAAAAAGCCATCTCTACCATTATCATTGAGGATGATGACAATAATACTGCCGGGTTGATAATACCTTCCACCGGATATCAGTCGCCTGAGTCCTATGAAGGTTTTAACCTGGTTTGGGCAGATGAGTTTAATGGAGAGACGCTCAACCTTGATGACTGGACCTATGAGATCGGTAATGGATGCCCTAATAATTGTGGCTGGGGTAACAACGAACTTGAATATTATCGAGAAGACAATACATCCATTGTTGATGGCAATCTGGTCATCACTGCAAAGCAGCAGAATTTTGGAGACAGTGACTATACTTCTTCCAGGTTGATCACCAAAGGAAAGCAACAGTTTAAGTTTGGTCGTATTGATATCCGGGCTGCATTGCCTGAAGGACAAGGACTATGGCCTGCTTTATGGATGTTAGGCTCAAATATCGATGCTGTCAGCTGGCCCGCCTGTGGTGAGATTGATATCATGGAGCTCAGTGGTAATTTGCCCAATAGGGTACTAGGCACAGTTCATTACGGACCTAATTTTAGCCAGGCCCAACAAAACGGCAATGCAAAATATCTGGATGGTGATGATAATTTCCAGGATGAATTTCATGTATTTTCTATCAACTGGGAAAACAACCTGATCGAGTTTCTCGTGGATGATGAGGTGTTCCACACGATAACACCTGCAAGCCTCAATGGTGTAGCTTATCCATTCAATAAAAACTTCTTCTTTATTTTCAATGTGGCTGTTGGGGGTAACTTTCCAGGTAGTCCGGATGCATCAACTCCATTCCCACAGCATATGATTGTGGATTATGTGAGGGTGTTTCAGAAGTAGAGGTTGCTCCTGCTTGCTTTTTCACCGGGTTAAAACCCGGTGTTACAGAATCGGTCGTGCCTACGGCACTGGTATGGCTTGGCGATGGCCTGCGCCATTTTTTTCACCAGGTTGAAACCCGGTGTTACAATGTCGGTCGTGCCTACGGCACTTATATCCGGCAGCTATGAGCTGCCAAAATGTTTTCATTCGGCGAGTTGAAAAACTAGGATACAAAATTAGTCGTGATTATTAAACTTGCATGACTTGGCATCGACTTACATGCTATTAAATACAGTTTTTCAAACTCGTATCGAAAGATTGGCAGCACAATGCTGCCAAATCAAAGTGCCGTAGGCACGACAGATATTGTTGCGAGGGGTTTCAACCCCTCGCAAAGTTGTGGTTGCAAAGTTTCAACCCCTCGCAAAAGTTGTAGTTGCAGGGTTTCAACCCCAAGGAAGGTTGGCACTTGAAAATCATTCAAATCAATTCCTGAAATATATACCGCTCATCATATTCAATCTCATGCTGTTTGAGAAGGTCAATGTATTCTTCCAGGAATTTCTGTTTTTTATGATGAG